>JAZKDA010000133.1:13557-20232 GCA_040387815.1 Pseudomonadota bacterium | reverse complement strand
AAACGTCATTCAACAGTATCTTCGCCAACGCCTGATCGACGAGATGCACATCGCCGTGGGGCGCGTGTTCCTGGGCGCCGGCGAAAACCTGTGGCACGGCCTGGACATGCGCGCGCTGGGCTATGAGGTCGCGCAGGTGGTACCGGGCGAGCGCGCCACGCATGTGATGGTGCGCCGGCAGGATGAGGGACACTAGGCCCGCGCCCCGCTGCGCCACTGCCCCGGTGCCACGCCATACTCCTTCTTGAATGCGCGGCTGAAGGCGGCTTCGGATTCGTATCCAACCTGGTCGATGATCCGCCCGATGTTCACGCGGCCCTGACGCAACAGGCGGGCGGCGGTGGCGAGCCGCCAGCGCTTGAGGTATTGCATGGGCGGCACGCCAACGAAGTCGGTAAAGCGCTGCGCCAGCACGCTACGGGAGACATGGATTTCGTCGGCGAGGGCGTCTACCGACCAATCATGGCCGGGCCGTGCATGCATCAGCTCCAGGCACTTGCCAACCTGGGGGTCGCGCAGCCCGGCGAGCCATCCGGGATGCGACGGCGGCAGGGTCTCCACATAGGCACGCAGCATCTCGACAAACAGCGACTCGGCGACGCGGGTAGCGACCGCGCTGGCGCCAGGCTGGCCCGCTGCGGCTTCGGCCAGCGCGTAGCGGATCGATTGCTGCAGCCAGGGTCCGGCGGGCCGTTGACCCACGCTCGCGCGGAACACGCGCGGCAGCACCTGGACGATCGGATTCGGCACGTCCTTGTCGAAAGCGAACCAGCCGCATACCAGCAGGCAGCGGTCGCCGTCACCGCCATAGCGCAGGGGCTTGAGCTCGGGCGCTTTCACCTGCACCGCGTCGTCGATGTGCACGGGCGCGTGGTGCAAACCGCTGCCGATCATGTGCGCGTCGCCGTGTGGAAGGGCCACCACGTCGCCGGTGCGCAGCTCGACCTGCTCACCCCCTTCCGCCTGGATCCAGCAGCGGCCCTCGAGCAGCGTGTGGCAGATGGTCACCGAAGCTGCGTCAGGGTTGAGCAGCGGCGCGATGTCGCTGCCTTTGGGCACGTTCATGCACCACGGTTCGTGGCACTCGGTATTGAGGAACAGGGCGCCTTGGAGGCGCACGGTCTGCAAGACATCGGACAGCACATCCACGGCAAAGCTCCTTTCGGGCCGCGCCGGAGTATCGGTCATCAAATCAGGAAGACCTGCGAAGACGTACCGCCCAGGCGATCGCATCATAAACCCGTGGAATAACCCACAACCATTGTTCACAGGAGAACACCATGCCCAAGTACCTCATTGAGCGCCAACTCCCCGGCGCTGGCAGCATGACCCCCGAGCAGCTGCGCGTGATTTCGCAGAAGTCCTGTGGCGTGCTCAGCGAGCTCGGCCCCGAGATCCAGTGGCAGCATAGCTACGTCACCGGCAACGCCATCCACTGCGTCTACATCGCGCCGAACGAGGATCTGGTGCGCGAGCACGGGGCCAAGGGCGGCTTTCCGGTCACCAGCATCATGCGGGTAGGCTCCATCATCGACCCCACGACGGCGGAGTGAACCCATGACAGCCGCTGGCCGGTGAATTGCATATCGCGGCCGGCGCTCCCGCGCGCTGAACGTCGCTAACGCCGCGCGAACTTCGGCTGATCGAAGTGCGCAACCCGTGTGCCCCGCCCCCGGATACACACTTCGCTGAACTGGTACAGGATCGCCGCGGTAGGTGCGGCGATCCAGCTGACGCCCACCGGCATGCGAAGCACCTCGCGCCCGGGCTCTTCCGAGAGGTCCAGCATCGGTGCGTCGGCCCGCTGGAACTCCGTCACCGGGATGCGGTGCACGCTGGCCACCTCGTCTTCGCAGGGCTGAAGGGTCCGCGCACTGCCGGCCCACACGACGACGGGGGTGATGACGTAGCCGGAGCGGGTGGCGTAATCGTCGAGCGTTCCGAGAATGTCGCTGGCGCCGAGGGCCAGCCCCACTTCCTCATGCATTTCGCGCAGCGCCGCCTGTTGCGGCGTCTCACCCGGATCGATGCGGCCACCGGGCAGTGCCCATTGTCCGCCGTGGCTCGACAAGCGCGCGGCGCGCCGTGTCAGCAGCAGGGCGGCGCGCTGGCTCCACTCGCTATGCGCCGGCATTCCCGGCAGCGCGGCCCCTTCGCCTTCCTCGATCAGGGCCAGCGCCACCGCGGCGGCGCGCTGGGTACCCAGCGGCAGTCGGCGGACCGGGAAAGCGGCGAGGTGGGCGCGCACCTGGTCGCGCAGGGTCGTATTCAGCAGCATTCATGCATTCTGGCAGCCTTGCCGCAACGGCCGCTATGCTGGGCGGCATGACCCACAAGACGCTTTTGGTGGTCTATCACACCATGACGGGCGGCACAGAGCAGATGGCACTGGCCGCCGCCGAGGGCGCGCGCGACGAATCGGGTGTACAGGTGCGTTTGCTGCATGCGCCGCAGGCGCAGCCCGAGGATGTGCTCAGTGCCGACGGCTATGTGTTCGCCACGCCAGAAAACCTCGCCTCGATGGCCGGGCTGATGAAGGACTTTTTCGACCGCTGCTACTACCCGGCGCTCGATCGGGTGAACGGCCGGCCCTACGCATTGATGGTCTGTGCCGGCAGCGATGGCCAGAACGCCGCCCGGCAAGTCGAGCGCATCGCCACCGGCTGGCGGCTGCGCGCGGTCGCGCCGGCATTGATCGTGTGCACCCATGCACAGACCCCGCAAGACATCGCACGGCCCAAGCAGATCGACGCCGCCGACCTTGCGAAGTGCCGAGAATTGGGCGCCGCGCTGGCCGCGGGCTTGGCGCTCGGGGTTTACTGAGCAATGTGTGGGGCCCGGTAGTGGGCTGCTCAGGCTTGCTCGCCAAGCGCCCGCCGGATCTGCTGCTCCTCCAGGTCCAGTTCTTCGCCGAGCGCGCGGTGGGTCTCGGTTTCGATCTGGTCGGTCTGCGCGGCCAGTTTCTGGCGTGCCGCATCGATCGCCACGAGCCTCAGCCGCTGCTGGGCTTCGAGCTTGCGGCCGTGCGTCTGCGCGTCCTGGCCCACCAGGCTGGCTCGCTCGGCGCGTTCTTCGTACTCCTCGACCAGCTCGGCGGCGGCCTGCGCGTGCCCGGTCTGTGCGTTGCCATCGAGATGGGTCCTGACAGCATCGAGCGCGGCCTCGGCGATCTCGGCGCGGGCCTGCGTCGCTTCGGGCTCGGCAATCGAAGGTTCTTCCTCGACCACGCCGAGTTTGCGCACCACCCAACCCAAGGTGGTCCCCTGCAGCACAAGGGTCGCGAAGATCGCGCAGAAGGCCAGGAAAATAATGATGTCCCGGCCCGGAAACTGCGTGGGCAGGGCCAAGGCAGCGGCCAGGCTGACCACGCCGCGCATGCCGGCCCAGGACAGCACTGTGAGATGGCGCAGGGGCGGCATCGGATTGGCTTCGCGGACGCGCTTTGACAGCACGTGGGGCAACCAGGCGGTCGGAAAGACCCAGACGAAGCGGCTGCCGATCACGGTCGCCGATACCGCCGCGCCCAGCAGTGCCAGCCGCCAGGGGTCGTATTCCGACAGCCGTTCGATGATGCCGCGCAGCTGCAGCCCGATCAGCATGAACACCAGGCTGGCCAGCAGGAACTCGGCGAAGGCCCACACCGCGTTCATCTCCAGCCGCGTCTTGGCCGTGAACTCGGCATGCTGCTGGCGCCCGAGCACCATTCCGCAGGCGACCGCCGCCAGCACGCCCGAGGCATGCACGGCCTCGGCCGCCAGATAGGCGCCAAAGCCGGCCAGCAGGCTCACGGTGATGTCGAGCAGCGTGTCGTTGATCCGCTTGAAAAGCCACATCGCCGCACGGCCGGTCAACCAGCCGACCAGCGCGCCGCCGATCGACATGCCGACCAGCTGGAGGGCGCCCAGGCCATAACTCGCTACGCCAGCGGCGACGGCCGCTACCGCGAACCGGTACAGCACGAGGGACGACGCGTCGTTGATCAAGCTCTCGCCTTCGAGCACCACGACGATGCGTCTGGGAAGCCGGAACTGCTTCAAGACCGACGCCGCCGCCACCGCATCCGGAGGCGCGACGATCGCGCCCAGGGCGATGGCCGCCCACCAGGGTAACGAGGGCACCATCGCCTTGGCGACGATGGCGACACACGCGGCCGTGAAGAACACCGCCCCGACCGCCAGCAGCAGGATCGGACGCAGGTTGGAGCGAAACGCTGGCCAGTCGGTCCGGTAGGCGCTGGCCTGCAGCAAGGGCGGCAGGAACAGCGCCAACGCGAGCTCGGGGTTGAGCTCGACGACAGGCAGGCCCGGCACCAAGGCCAGGCCCATACCGCCGAGCACCAGCGGCACCGCGACCGGAAGGTTCAGGCGCTGCGCCACGAGCGCGAGCACCACGCAGAACCCGACGAGCGCCAGAAGGATTTCGAAAGTTGCCATGGTGAGTCCGACGTTACCGGGCCGCCCGACGCGACACAAGATCCGGCGCGGGGGCGTTGATCAAATCACCATGGTCTCACCGATGGCCGCCCGGGAACGGCTCTGACTGGCCGCAAGCGGCCCATGTGCGATCAGGCGCGCGGCTCGCCGTTGCGGTTGACCATGATGGTCCGCCCGGGAGGGTTGGCCATCTGGACGCGGTGCTCGGTGCCGCGATGGTTGTAGGTCACGTCCCAATAAGCAGGGACGGCCACGGCCGCGTTGCTGTCGCACTTGCGCACGTCTTGCGTGACGGGTGCGACCTGCGCCTGTTGCACCGGCTGGTCGTTGCGGCCGTACTGGGCACCCAGCGCGGCGCCTCCGACAGCACCACCGACCGTGGCGATCTGCTTGCCGCTGCCGCCGCCGACCTGATGACCCAGGATGCCGCCGATGACCGCGCCGATGGCGGCCCCCGGAATGTTCCAGCCCGCCTGCTGTTGCTGGGCCACCGGCTGCGGCTGGACGGCAACTTGCTCACGCTCCATCCAGCAGCGCTGGGCGGGCGTGCCGGCCACGGCGCGAACCGAGGTCACATCGGCGTCGAACAGGCGCTCATTGCGGCGGCGGCGGTAGTCATTGGCCACCACGGGCAGCGGCGCGTAGTCGGCGTCGGCCACGCGCTCGTTGGCTGCGATCGGACGCACCGAGGTGATGCGGTCGTTCAGGCCCATCGCCGTCAGCGACGGATACTGGCCCGGGCGCAGCACCTTGCAGTTGCCCTCGAAGCGCCTCTCCTCGCAAGCCTCCCAGCGCTGGCCGACCACCACCACGGAGGAGGCGCGATCGTTGAAGCCGGCGCGGTCGAAGTTGCCCAGCCGCTGCTCCGACGTGAACGAGCGGCCCTGGAAGTTCTCGTGTTCATGGAAGGTGATCTGCGCTGAGGCCTGGGCCGCAAGGGCCAGGGCGGAGACAGCGAACAGGGTTTTGACGATTGATTTCATAGGAGGCTCATTTCTGATTTGGAAACACGGAAAAAGGCGGCTGCCAGCGTTGGTTAGAGGACCTTGCGGCCACTGATCACCCGCAGCAGCACGACCACGATGGCGATGACCAGCAGGGCATGGATCAGCCCACCGGCGGTCATGGAGGTGACAAGACCGAGGGCCCACAGGATGAGAAGGACAACGGCGATCGTATAAAGCATGGATTTTTTCCCCCTCGCACTGTGCGAGTGACTGGACAGTAAGGGTTTTGCTTTTCCGGTTCCGTGCGGTAGCGAACACAACAGCCGCAATCGAGGGTTTTCCTATCAGGGCGGGATGCTGGACATCGCGAGGCCGCTGGCGGCGCCGAACCTTGCCGCTGGCCGCCGCCGCGCCTGCGTCAAGTCGGGCGCGGCCCGGCCTTGCGTGCCGCGAGCGGCACTCGAACGTGCCGCAGCAATCCCAACAGAGGCCGTTCAATCACGGCATAGGCGATGCAGGCCAGGGCCACTGTCACAGCCAGAACCAACAAATAGGTGAGTTCGGGACCGAGCATGGGATAGATCTGCAGCTTCATCGCGAACCGCAGCAGCACGCTGGACAGTCCCAAATGCATCAGATACAGCGAGTAGGACGCATCGCCGATGTAGATCAGCCAGCGCGGCGCACGCAGCCGCCCGGTCTGCTCGAGCTTGGCAATGCCGGCCAGCGTGAGCGCGAAGCCGATCGCCATGAGCATCTGGAAATACTGCACCTCCTGCCACATCACCACGACAGCGGCCACACAAATGCACAAGCCCGCGGCTGTCTCGACAAAGCCCGGCCCCCCGCGCCGGTACAGCAGAAAGGCCCCCATGCCGAAAACGAAGTAAAGGTTGTATGCCGCCGTGTACGTCTGCCAGGCCGTCAGTTCAGCCCCTTCCGACGGGTACTGGAAAAGCGCGATACAGGTCATGGCCATGAGCGCCACCGCGGCGAGTCCGGCGCGCAGGTTCAGGATGAGAAGGCCGAACAGGGTGTAGAACGCCAGCTCGTGGATCAGCGACCAGGCGACTGGCAAGGGCAGCACCTCGGACGAAAAGCGCACCAGTGTCACGCTGGTGAGCAGTTCGGCAGTACTGTCGGGCAGCTTCGCCTGTGTCCCGAAGCCTAAATAGATGAGCAGCGCAAAGGTGCCGGCGTAAAGCCAGTAGATCGGAAACAGGCGGACAAACCGGCGCCAGGCATAGGTGGCCAGGGTAACTGCGGTGCTCGGCGCGGCCAGGACCCAGACGCTG
>JAZKDA010000133.1:0-13547 GCA_040387815.1 Pseudomonadota bacterium | reverse complement strand
TCGGTTGATCGAGGTCGCCAGCGTGTACGAACAGGATGATGAATCCGGACAGGACGAAAAAGAAATCGACGCCGAGGTAGCCGCGCGCGGTGAACTCGTAGAAGACGCCATGACCCCCGTAGCGCGGCTCCATCATGGTGATGGACAGGTGGAAGGCGGCCACAGCCATGGCGGCAAGGGCGCGGCAGGCTTGCAGCGATGTGAGCATCAGTGTCTCCCCGAGTGGCAGGTCGGCCCGGCACGGCTGACTGTGCGTTGGGAAATATTCTGCTCTGGTGGAGGCAAAAATGGGGCGCAGGCCGACGCGCAAAGAAGCGGATGAGCAGCAATAGCGATAGCCCGAATGGGTCACGGCGGCCTATCATGAAGCCGAGGCCATCAACGTCAATCGAGGAGACAACATGCAAGACGCTGCGACTCACTATCGACCGCTGGACCCCGGCCGCATCGATGCTCTGGACAGCGTCGAGCTGCAATACTGGTGCAAGGAGCTCGCGTGCACCGAGGCGGAGTTGATCGAGGCAATTTCAAAAGTCGGAGAACACGTCACCGCAGTGCGTGAACATCTGGCGGGGCGCCGCTGACACTGTCTTTCGGCCGCGCATCCGCCGTGCCAAGAACCTTGCCGGCCTTCGGGGCCTCATGGCCCCTGCGGTCCCTGTAGCAACCACAGCATGCCAACCCCCATCACCAGGGCCAGCGTAGGACGGGGCTTGGCCGAGGGCTCCCGCAGGCTCAGTCGGTCGTGAATGACTTCCCGCGCAAGGTTTTCGGCCCCGTCGGGAAGTTGCCGGCCACCTGGTCCAGCCAGAGGGTCGCGGCAATATGAAGATCGGACGGTATGTGATAGCGAGGGTCGCGGCAGTCGAAGAGAACGGCGTTCTTTCTCTGCACACGCGAAACCCGGAAGGCTTGCCCGATGCCCAGGCTGTTATCGAACATGACGGTCATGTCAGCCAGCGGCGCCGCATGTCCGATGGCCTTCTGTGTACGCGGAAACCGATCCTTGAGCTTGCGCTTGTCCACATCGTGGCCACCCCGCTCTCGGCGCTGACGGACGCGAGCCATTGAAATGTCCACGTTCGCCAGGCCAACGAAGAACAGAACCACGAAGTACCCCGCCTGCTGGAGGTTTTCGATGAGCTCGATCTTGGACTTGAAGCTGCCGTCCGGCTGCTTCTCCCAGTACGAGAACACCGTCTCGAAGGCGAACGACATCTTCTTGGACGTCACCAACTGCGTGAACGCGGCTACACCTTCCTGGGCAAGTACTTGCCACCGGACATCGTCGTCGCGCATCTTCGCGGCCCAAGGAACCAAGTGGCCGTTGCTGTCCGCAGGCGGCAGGATGGAGGTGATGAGCCGATCTGCGTTGATCAGTGGCCGCTGAAGGACCGGAGACATCCGGTCGTACCAGAGCGTGGACTTGCCCGAGCCATTGTGACCCGCTACGACGAACGCCAAGGGCATGCCGTCGGCATCGGTCTCTGCTTGTTTGAGCAGAGCGGACAACGATGGCGGCTTCTTGAGCCTCAAGCTGCCGGGGGGGCCTTGCGGAAAGAGCCGTTAGCCATCCGGCCAACCGTCTTGTTGCCCGCTGCGTCTTCGCGGACCATGCGCGTCGGATCGGTGGGATCTAGCGAATACGCGTAGAAGTTGCGCTTTGGTGTAACGCCGAACACCGTCTCATGGGAGACCCCTGGCCTGGCGAGTGCGCGACCTACCTTGCGCAACAAGGGGCCGGCCGCCTGATCGGCGGACGCCTTGACGACGGGCTTGGTGCCCACCCGAACAATGAAGAGGTCTGGACGAGACGTCGGCAACAGATCCCCGCCCGAGACTCTGGGTGTCTTGAGAACCTTGGTATGGGTGCTGGACTTCTTTGCCGTCATGGCGACGAGAATAGCATGCATGTCAGGCTAGGGAAACCTCGCGGCTGGTGCCAAGCGTGCGTTCGCGCTGAAGGCGATGCGGCCCGCGACTTCAGTTGGTCGGAATATTCCGCTCACGCACCAGCTTGCCCCAGCGGGGGATCTCCTTGCCCAGCAGATCGCCCATCACCATCGGTGTGCCACCCTCAGGGATGGCGCCCAAGCCGGTGAGGCGCTCGCGCACTTCGGGCGACTGCAGGGCGCGGTTGACCCAGGTGTTGATCTTGGCGACGACGTCCGGCGGCGTGCCGGCGGGCGCGAACATGCCGAACCAGGCCTGACCTTCCACACCCGGAAAGCCCGCCTCGGCCATGGTGGGTACATCGGGCAGGGCCGGCGAGCGCTTGTCGCTGACGATGGCCAGGGGGCGGATCTTGCCGTCACGCGCCAGCGGGGTGGTGGTGGCGATGGCGTCGAAGAACACCGGGACATGGCCGGCCATCACGTCGGCCATGGCCGGTGCGCCGCCCTTGTAGGGCACGTGAATGAGCTGGGTGCCGGTGACGGTCTGGAACTGCTCCGACAACAAGTGGCCGAGCGTGCCGCTGCCGCCCGAGGCGATCGACACCTTGCCCGGGTTCGAGCGCGCGTCGGTGACGTAGTCGCGCACGCTTTGGTATTGCGACCTGTTCGAGGTGACGAGCACCAGCGGCGCCGAGGTGACAAGTGCCACCGGCGTCAGGCTGGTCTGCGGGTTGAACGGAAGGCTCGACACCAGGGCCGGCAGGCTCGACAGGGCACTGGCGAACACGCCCACCGTGTAGCCATCGGCCGGGGCCTTGGCCACCGTGTCGATGCCCACCACCGCGCTGGAGCGGTTCTCGACGACGACCGCCTGCCCGGCCTCCTGCGACATGCGGATGGAAATCAAACGCGCGACGACGTCGGTCAGGCCGCCGGGGGACGAGTTCACGACGATGCGCACCGGCTTGGTGGGGTAGGGATCGGCGGCCAGGGCGGGCGCCGGCGCAGCCAGCGCGGACAGGGCCAGCGCGGCGAGCTTGAGAAGGTTCATGAGCGTCTCCTAGGTTGTCATTTTGAAATCTGGACCGAACGCGCCACGCCTGCCCAGGTCTTCGATGCGGCTGGCGTCATAACCGAGCACGCGCCTGAACACGTCCTCGTTATCCTGCCCCAACAGCGGCGGCGCGACCGGGTCGGCCGCCGGGGTGAGGCTCATGCGAAACGGCGGCGCCACGTTGGGCACCAGGCCGGCCTTGGGGTGCGGGATGCCGGTCAGGATGCCGCGGCGGCGCACGTCGGCGCTGGCGAAGGCCTCGGGGATGCTGTTGACCGGCGCCACCGGCACGCCGGCGGCGGACAGCTTTTGCACCCAGTGCTCGCGTGTGTCGGTGGCGAACACTTGCGTCAGCAGGGCGGTCAGCCTGGGCTGGTGGCGCACGCGCAGCGGGTTGGTCAGAAACTGCGGGTCGTCGGCCAGCTCGGGCTGTCCGATGGCGCCGGCCAGGCGGCGAAACAGGCTGTCATTGCCGCAGGTCAAAAAGATCGGGCCGGTCGCGGTGCCATAGGCATCGCTGGGCGCGGTCTGGGGCGAGCGGTTGCCATTGCGCTGCAGCTCCTCGCCGCTGACGAGGTAGGCCATGCCGTACATGGTCAGGCACGCCATGGCCACGTCGATCAAGGCCACCTCCACGTACTGGCCAAGGCCCAGGCGTTCGCGCGCCACCACGGCGGCCAGCACCGCGCTGGTGGTCGTCATGGCGGTGGCGGTGTCGATGATGGGCACGGTGGTGCGCATGGGCAGGCCGTCGGGCTCGCCGGTGAGCGACATGAAACCGCTGGCCGCCTGGGCCATGGCGTCGTAGCTGCGGCGGGCGACCTCGGTGGTCTCGTCGCGGCCGAAGCCGGAGATGGCGCAGTAGATCAGGCGCGGATGATCCTTGGACACGGTGGCGTAGTCGAGGCCGAAGCGTTCCATCACGCCGTTGGTGAAGTTCTCCATCACGATGTCGGCGCCGGCGATCAGCGCGCGCGCCACTTCGCGGCCGGCCTGGGTCTTCAGATCCAGTGTGATGCTCTTCTTGTTGCGGTTGGTGCTCAGGTAGAAGGCGCACTCGCCGGCCAGCGCCGTGGTGGTGTAGTGGCGGGCGTCGTCGCCCTTGCCGGGTGTTTCGATCTTGATCACCTCGGCGCCGAAGTCGGCCAGCTGCTGGGTGCTGTAGGGGCCGGCGAGCATGCGCGTGAAGTCGATCACGCGCAAACCCTGGAGCGCGAGCGGTGCGCCGGCCGGGCGTGGCGTGTGCGGTGGAAGGTCGGGGCGGCGTAATTCGCTCATGGGTGTGGGCTTGAGGGCGAAGGCGTCAATAGGATTTGGGCAGACCCAGCACGCGCTCGGCGATGTAGCACAGCATCAGCTGCGGGGTGATGGGGCCGATGCGCGGGATGAAGCTCTCGCGCAGCAGCCGCTCGACGTGGTACTCCTTGGCGTAGCCCATGCCGCCATGCGTCATGAGGGCGGTCTCGCAGGCCTTGTGGCCGGCCTCGGCGCCCAGGTACTTGGCGGTGTTGGCCTGCGCGCCGCATTCCAGGCCCGCGTCGTACATCTCACCGGCCTTGAGCACCATCAGCGAAGCGGCCTGCAGCTGCATCCAGCATTCGGCCAGGGGGTGCTGGATGCCCTGGTTCTGGCCGATGGGGCGGTCGAACACCACGCGCTCCTTGGCGTAGCGCACCGCATGCGCCAGGGCCGCCTGGCCGTTGCCGATGGCGCAGGCGCCGATCAGGATGCGCTCGGGGTTCATGCCGTGCAGCATGTACTCGAAGCCGCGGCCCTCTTCGCCGATGCGGTCTTCCACCGGAATGCGGAAGTCGTCGAAGAACAGCAGGTTGGAGTCGACCGCCTTGCGCCCCATCTTGTCGATCTCGCGCATCTCCACGCGGGCCTTGTCGATGTCGGTGTAGAACAGCGTCATGCCGCGGCTGGGCTTGGGGGATTCTTCCAGCGTCTGCGTGCGCGCCAGCAGCAGAATCTTGTTGGCCTGCTGGGCGGTGGTGATCCAGACCTTCTGGCCCGACACGCTGTAGTGGTCGCCCACGCGCCGCGCGAAGGTCTTCATGCGTGTGGTGTCCAGGCCGGTGTTGGGCTCGGTCACGCCGAAGCAGGGGATGTCCTTGCCCTGGATGAGGGGCGGCAGGGCGCGCGCCTTTTGCGCGGGGGTGCCGAACTTCACGACCGGGTTCAGGCCGAAGATGTTGATGTGCACCGTGCCGGCGCCGCTCATGCCCGCGCCGGTGGCCGCGATGGTCTGCAGCATCACCGCCGCATCGGCGATGCCCAGCCCGGCGCCGCCGTACTCGGTGGGCATGGCGATGCCGAGCCAGCCCGCCTTGGCGAAGGCATCGCGAAACGCGTGCGGAAAGCGGCCCTCGCGGTCGAGCGCCAGCCAGTAGGCGTCGTCGAAGGGCTCGCACAGCCGCACGATCGCGTCGCGGATGCTGCGCTGGTGTTCGTTCAGGGCGAAATCCAAGGGTGCTCCTTCACAAGGGCGACATCATGTCGAAGGCGCGCGAAAGTACTCGGGCCGCCCGCCAGGCCAGGGGTCGCCCCACAGCTGCTGGCCGCCGTCGACGGTGATCACCTCGCCGGTGATGAACTTGCCGCTGGACGCACTGAGGTAGACGCAGCCTTCGGCGATGTCCTGCACGTCGCCGGGGTGGCGCATCAGGTTGGCCTCGTGCTGGTAGGTACGCAGGCCTTCGGCGGGGTACAGGCTGAAGGCGGTGGTCTCGACCACGCCCGGCGCCACGCAGTTGATCTGGATATGGTGCGGCGCCCATTCCACCGCCACCGTCTTCGACAGGTAGATCACACCGGCGCGCGCGGCCGTGGTGTGGGCCACCGTGGGCCGGCCGCGCCAGATGGTGTTGACGATGTTGACGATGCGGCCAGGCTCGCCGCGGGCTATCCAGCGCCGGGCGGCGGCCTGCATCATGTACCAGGTGCCGTTGAGGTTGGTGTCGATCACCGCCTGCCAGCCGCGCGGACTGAAGTCGATCGCGGCGCCCGGAAACTGGCCGCCCGCGTTGTTCACCAGCACATCGAGCCGGCCGTAGTGTGCGAACACCGCATCCATCAAACCCGCCACCTGGTCGGGGTCGCGGATGTTCGTGGGGTGGATGAACACCTGCGCGCCCAGGCTGCGCAGCAGCTGCGCGCTGCGCTCGAGCTTTTCCGCCGTGCGGCCGCAGATGGCGAGCCTGGCACCCAGCCGCGCATACAACACCGCGATGGCCTTGCCCAGGCCGCTGCCGGCGCCGGAGACCAGCACCACCTGGCCGTCGAAGATGCCTTCGCGAAAAGCGGTGGGCAGCGCAATCAGCTCGTCGTCGGTGTAGCCGTAGGCCGGGGCGGGGGAGGCGTTGTCGTTCATGGATGCGGGCTCAGGCGGGATGACGCACGACCGGGGCCAGCAGGCCGCGGTCGCGCCAGTGCGCGATCCGGCTGGCGTCCAGCCAGCCTTCGAGCGAGCGCGCGAGGTTCGCGTTGTCCGCCGGACGCGGCGGCGTGGGCCGCGCGGGCGCGGTGCGGCTGAAGCGGGGCGTGGGGGCCGGCTGTTGCACGCCGTCGACCTCGATGAAGGCCTGGCGGGCGCGGGCCTGGCGGTGCTGCGGCGCCTCGTCGAAGTCGAGCACCGGGGCCACGCAGGCATCGGAGTCCTTGAACACCTCGTCCCAGGCGTCGCGCGTGCGGGTGGCGATGCGCGCGCCGATGGCCTCGCGCAGCGCCGGCCAGTTTGCGCGCTCGTCGCGCGAGGGCAGGTCGGCGGCCGGCAGCCCCAGTTTGTCCAGCAGCTCGTCGTAGAAGCGCTGCTCGATCGCGGCGACCGACAGCCACTTGCCGTCGGCGCAGGCATAGCAGTCGTAATACGGCGCGCCCGAATCCAGGTAGTTGTGGCCGCGCCGCGGATCCCATTGCCCACTGGCATGGATGCCATAAAACAGCGTGGACAGCGAGGCGGCGCCCTCATACATGGCGGCATCCACCACCTGCCCCTGGCCGCTGCCGCGCGCCTCCAGAATGGCGCTGACGAGGCCGAGTGCCAGGAACAGGGCGCCGCCGCCGTAGTCGCCCACCAGGTTCAGCGGCGGCGTCGGCGGCTGGCCGGCGCGGCCGATGGCATGCAGGGCGCCTGAGAGCGCGATGTAGTTGAGGTCGTGCCCCGCGCGCGCGGCCATCGGGCCGTCCTGCCCCCAGCCGGTCATGCGCCCGATCACCAGACGCGGATTGCGCGCCAGGCACACTTGCGGGCCCAGGCCGAGCCGTTCGATCACGCCGGGGCGGAAAGGGTCGAGCAGGGCGTCGGCCTGCTGCACCAGTTCCAGCACGAACGCCGCCGCCTCGGGTTGCTTCAGATCCAGCGCCACCACCTCGCGGTTGCGCTGCACGAGCGAGTAGCGCAGCGCGCGCTTGACGCCCACCTCGGCGTCGGCCGCGCGGTCCACCCGCAGCACCGTGGCTCCCAGGTCGGCCAGCAGCATGGCGCACAGCGGCGCGGGGCCGATGCCGGCAAGTTCGACGATTTTGACTCCGTGCAAGGGTCCCACTGCCGCTCCCCTGTGCTTATTCGGCCGCGATGCCGGCGTCCTTCACGTACTGCGCCCACTTGTCGCGCTCGGACAGGATGTAGGCGGCCGTCTGCTGCGGCGTGGTGGTGCGCGGCTCGAACCCCACCTTCTCGAATTCGGCGCGTACCTCCGGCTGGGCGAGGATTTTTTCGATCTCGTTGTGTACACGCGTGGTGACCGCGGCGGGCGTGCCGGCCGCTGCGACCATGGCCGTCCAGCCGATCACCTCGAAGCCCGGCAGCGTCTGCGCGATCGGCGGTGTGTCGGGCATGAGGTTCGAGCGTGCGGCGGTGGTGACCCCCAGCGCGCGCAGCCTGCCGGCCTTGACCATGGGCAGGCCGGTGGCCACGTCCACGAACATCATGTTCACCTGCCCGCCGATCAGGTCGGTGATGGCCGCCGGACTGGCCTTGTAGGGCACGTTGGTCAGCTTGACGTCGGCCATGCGCGCGAACACCGAGCCCGCGACCAGGCCGGTGTGGTTGGCACTGGCAAACGTCAGCGGCGTGGCGCTGCTCTTGGCCAGGGCCACCAGTTGCGCGACCGAGGTGGCCGGCGACGAGGGGTTGACGACCAGCATGAAGGGGATGTTGCTCACCAAGGTGATGGCGGAAAAATCCTTGATGGCGTCGTAGGGCGGCCGCTTCATGAGACTGGCGTTGGCCGACAGCGTGGTGGTGCTGCCATAGAACAGGGTGTAGCCGTCGGCCGGCGCGCGCAGCGCCTCCTGCACGCCGATGACGCCGTTGGCGCCCGGCTTGTTGTCGACCACGACGGGTTGGCCCAGCGCGCGCGACAGGTGGCCGCCCAGCATGCGCAGCGACACATCGCCACCGCCGCCCGCGCCGAAGGGCGCAATGATGCGGACCGGCTTGGAGGGGTAGGCGTCTTGTGCCGATGCCGGTGCCGCGATGGCGCCTGCCAGGGCTGCCGCGGAAATAAGCCAGCTGAGGGTTGTGCGGATCCGCATGGGGATGTCTCCGGTGAGTGGGTTTTTGTTACTGCGCGCCCAGGATCAGGCCGCTGGTGGGCGGGCCGGTGCCGGCGGTGACGAGCACGGTGTTCGCGTTGGGCACCTGGTTGACGGCGGTGCCGCGGATCTGGCGCACGCCTTCGGCCACGCCGTTGACGCCATGCAGATAGGCCTCGCCCAGCTGCCCGCCATGGGTGTTGACGGGCAGTGTTCCGCCGATTTCGATGTTGCCACCCTGCACGAAGTCCTTGGCTTCGCCGCGCTCGCAAAAGCCCAGCTCCTCCAGCTGCGACAGCACGAAGGGCGTGAAGTGGTCATACAGCACCGCGGTGTCGATGTCGCGTGGCCCCAGGCCGCTGGTGGCCCAGAGCTGGCGCGCCACCACGCCCATCTCGGGCAGGCCGCATAGGTCGTCGCGGTAGTAGCTGGTCATCGCGTGCTGCTGCGGCGCCGAGCCTTGCGCGCTGGCCAGGATCAGCGCGGGCTTTTGCCGCAGATCGCGTGCGCGCTCAGGGGTGGTCACCACCAGCGCCTGGCCGCCGTCGGTCTCCAGGCAGCAATCGAGCAGCCGCAGCGGGTGCGCGATCCAGCGCGAGGCCTGGTGTTCGGCCAGGGTGATCGGCCGCTGGTAGAAGGTGGCCGCGGGGTTGGTCGCCGCATGCTTGCGGGCGGCGACGGCCACATGGCCGAAGGCTTCGGTGGTGGCGCCGAAGGTGTGCAGGTAGCGCTGCGCGAACATGGCCACCCAGCTGGCCGGCGTGCGCAGGCCGTACGGCGAGATCCACGAATAGCGGGTGCCCTCGGTGGTGCCGGTCTGGATGTCGCTCATCTGACCCGAGCCATAGCGCAGGCCCGAGCGCTCATTGAACGCGCGATAGCACACGACCACATCGGCCACGCCGCTGGCCACCGCCATCGCCGCCTGCTGTACGACGGCGCAGGCCGCACCGCCGCCGTAGTGGATGCGGCTGAAGAAGGTCAGCGGCCCCATGCCCATCGCCGAAGCGATCTGGATCTCGGGGTTGGTGTCGTAGGTGAACGAGGTCAGGCCGTCCACGTCGGACGCCTTCAAGCCCGCATCGTCGAGCGCGTGGCCGATGGCTTCCACCGCCAGGCGCAGTTCGCTGCGGCCGGAGTCTTTGGAGAACTCGGTCGCGCCAATGCCGACGATGGCGGCCTTGCGGGACAGGTTGTCGGGGTGGGTGCGGCTCATGCTGTTTCCCCCGCGGCGGGCAGGCGCAGCGAAACCTGGCCGCTGACGTGTTCGCCGCGGCTGACGGTGCCGCGGATGCTGACCTTGATGTCGACGCCCCCAGACGGCGCGGCCTCCTTTTCAATGACCTGCCCATCGATCACCAGGGTGTCGCCGGGGTAGGCGGTGGCACCCAGCTTGATCGCCAGCTTGCGCAGCTGCGCGTTCGGACCGAAAGCGTCGGTGACCTGCCGTCCGACCAGGCCGGTGGTGGTGAGGATGTTCAGGAACACGTCTAGCGAGCCGCGCGCGCGTGCCAGGTCGGGATCGTGGTGCACATCCTGGTAGTCGCGCGTGGCCATGGCCGAGGCGACGATGTAGCTGCGGGTCATGGGAACCTCCAGCTGCGCCAGCCGTGCGCCGACCTGCACGTCGCCGGGTGAGACGGTACGCGGCAGGGCTTGAACGTCCGCACCCGGAAAAGCGATCGCGCGCTCACTGCCAAGCATCACCACGGGCAGGTCGGCGCGCGGACGGAACACCGGCAACACCAGTTGCGGATCGCATTGAAGAAACGCGACCTCCAGCGGCATGCCGATCGCGACCTCATCGCGGGCAAGGCCCACGAGTTCGGCCACCACGCGCACGCCTTCTTCCAACTCGACAAGCCCGACGACATGGCCGGGCTTGAAGGGCGGCACCACGGGCGCGTCGATCACGGTGTAGCTGAACAAGGTGCCGAGTCCGCGCGACTGAACCGTGTCCCAGCCGAGCGCACCACAGTGGGCGCAGGCTGCGGTGGGTGGATGACGCAGCCGCCCGCAACCGGTGCAGCGCTGAATCAGCAGGCGGCGTTCACGGGCCGCTTCGAAATAGAAGGCGTTGTCGTGCGTGAGGTTGGGGCGCGGCCGCAGCGCCGCTGGCGCGTCGCCGGGGGCGGCCGCCGCCGCGCCGGATTGGCCCGGCTTGAACTTGAGCACCCGATGCAGCATGCGGGCCACCTCGTGGCCGTCGCCGTCGGTAAAGGTAAAGCGCGAGGTCAGGAAGATGCCCGCGCCCAGGGCGGTGCGCTTCTCGTCGGACACCGCTTCGATGCGCTTGCGCACGCTCACCCGGTCGCCCAGGCGCAGGGGGCGCAGGTACTCCTGCTCGCAGTTGGTGGCCACGATCGAGCTGTAGCCGAGCTCTGCGGAGCGCTTGTGGAAATGCGCGATCGGGTCGTTGTCGGCCGGTGGCACGCCAAAGCCCGGCATCACCCAGGCCTGCAGCATGGCGGGCGGCGCGATCACGCCATGCCACTGCGTCTGGGCGGCAAGTGCGGGCTGCGTGTAGGCGGGATGGCGGTCGCCGATGGCGGCGCACCAGTGCCGGATCATGGCCGTGTTGACCGGGTCGGGCCCCTCGAACGAAGGGCCTTCGAGGCCGACCATGGCTTGCAGTTCAGCCAATCCAGCTGCTGGGTTTTCAAGGTTTGATTTCATGGGAGGGTGATGCGAGTTTCCGCATTCACGGAATATAATTCGCAAGTGCGTATATCGTGTGGGGATGGTAGGGCACCCGCTCCTCGCATGTCAATGTGCGAGAACCCTCGACTTCCCTCCCAAAGGAATATCCGTGGATGCCCGTCGCTTTGCCCGTTCGTTCGACTTGCTCGACCTCCTGGTCGAACACCCTGGCGGCCTTCGCCTCTCGGAGATCGCCACCCTGCTCGAAGCCCCCGTCAGCAGCGTGCATGACCTGCTCAAGGCCATGGCCAGCGCCGGCGTGGTGTCGCTCGCGAACGGCCGCAATTACACGATCGGTCCGCGCGCCATCCGGCTGGGCTTCAAGGTGGCCAATGCCTACGACATCAAGACCTTGGCTCAGCCGCACATGAAAACCTTGGCCTCGAGCATCGGCGACGATGTCTACCTTGCACTGCGGATCGGCAATGACGTCGCCTGCGCGGCGCGCGTCGCCGGCAATCAGCCGGTGTCGGTGAACATCCGGGTGGGGCACATCTGGCCACTGCACTCCACCTCGGCCGGCAAACTCTTCGCCGCCCATGACGAACAGCTGCGGCACCTGTGCCTTTCCAATGCCCGGCGCAAGTACACCCCGCGGACGATGGTCGAGGCGGACGAACTCGAGCGGGAGTTCGCCAAGGTCGCCAAATCGGGCTTCGCGATCAGCCGCGAGGAGATGCTCGCCAACATCACCGGCTATGCGACCCCGGTGCGCGATACGTCCGGCCACGTCATCGCCGCCATCCATGTTGCGGTGCTGAGCGGCCGTGCCAAGGGGACCCATGAGCGCAAGATCCGGCAGGAGTCGGGCGTCTGCGCGGCGGCGATCGAGGCCGATCTCGCGGCGGCATAGCCGCCCGTACGCGGGTGTGGTCGGCTGTCGTCGCTCCGGCCGGGCCTATGATCGCCGGCCATGGCCCGCCTGCCTCGCCTGACCCTGCCCGGTCACCTGCACCACGTGATCCATCGCGGGCACAACCGCCAGCCCGTGTTCACCGACGCCGACGACTACGCCCTCATGCACGGCCTGCTGGTCGAGCAGTCGCGCATCGACGGGGTGGCCGTCCATGCCTATGTGCTGATGGAAAACCACCTGCACGTGCTGGCCACGCCCGCCGAGACCGACAGCCTGGCGCGGATGATGCAAGGCATCGGCCGGCGTTACGGCCGCCATTTCAACGCCCGCACGCAGCGCAGCGGCACCTTGTGGGAAGGGCGCTACCGCTGCGCGCCGCTCCAGGCGCAGCCATACCTGATCGCCGCGATGGTGCATCTGGACCTTCATCCGGTGCGCGCCGGCCTGGTGGAGAACCCGGCGGACTATGCTTGGTCCAGCCATCGGCACTACACAGGGCGGGTGAACGACCGTCTGATCAGTGTTCATCCGCTGTTCTGGGCGCTGGGCAACACGCCCTTCGCGCGCGAGCAGGCCTATGCGCAGCGGGTGGCGGAGGGCTTGCCATGGGCGGTGCAGCAAGCGCTAAGTGAGTCAGCACTCTACGGCTGGGCTTTGGGCGACGCGGAGTTTCTTGCTGAACTGCAGAAGGCGACTGGGCGGCGCTTGAGTCGTGGAAAGCCTGGGCGACCCCGCGGCGCGGCGTCCTCTTGATCTGTCCCCGATATTAAGAGGGCCTGAGCGACACGTGTATAACAAGTGTCTGACCCCAATTTATTTTCCTTGGAACGGATGTTGCGGTGCACTATCCTTCCCGCTCCCCGTAGAAACCCGAAGGATCGTCCATGGCCACGCTCGCAGAAATCGCTCACCTCCAGGAACATGGCCTGTACAACGGCGCGAACGAACACGATGCCTGCGGCGTCGGCTTCGTTGCCCACATCAAGGGCAATAAGAGCCACGACATCGTCCAGCAAGCGCTCAAGATTCTCGAAAACCTGGACCATCGGGGCGCGGTCGGCGCCGACAAGCTGATGGGGGACGGCGCCGGCATCCTGATCCAGCTGCCGGACCAGCTCTACCGTGAAGAGATGGCCAAGCAGGGCGTGGCGCTTCCGCCGCCCGGTGAATACGGCGTGGGCATGGTCTTCCTGCCCAAGGAGCATGCCTCGCGCCTGGCTTGCGAACAAGAGCTCGAGCGCGCGATCAAGGTCGAGGGCCAGGTGCTGCTGGGCTGGCGCGATGTGCCGGTGGACCGCGACATGCCGATGTCGCCGGCCGTGCGCAAGAAAGAGCCGATCTTGCGTCAGGTGTTCATCGGCCGCGGCAGCGACGTGATCGTGCAGGACGCCCTCGAGCGCAAGCTGTACGTGATCCGCAAGACCGCCAGCGCCGCCATCCAGAACCTGCAGCTCAAGCACAGCAAGGAATACTACGTTCCCAGCATGTCCAGCCGCACCGTGGT
>JAZKDA010000132.1:0-4268 GCA_040387815.1 Pseudomonadota bacterium | reverse complement strand
CAGGGCCGCATGGAGGCGCTGGTCAACTTCCAGACCATGGTGTGCGACCTCACCGCCATGCCGATCGCCAATGCTTCCATGCTCGACGAGGCCACCGCCGCCGCCGAGGCCATGACGCTCGCCCGGCGCAGCGTCAAGAGCAAGAGCATGCGTTTCGTGGTCTCGGGCGAGTGCCATCCGCAGACCATCGAGGTGGTGTGCACCCGCGCCCGCCCGCTGGGCATCGAGGTGGTGGTCGCCCGCACGCCGCAGGCCTGGAAGGACGCGCTGGCCGCCGAGCACTTCGGCGCCCTGGCTCAGTACCCGGCCACCAGCGGCCGGCTCGACGACCTGCGCGCCGACGTGGTGCAGTCGCACACCCACCAGGCGGCCTTCATCGCCGCGGCCGACCTGCTGGCCCTGACACTGCTGGTGCCGCCGGGCGAATGGGGCGCCGACATCGTGGTCGGCACCACCCAGCGCCTGGGCATGCCCATGGGCGCCGGCGGCCCGCATGCGGCCTACATGGCCTGCCGCGACGAGTTCAAGCGCTCCCTGCCGGGCCGGCTGGTGGGCGTGAGCGTGGACACCCACGGCAATCCGGCCTACCGCCTCGCGCTGCAGACGCGCGAGCAGCACATTCGCCGCGAGAAAGCCACCTCCAACATCTGCACCGCGCAGGTGCTGCCGGCGGTGATCGCCAGCATGTACGCCGTCTACCACGGCCCGCAGGGCCTCAGGCGCATCGCCCAGCGCGTGGCGGCCTACACCGCGGTGCTGGCCCAGGGCCTGGCGCAGCTTGGCTACGCCTGCGAGCACGACAGCGCCTTCGACACGCTGTGCGTTCGCACCGGCGAGGCCACCCGCCGCATCGCCGAGCGCGCCCTGGCCAGCGGCTGCAACCTGCGCCATCTCGCGGCCGACCGCCTGTGCATCTCGCTGGACGAGACCACCACGCGCGATGACATCGCCAACCTGTGGGCGGCCTTCGCCGAGCGCGACCAGGCGCTGCCGACGTTCGGCGCCTTCGAAAAAGGCATCACCCCGCTGATCCCCGAGCCGCTGCGCCGCACCAGCGCGTACCTCACGCACCCGGTGTTCAACACGCACCACAGCGAGACCGGCATGCTGCGCTACATCCGTGCCCTGTCCGACAAGGACCTGGCGCTAGACCGCAGCATGATCCCACTGGGCTCGTGCACCATGAAGCTCAATGCCACCAGCGAGATGATCCCCATCACCTGGCCCGAGTTCGCGCAGGTGCATCCCTTCGCGCCACGCGACCAGCTCGAAGGCTATGCCGAGCTCGACGAACAGCTGCGCGCCTGGCTGTGCCAGGCCACGGGCTACGCCGGCATCAGCCTGCAACCCAACGCCGGCTCACAGGGCGAATACGCCGGCCTGCTGGCCATCAAGGCCTGGCACGACAGCCGCGGCGATTCGCACCGCACGGTATGCCTGATTCCGTCGTCGGCCCACGGCACCAACCCGGCCAGCGCGCAAATGGTGGGCATGCAGGTGGTGGTGACGGCCTGCGACAGTGCCGGCAACGTCGACCTGGCCGACCTGGAAGCCAAGTGCAAGCAGCATGCGGGCAAGCTGGCCGCGGTCATGATCACCTACCCCAGCACCCACGGCGTGTTCGAGACGCAGGTCAAGGAACTGTGCGCGATGGTCCATCGCTACGGTGGCCGCGTGTACGTGGACGGCGCCAACATGAATGCGCTGGTGGGCGTGGCCGCGCCGGGCGAGTTTGGCGGCGATGTCAGCCACCTGAACCTGCACAAGACCTTCTGCATTCCGCACGGCGGCGGCGGCCCGGGCGTGGGCCCGGTGTGCGTGGTTGCCGACCTGGTGCCTTTCCTGCCGGGGCATGTGACGGCCGATGCCGTCGCCGCGGGGGTCGACCCGGTGCAAGCGATTGGCCAGGCTCAGGGCGAACAGCGCCGGGTTGGCGCCGTATCGGCCGCCCCGCTGGGCAACGCTGCCGTGCTGCCGATCAGCTGGATGTACTGCCGCATGATGGGCGCCGACGGCCTGCGTCAGGCCACCGAGACCGCCATTCTCTCGGCCAACTACATCAGCAAGCGCCTGGCCGACCACTACCCCACGCTCTACGCCAGCCCCAACGGCCATGTGGCGCACGAGTGCATCCTGGACCTGCGCCCGCTCAAGGAAGGCAGCGGCGTCAGCGCCGAGGACGTGGCCAAGCGCCTGGTGGACTACGGCTTTCACGCGCCGACGCTGAGCTTTCCGGTGCCCGGCACGCTGATGGTCGAGCCCACTGAAAGCGAGACGCTGGGAGAGTTGGAGCGCTTCATCGAAGCGATGATCGCCATCCGCGAGGAAATCCGCCGCATCGAGCGCGGCGAGTGGCCGCAGGATGACAACCCGCTCAAGCATGCGCCCCACACCGCGGCCAGCCTGCTGCGCGGGCAGTGGACCCATGCCTACCCGCGTGACGTGGGCGCCGCCGTGCTGGACGAGCGCCGCCACGCCAAGTACTGGCCGCCGGTGGGCCGGGTGGACAACGTCTACGGCGACCGCAACCTGTTTTGCTCGTGTGTGCCGATGTCGGCCTATGAGTGAACGGCCGTTGGGTTAGAGGATCACGCAGAGCACGCTGCAGGGCGCGTGCTCGACCAGGGCCCCCGAGATCGAGCCGCGCCACCAGCGGGCTGTCCAGCTGCCCAGGTGCTTGTGGCCGACCACGATCAGGTCGGCGCTGATCTTGCGGGCGCATTTGGTGATCTCGTCGACCACCTCGCCTGTGGCCGCAAAACCCAACGCCTGCAGCCGCTGCAGGCCGTCTTGCAGGACACCGTCGAACTTCTTGCGCTCGCGCTCTTCCAGCTCGATGTCGTAGACGCCGCCCTCCAGCCCCACGAAACTCATGGTCGAGGGCATCACGGCCACGAGGAACATCTCGGCCTTGCTCCACTCGGCCAGCTCGCGGCACTCGAGCAGAGCCTTCTGCCCCGCATCGCTGCCGTCATAAGCCAACAGGATCTTCTTGTACAGCATGCAACTCTCCCACTCCAAGTCTTGAAGCGCGCAGCATAGGGCCGTCTCAGCCGTCCGAGGCACCAAGGAAAACCCTTGGGTCAACATTCCTATGGGGGCGAGGTTACGCCAATCGCCGTGATCTGTGTCAATGAACTGCTTGGCGACGGGAACTAGCATGGTGGCCAGCTTGTCCCGCAGTGCCTTACAAGGAGATTTAACAATGAGTGGTGAAAAACGCGTCGGACTGGTCACGGGCGCCTCTTCCGGCATCGGCCGGGCCATCGCCCTGGCCTGGGCCCGAGAAGGCGCGCAGGTGGTGGTGTCCGATCTCAAGGACACCGCCGGCGCGCAAACCGTCGAACTGCTGCGCACTGCGGGCGCCGAGGCCATCTTCGTCGCCGCCGACGTGTCGATCCCGCAAGACTGCGAAGCCCTGGTGCGCCAGACGGTCGAACGTTTCGGCCGCCTCGACATGGCCTGCAACAACGCCGGCATCGCCGGCGCGCTGGCCCCCACGGCCGACTACCCGCTGGACGCCTGGGCCCAGGTGATCGGCGTGAACCTCAGCGGCGTGTTCTACGGCATGAAGTACCAGATCGCGCAGATGCTCAGGAACGGCGGCGGCTCCATCGTCAACATGGCCTCGATCCTGGGCTCCGTGGCCATGGCCAACGCCCCGGCCTACACCGCCGCCAAGCATGGCGTGGTGGGCCTGACCAAGGCGGCCGCGCTCGAATACAGCGCGCAGGGCGTGCGCGTGAACTCGGTCGGCCCGGCCTTCATACACACCCCGATGATCGCCCCGCTGGAATCCGACACCGCCGTGCGCGACGCGCTGATCGCCCAGCACCCGATCGGCCGGCTGGGCCAGCCCGAGGAAGTGGCGGCGCTGGTGTCGTGGCTGACCTCTCCGGCCGCGTCCTTCGTCACAGGCAGTTATTACCCGGTAGACGGCGGCTACTTGGCGCGCTGATCAGCGCGGCGCGGGCAAGTCCTCCACCGGCATCGTCACCCACGCGTCCCCGACCGGGTGCACCGCGATGCGGTGCCCGAACACGCGCTCCAGCGCGCGGTGGGTGAGCGCATCGCCGGTGGCGCCCTGGTGCGCGATGCGGCCATCGTCGACCAGCACCAGCGCGTCGGCATGCAGCGCCATCGGGATCTCGTGCAGCACGGTGACCGCCGTGCCGCCGCCGCGCACATGCTCGCGCACCAGGGCCAGCCAGTCGGACTGGTGCGGCGGGTCCAGGTGCGACAAGGGCTCGTCCATGAGCAGCAGCGGT
>JAZKDA010000131.1:0-11732 GCA_040387815.1 Pseudomonadota bacterium | reverse complement strand
CGGTCAGGTCGCAGACCATGGTCTGGAAGTTGACCAGCGCCTCCATGCGGCCCTGGCTGATCTCGGCCTGGTAGGGCGTGTAGGCGGTGTACCAGGCGGGGTTCTCCAGGATGTTGCGCAGGATCACGGCGGGCGTGAGCGTGCCGTAGTAGCCCTGGCCGATGAAGCTGCGCAGCACCTTGTTGCGCGAGGCAATCGCCCGCAGCTCGGCCAGCGCGGCGGCCTCGGTCACCGCGGGCGGCAGCTTCATCGGGCTGGCGCGGGCGATGCTGGCCGGCACGATGCCTTCGATGAGGGCGCGGCGCGAGGCCTCGCCGATCACCGACAGCATGTGCTGCTCTTCGGCTTCATCGATGCCGATGTGGCGGGGAAGGAATTCGCTCGCGTTCTCGAGGTCGCGCAGCGGCGGGGCGGAGTGCATCAGCATGGCGGGTCGGGGATCAGGCGTTCTTGGCGAACTCGTCGTAGGCGGTGGCTTCCATCAGCGCATCGAGCTGCGCCGGCTCGGCCAGTTTGACCTTGAAGAACCAGCCGGCGCCCAGCGGGTCGGTGTTGGCCAGGGATGGGTCGGCGCGCAGGGCTTCGTTCACTTCGGTGATCTCGCCGGTGACCGGCATGTACACATCGGCCGCGGCCTTGACGGATTCGACCACGCCGGCCACGTCGCCCTGGTTGTAGCTGCGGCCCACCTCGGGCAGGTCGACAAACACCACGTCGCCCAGCGCGTCCTGCGCATGCACGGTGATGCCCACGACGGACGGGGCGCCGCCCTCGGTCTTGACCCATTCGTGTTCCTGGGTGTACTTGACGCTCATTCGGGTTCTCCTGGTTGATGCTGGGTGTGTGAAAAAAGGGGTGCGCCGCGGTCAGCCGCGGTAATAACGGGTGGGCACGAAAGGCATGGCCGCCACTTCCATGGGCACCGGCTTGCCGCGCACGATGGCGTTCAGCCGGGTGCCGGGCGCGGCCAGCGCGGGGGGCACGTAGGCCATGGCAATCGGTTTGTCGAAGGTCGGCGCGAGAAGGCCGCTGGTGACCTCGCCCACGCGCGCACCGTTGGCGTCTTGCAGCTCGGTGTGCTCGCGCACCGGCACGCGCTCCAGGGCCACCAAGCCCACGCGCTGGCGTGCCAGCGGCACGGTGCCATCGAGCTGGCCCAGCACGCGCTCGGCACCCGGGAAACCGCCCGCGCGGGCACCGCCGGTGCGGCGCACCTTCTGCATCGCCCAGTTCAGCCCGGCCTCGACTGGCGTGGTGCGGGTGTCGATATCGTTGCCATACAGGCACAGGCCGGCTTCCAGGCGCAGCGAATTGCGCGCGCCCAGGCCGACGGGCTTGACCTCGGGCTGGGCCAGCAGGGCGCGGGCCAGGGCCTCGGCCTGGGTATCCGGCACCGAGATCTCGAAGCCGTCTTCGCCGGTGTAGCCGCTGCGGGTGATGAACAGGTCGGCGCCCTGCCAGGAAAACGCGGCGCCAGTCATGAAGACCAGCTTTTCCACGCCGGGCACCAGGCGCGACAAGGCGGCCACCGCCTGCGGACCCTGCAGGGCCAGCAGGCCCCGCTCGGGCATGGGTACGACGCGGCAGCGGTGGCCGATGCGCGCCTGGATGTGGGCGATGTCACCCACCTTGCACGCGCCGTTGACGATGACGAACAGGTCGTGCCCCCGGTTGACGAACATCAGGTCGTCGATGATGGTGCCCTCGTCGGTGAGCAGCAGGCCGTAACGCTGCTTACCCGGCGGCAGGCCGATCACGTCGACCGGCATCAGCGATTCGAAGGCGGCGGCGGCATCGGCGCCTTCCAGGCGCAGCTGGCCCATGTGCGAGACGGCGAACAGGCCGGCGCCCTGGCGGGTGTGGTGGTGCTCGGCCAAAGGGCACCATGCGGGCGCGCAGTTCGAGGTGCAGCGCATGCAGGGGCGTGCGTTGCAGGGCGGTATCTTGGGCGGCGGACAAGCGTGACTCCGTGGGCAAAGCTGCGGTCCATGGTGGTGACCATGGGCGAGCCCTGCTGTCCGCTCTACCTGAGAGATTCACCCGCCGCATGCGCCGGGCTTGCTCCTTCGGTGGACGCCCTGCACCCGGGTGGTAGCCCGCGGGTGGAACGCCTCTCTCCAGCAAGGAAACGCCGCGCGCCCACGAGGTGTGCGGGCGAGCGGCGTGTCGCCAGTCCTGGGTACCTGAGCGTTCGGCTGGGGGCCTGCGCCTTCGGCGGCCGCCTCAGCGAGAAAAATCTCCCGGACGGCGCTCTCCTGACGACGCGCCATTGTAGTGGGCGTTTTCAGGGGCGTCTGATGCGAGGCGCCTCATTTGTGGTCGGCGCCGGGGGCTGGCGGCTCGGCCGGCCCCGAGCTTGTCTCGAGCGGCTTCAGCCGCTCCAGCAGCGGTTGCCGAAGGCGCTGCGGAAAGCTGGCCAGTGCCTCGGCCTCCAATCGCCCAAAAGGACGGCGCACGCTGGTTGTGGGCCGCGCCAGCCGCTCGTTGGCCAGGTCGTACTGGCGGCACAGGAGCCGGTGCAGGTGCAAGGCCTCCACACCGAAACTGCCCGGCAGCCAGGTCTCGAAGATGGCCGCGGCCACCTTGGCATCAGCGGCCGGCTTGCCGTGCCGACGTGCCGCGGCATCCACCACCGCCGTCAGGGCGCGGCGGGTGAAGGCGCAGGTTTCGATCAGGCTGGACAGCTCGATGGGCTCGGTGCCCGATTCCACGATGCGGGTCATGCACTCGGCGCGCAGGCGCGCTTCGCGCGGGGGCATGTCCGCGGCGGCCGCCGTGTCCGCAATCTTGAGCTTGAGGACCAGGGCCAGGGCCTCCGATCGGTCCGGCACGCGTCCCAGGTCGAGGGCCAGGCGGACCAGGTCGGTGCGCTCGTCGATCGTCAATTGCATGTGCGCCAGTGCATGCATGGGGTTCGCGCCCATGTGCATGCCCAGCGCCAGGTACGGGCTCATCACGTCGCCAACGGGTGCGCACAGCTGCGCCACGCGCGCCGCCACTTCTGTCCAGGGCCGGGCCGCCGCGCCGGTGTTGGCCAGGCCCACGGCATAGCCGCAACCCAGGGCCGTCATCTGCATGCGGGTGAACCGCGGTTCAAGGCGAACCAGCGTGTCGCGCAGGGTCAGCAGCATCAGCATGGCCGGCAAGTTCAGTGCCCCGCCTGTGGCGGGCAGGATGGCGCGCACCAGGTTGCGGACGATCTCGCCGAGCTCCACCGGGGAGCGGGCAGCGCCCTGCCTCAACGTGCCGAACCAGAAGAATGCATCGCCTGGCTCGAGGCTTGTGGACGCCGGGGGCGCAGCCGCCAGCTCGGACAGGAGGGCGACGATCAGCCGTTGCGCCGTCGCTCGCGTGGCATAGCGCTGCGCCAGATCAGCCGGCAGGGCAGGCTGCAGGACCTGGCGGAACACCCGTGCGAGCAAGGCGGGCGAGGCGTTGCCGCGCTGCGGCTCCAGGGCGGCCGCCAGGCCGCGGATGCCGGCGAGAAATGAGCGGTGATCGCTGTGACTGGGGCGGTCGATCTGGCGGGCCGCCAGGGCGCTCACCAAGGCGCCCTCCCAGTGCGGGATGGGCGGCTGCATGGTCGGCATGTGCAGGGCCAGGCAGCGGGCCACGTCTTCGGTGCGAAAGGGCCAGGAGTGCGCCTTGAGGTCGCCGCGCGGCTCCAGTCGGGTCGAGGTTCGCTGGAAGATATCGCGGAACATGGCGCCGCAGTTGTCGGCGCTGAGCTTGTCGATGCCGCGATTGAGCAGGAACTCCTGGGCCCGTGCGTCGGGCAATGAGGACGCTGGCCGGGGTTGCGAGGGCGCCTGCTTGGCAGGCCGCCCACCGGCAACGTCGGGTTCACTGGCGGCCTTGGATTCCGCTGGCAGGGCGTGGGTTTTGGAATCCAGCGTCAGGACGCCGGGCACGGACACCGGCGGGTCGCCGCCCGCGCGCAGGGGCGGCAGGCGCATCAAGGGCACATAGGACGGCCGTTGGGGCAGCACCTGCAGCCCGGAGGCCTTGGCGATCGTGACCGTGCGGCCCTTGTGGGTGACGGTGCGGGGCTGCACCGTCACACCGGGCGCGGTGGACGACGCGGGTTGATGCAGTCTGGCCGGGCGCTGCGCCGGCTTGCCCGCGCCCGAGACCGAGTTTCCCTGATTCATGGCTTGTCACCGGCCTGGAGCCGGTCTTGTGAGTGCCGATGAATTATGGAAAGGGACACCCCCGCAAGACTGACGCGAGGGTGTAGGGGGCCGCGGCCCCGACGATCACATATTGGTGTAGTTCGGCCCGCCGCCGCCCTCGGGCGTGACCCAGACGATGTTCTGAGTCGGGTCCTTGATGTCGCAGGTCTTGCAGTGCACGCAGTTCTGGGCGTTGATCTGCAGGCGCTCGGCACCGGAGGTCTCGTCCTTGACGAACTCGTACACGCCGGCCGGGCAGTAGCGTTGTTCAGGCCCCGCGTACTTCTTGAGGTTCACGCCCACCGGCACGCCGTCGTCCTTGAGCGTGAGGTGCGCGGGCTGGTCTTCGGCGTGGTTGGTGTTGGAGATGAACACCGATGACAGTTTGTCGAAGGTGAGCTTGCCATCGGGCTTGGGGTAGACGATGGGCGTGCACTCGTCGGCGGGCTTGAGGTACAGGTGGTCGGCCTTGTTCCGGTGGAGCGTCCAGGGGATGTGGCCGCGCAGGGCGAACTGCTCGATGCCGGTCATGACGGTGGCCACGGTCAGGCCCTTCTTGAACCAGGCCTTGAAGTTGCGGGCGCGGTTGAGCTCTTTGTAGAGCCAGGATTTTTCGAAGGCCTCGGGGTAGGCGGTGAGCTTGTCGTGCTTGCGGTCGGCGACGATGGCCTCGAAGGCGGCCTCGGCGCACAGCATGCCGGTCTTGATCGCGGCATGGCTGCCCTTGATGCGCGAGGCATTGAGGTAGCCGGCGTCACAGCCCACCAGCGCGCCGCCCGGAAACACCGTGTCGGGCAGCGACAGCAGGCCGCCCACCGTGAGCGCGCGCGCGCCGTAGGCCAGGCGCTTGGCCGGCTTGCCGCCCTCGGGCGTGTCGAAGTACCAGCGGATGTTGGGGTGGGTTTTGAAGCGCTGGAACTCTTCATAAGGGCTCAGCCAGGGGTTGGCATAGTCCAGGCCGACCACGAAGCCCACGGCGATCTGGTTGCCCTCCATGTGATAGAGGAACGAGCCGCCATAGGTGTCGTTGTTCAGCGGCCAGCCGGCGCTGTGCACGGCCAGGCCGGGCGTGTGGCGGGCCGGGTCGATCTCCCAGACTTCCTTGATGCCGATGCTGTAGCTTTGCGGATCGCGCCCCTCGTCGAGCTTGAAGCGGGCGATGAGTTGCTTGCCCAGGTGGCCGCGCGCGCCTTCGGCGAACACGGTGTAGCGCGCATGCAGTTCCATGCCCAGCTGAAACTCCCCGGTGGGCTCGCCGTCCTTGCCGATGCCCATGTTGCCGGTGGCCACGCCCTTGACCGAGCCGTCGTCGTTGTACAGCACCTCGCTGGCCGCAAAGCCGGGGAAGATCTCCACGCCCAGCGCCTCGGCCTGCTGGGCCAGCCAACGGGTGACGTTGGCCAGGCTCACGATGTAGTTGCCGTGGTTCTGGAAGTTCGACGGCAGCAGGAAGTTGGGTGTGCGCGTGCCGCCGGTTTCGGTGAGGAACAAGAAGGCGTCGTCGGTCACGGGCTGGTTGAGCGGCGCGCCGCGCGCTTTCCAGTCGGGGAACAATTCGGAGATGGCGATCGGATCCATGATCGCGCCCGAAAGAATGTGCGCGCCGGGCTCGGAGCCTTTTTCCAGCACCACCACCGACACCTCGCGGCCTTCCTCGGCCGCCAACTGCTTGAGCCGGATGGCGGTCGACAGACCGGCGGGGCCGCCGCCCACCACGACCACGTCGTACTCCATCGATTCGCGGGGGCCGAACTGCGCCAGGATCTCGTTGTTTGTCATCTCGACTCGCTCATAATGATTCTTGAACCGGGCAGCCTCGGGGGGTCCGGCAGGTGCCGGCATTTTATGCGCGGCGGCCCGAGTGCCATGCCAGGAGTCATTTCGTGAGCTACAGCATCGACCTCAGCGGTCGCGTCGCCTTCGTCACCGGCGCCTCCAGCGGGCTGGGCGCCCAGTTCGCCCGCACGCTGGCACGCGCCGGCGCTTCCGTCGTGCTGGCGGCGCGCCGCGTCGAAAACCTCAAGGACCTGCGCGCCCACATCGAAGGCGAGGGCGGCGACGCGCATGTGACTCCGCTGGACGTGACCGACACCGACAGCATCCGCGCCGCGGTGGCGCATGCCGAGACCGAGGTCGGCTCGATCGACATCCTGGTCAACAACGCCGGCGTCACCCTGTCGCCGCGCCTGCGGGAAGTGACCGAGCTTGAATACGATCTGCTGTTCGACACCAACGTCAAGGGCGCCTTCTTCGTTGCGCAGGAGGTGGCCAAGCGGATGCTGGCCCGCGCTCGCGGCGCCGCGCCCGGCACCTACACGGGCGGGCGCATCATCAACGTCGCCGCGGCGGCCGGCTTGCGGGCGCAGGCCGGGGGCGGGGCGTTCGGCATAAGCAAGGCCGCGGTGGTGCAGATGACCCGCGCCATGGCGCAGGAGTGGGGCCGCTACGAGATCAACGTCAACGCGCTGTGCCCGGGGTACATCGACACCGAGGCCAACCACCTGATGTGGGACAGCGAGCCGGGCCGCAAGCTGGTACAGGCGCTGCCGCGCAAGCGCGTGGGCCGCCCGCAGGACCTGGACGCGCTGATCGTGCTGCTGGCCAGCAGCGAAAGCCATCTGGTCAACGGCGCGGTGATCGCCGCCGACGATGGCCACGGAGCTTGATAAAGGGGAACGCGAACAATGAGATTTCAGATGCCGCCGCTGACAAAGCAGCTGTTCGAGATGGACATCCCCATCCGATGGGGCGACATGGATGCCATGGGGCACGTGAACAACTGCGCGTATTTTCGTTACTTCGAAAGCGCACGCGTCGACTGGTTTCGCGCCATGGATGCCGAGCCCAATCCGCAGGGGGAAGGGCCGCTGGTGCTCAATTTGTTCTGCGATTTTCGCAAGCAGATGGAGTTTCCGGGCACGGTGAAAGTGCGCCTGTATGCGGGCGAGGTCAACCGCAGCAGTTTCGACTGTTGGGTCACCTTCGAGCGCACCGATGCACCCGGCTTCATCCACGCCACCGGCGGCGCGACCAATGTGTGGGTGGACTTTCCCAAGCAGAAATCGGTGCCGGTGCCCGAGCGGCTGCGGCGGCTGTTGCTGGCTTAGGCGTCCACGATCTTCCATTGCTGCGGGCGCGGCGTGGGGGTGCTCGTCGTGGTCACGCTGGAGGCCTTGTGATCGGCCTCGACCTCGACCTTCGCGCTGCCGGCGTGCAACTGTGACACCGGCAGCAGATAACGCAGGCCTTCGAAGCTCATGTCGGGCCCCAGGCGTGTACCGGGCTCCACGCGCAGGCCGACGAGTTCGGCAATGGGCTCGTCGGCGGTGCACACCATCCATGTGGGGTTGCTGTCCAGGTGCAGCGCCCGCAGGCCGGCGGCCTCGTAGCCCTGTGCCGGCAGGCCGGTGCGGGCCATCCAGACCGTGGGGGCGGCCAGGAGCCGGGCGGCCGGATCGGCCTGCGACGGGGGGACGAAGCCGGGGTCGACCAAGGTCTGGAGCGACGGGGCCAGCCGGCGATACAGCGTTGGCGGCAGCGCGCGCAGCAGGCGTGCGCCCCAGTGCAGGTCGTGCGGCCCGGCGGATGCGACCAGGGCCTTCAGCACGGACTCGGGGTGTTTGCCCACCCAGCCCAGCAGTGACTGTCGCCGCGACGGATCGATGCGCGCCTCGAACGCCGCGCACAGCATGGCGGCGGCGGTGCATGGGTTGGGTACGTCCATGGCCAGGGCGAGCACATCGACCTGCCAGCCTCGCGTTCGGCTCGCGTAGAAGGCCCTGCCACCTGTGGGGCACACGGCGACTTCATGCACGATGTCGTACCAGTACTGGTGCGAGAAGTGGGGAGCCGGGTCGGACGGCGCGGGCGGTGCGTTCTTCGTCGAATCAGCCCATCTCGGAACTTGCCAGAAGCGCTCGCGGACGGCGTCATCGCCGACCAGATCGGCCCCAGCGGCCAGCAGGGCGCGGGCATACACGGTCGTGCACTCGAATTGCGGCCAGTCGCGGGTCAAATCCATCCGTTGTTGGCTGGACAGCCGCAGGTCGGGTGTGCACAGGATGCCCCGCAGGTAGGCGGCAACTGCCGCCGGCCTGCGAAAGTTCATGGCGTAGTTGAGTGTGCTTCGCTCGGGTTTGGTCGATGCGCCGCCGGCGGGCGCCGCCTTGCCGTCGCCCGGTGGCGGGGTACCGTCGTGCGCATGGGGAAATGTGGCGCCCACCATGCGGTGCAATTGCGCGTCGTTAAAAGCCCTATTGGCGAACAGGGAGGCGAGGGTGTCGTGCACAGCCTTCGCTTGCCCGGCTTCCAGGGCGGTGCGCAGGTAGCGCAGCGCCTGTCCGGGCGTCACGCCGGACTCGAAGCCGTAGATGCCGCCGGGCGAGCCGGCAAGCGCGTCCCATTCAGCGCTGCCCGGCTCGGCCCAGCGGTACATCAGGGCGGTCCGGGGCTCCTCATGGCCCAGGTACTTGTGCAAATGCACCTCGGGCAGCCATTCAGCCAGAGAGCGGGTGGCCAGGCGATCGAGATCGCTGACCACCGTGCGCCAGGCGGATGCGGTGATGTTGGGGTCGTAGAACAGGATCACGCGATCCTCGGACGGCTTGCCGGCGGCGTCGCGCCGTTTGTGCTGCAGCTCCACGACCAGCGCGTGGTTGTTGGTGATGATGAGGAAATGCCGGGCCTGGCCGTGGCCCATCTGCCTGAACTGGTTGGCCAGGGCTTGGCCGAACGTCGGGACGGTGAACATGGTCGGCACCTGGGCCCGCTGGATTTCCAGGTACTCGGTTTCTGCGGCCAAGCCGACCTGGCGGGCCAGGTCGGCGGGCTGCGCGAATGCTTGAAAGGAAAAGCGCTTGCGCGGTGCGGCCGATGGCGATGCGGTCGCCTTGGCGTGCAGGTACTCGCGGCGGGCCTTGATCAGTGCTACGGCGATGTGACGGCAATGAATCACAGAGGGATCTTTCGTCGGGACGTCGAGCGCGACGGCCGACTCATGCTTGGCCTCGAATCGGACCTCGCCGTTGAGGTTTAGAAGCAAGGCTTGCCGGTATCGGTCGGGGCCGTCGAAGTCCGTCGGAGAGCGAAAGTAGCCCAGATCGGGCACCGGTCCACGCACCCCGGTGTACCGGCCTGCGGCGTCGGTCCGGCGCAGCTGCTGGACGTCCTTTTGGGTCAGGTAATCGGGTCGCGAGCGCCGCGCGCGCACTTTCAGCGCGTCGGGGGCGAGCACCTGCATGAAATCGTCGCGCCAGAAGTCGATCTCGACCTGATTCACCGGCCCGCCGAACAAGGGTTGGAGCGTCAGTGAATCGCCGGTGCGGGGAACCCGCAGCAGCAACTCGCGCAACTGGGCCAGCGGGTTCATGCGTGTCAGCGCGGGCTGCAATTGCGCATCGCTTTCAGGCGCCGGCAAGCCGATCCAGCCGATGCCGGCGGCGCCGCCGGCCCTCGCGCAGGCGTCCAAGGCGGCCCAGACGGCCTCGGGCAGCTGGAACACCAGGGCATGCCACTGCGGGAGCATCTGGTTCAGGTCGAGCCGGTTGCCGTCCAGGCAGAGCAGCAGCGCGTCGACCACACCGCTTTCGGGCGCGGTGCCCGCCTGCAGGGGCTGGAGCGCCTCGGCCAGGGCCTGGCGGGCTTGTTGTGGCGTCGGGGGCGGTGGGCTGGATGAGGAAGAGGCCGCCACCGTGGTACTGGGGCCCACGGGGCCGAGCTTTGGGGGCATGGGCGTACTCCTGAGGTTTCGCTCATGAGTGGAGCTTGGCCCCTGGTGGTTCCGTCTGCCGCGCGTGTGTCGCGCCCGAAGCAACTGGCCCGTCAATCCCCCGCCATCAGCTTGTGCACCAGATCGGCCGTCGTGTTGGCCTTGTACTTGCGCATCAGCCGGGCGCGATAAATCTCGACCGTGCGGTGGCTGATGTCCAGCGCCTTGCCGATTTCCTTGGAGGTCATGCCGTCGAGCAGCTTGGCGGCGACCTCGCGTTCGCGGGCGGTGAGGTCGGCCTTGACCGGGCGCCGCGAGCTCAGGTCTTCGAAGGACCAGATGCCGGCCTCGTGTGGGGCATCGCGGTTGAGCGCGCGGCCCGTCACATGGCACCAGAAGACCTCGCCGTTGGCGCGCTTCATGATGCGGTCGTCGGCGTAATGGCCCTTGGCATTGAGGATCGGCGCCATGCGCGCGCCCAGTCGCTCGTACTCGTCAGCGCTGGGATAAAGCACCTGGAAGGATTGGCCGATCAACCCTTCGCGCGTGTTGCCGAACATCTCGCACAAATGCTGATTGCAGTCGACAATGCGGCGGTTGCGCGAAACGCACAGACCCACCGGGGCCAAGTCGAACGCGGTTCGGTAGTCAACGTCCATCGGGCAACTCTTTAAGGATTACTACGTATCTTACTACGTAGTATCGTTGTACCTGCGGCGAGTGGCCGCGCTCGGCCCTATGAGGAGACATTTCTCGTGAACAAGATCTTTCCATCCGCTGCGGCGGCCCTCGAAGGCGTGGTGCGCGACGGCCAGCTGCTGGCCGTCGGCGGCTTCGGCCTTTGCGGCATCCCCGAGGCGCTGATCGACGCGCTGCGCGACAGCGGCGTGCAGAATCTCACGGCCATCTCCAACAACGCGGGTGTCGACGGCTTCGGCCTGGGCAAGCTGCTCGAGACGCGGCAGATCAAGAAAATGATCTCCAGCTACGTCGGCGAGAACAAGGAGTTCGAGCGCCAGTACCTCTCAGGTGAGCTCGAGCTCGAGTTCACGCCCCAGGGCACGCTGGCCGAGAAGCTGCGCGCCGGCGGCGCCGGCATCCCCGCGTTCTTCACCAAGACCGGCGTGGGCACCCTGGTGGCCGAGGGCAAGGAGCTGCGAGAGTTCAACGGCGAGACCTACGTCATGGAACGCGCGCTGTTCCCCGACGTGTCGCTGATCAAGGCCGACATCGCCGACCGCTCGGGCAACCTGCGCTTTAACCTCACCGCGCGCAACTTCAACCCGGCCGCCGCCACCGCCGGCAAGATCTGCATCGTCGAGGTCGAGCGCATCGTCGCCACCGGCGAGATCGCCCCCGACGACATTCACCTGCCGGGCATTTATGTGCACCGCATCGTGCTCAATGCCACGCCTGAAAAGCGCATCGAAAAAATCACGACGCGCCCGCGCAAAGTTTAAGGAGACCGACATGCCCTGGACCCAAGACCAAATGGCCGCACGCGCGGCCCAGGAACTGCAGGACGGCTTCTACGTCAACCTCGGGATCGGCATCCCGACGCTGGTGGCCAACCATGTGCCCGACCACATCGAAGTCTGGCTGCAAAGCGAGAACGGCATGCTGGGCATCGGCCCCTTTCCGTACGAGGACGAGGTCGACGCCGACCTGATCAACGCTGGCAAGCAGACGGTCACCACCCTCAAGGGCTCGGCCATCTTCGGCAGCGACCAGTCTTTCGCCATGATCCGCGGCGGCAAGATCAACCTGTCGATCCTCGGCGCCATGCAGGTCAGCGAACAGGGCGACCTGGCCAACTGGATGATCCCCGGCAAGATGGTCAAGGGCATGGGCGG
>JAZKDA010000130.1:0-6250 GCA_040387815.1 Pseudomonadota bacterium | reverse complement strand
GGCCGGGGTAGAGCGATTCGAGCGTGCCGAACTGCTCGGCGATCACCAGCGGCGAGTGGTTGGGCAGCATGATGCCGCCCGCCCCCACCCGGATCGTGCGCGTGCCGCCGGCCACATGGCCGATCAGCACCGCCGTGGCGGCGCTGGCAATGCCCGGCATGCCATGGTGCTCGGCCAGCCAGAAGCGCCGGTACCCCAGCCGCTCGGCATGCTGCGCGAGTTCGAGTGAGTTGCGAAACGAACGGGCGGCATCGCTGCCTTCGGTGATGGGGGCCAGGTCGAGGACGGAAAGCAAAGGGGACATGGCAGCGAGGTGGGGTTGATCTGGCGCAATGCAAGCCACTGCGCAAGGACGGCCCTTGCGCATGCGTGCGACGCCCCACGAGAATAAGCCAACGTGAACATCCCGTCCGCACCGCTGCAAAAGATCCCGCCTGGCATCTGGGTTCTGGGCTTCGTGAGCATGCTCATGGACATCTCCTCGGAGATGGTCCACAGCCTGCTGCCCCTGTTCATGGTCGGCGCCCTGGGCGCGAGCGCGTTCACGGTGGGCATGATCGAAGGGCTGGCCGAGGCCACGGCGCTGATCGTCAAGGTGTTCTCGGGGGCGTTGAGCGACTACCTGGGCAAGCGAAAAGGCCTGGCTGTCTTCGGCTATGCCCTGGGCGCGCTGACCAAGCCCCTGTTCGCCATGGCGCCCGGCATCGGCACGGTGCTGACCGCACGGCTTCTCGATCGCGTGGGCAAGGGGATTCGCGGCGCGCCGCGCGATGCGCTGGTGGCCGACATCGCACCGCCGCAGATTCGCGGCGCGGCCTTCGGCCTTCGCCAATCACTGGACACGGTGGGCGCCTTCCTCGGGCCGCTGCTGGCCGTCGGCCTGATGCTGCTGTGGGCCAATGACTTCCGTGCGGTGTTCTGGGTCGCGGTCATTCCCGGCGTGCTGGCCGTGGCCTTGCTGCTGCTCGGCGTGCGCGAGCCGCCGGTGCACCGCGATGCCAAGCGCAGCAACCCGATCCGCCGCGAGAACCTGGGGCGCCTGGGCGGCGCGTACTGGTGGGTGGTGGGGGTGGGTGCGGTGTTCACGCTGGCCCGCTTCAGCGAGGCCTTCCTGGTGCTGCGTGCCCACGCGTCGGGCATCCCGCTCGCGCTGGTGCCGCTGGTGATGGTGGCGATGAACCTGGTGTATGCCGCGTCGGCCTACCCGTTCGGCAAGCTGTCCGACCGCATGAGCCATCGGGCCTTGCTGGCCCTGGGACTGGTGGTGCTGATCGCCGCCGACCTGGTGCTGGCGATCGATGGGCATTGGATCACCGTGATCGCCGGCGTGGCGCTGTGGGGCGTCCACATGGGCATGACGCAAGGGCTGCTGGCGACCATGGTGGCGGACACCGCACCGGCCGATCTTCGGGGCACGGCCTACGGCTTCTTCAATCTGGTGAGCGGTGTCGCGATGCTGGCTGCCAGTGTTGTGGCCGGCCTGCTGTGGGACCGGCTGGGCGCGGCATTCACCTTCTATGCGGGCGCCGCGTTTTGCGGCGTGGCGTTGATCGCGTTGATCAGGAAGCCGTGATCCTCGGGCCCTTCAGGCCATGCGCAATTCGAGGGCCGCGGGGCGGGTCAGGCCCATCCATTCGAGGCCCTGCTCGATGGCATACACGGCAGCGGCGTGGCGATCGCGAAAGCGCTGCGTGAGGCGAACCACCCGATCGGTGGTGCCGGTTCCGGATCCGGAGCGGATCGAGACGGAACACGCATAAGAGCCATCGTCCTGCTGTTGGGTCAGGGGCGAGATCAGGTATTTACCGTGAGTCAGTGCTTGAAGTGCGGGAGAGTTGTTGTCTTGTTTCAATGAAATATTTTCCAGGGTGCCGACTTAACGGCGATGCGGCGGGCGGGTGGGCCGGGCCGGTGCGGGGCCGTTGCGAACCGGCAGGTGACGGAACATGATCCGGCCCTTGTTCAGATCGTACGGCGACAGCTCCAGGCTGACGTCGTCGCCCGCGATGATGCGGATGCGGTGCTTTTTCATGCGGCCGCCGCTGTAGGCCACGAGTTCGTGGCCGTTTTCCAGGATCACCCGATAGCGGGAATCCGGCAGCACTTCGGCCACGCGGCCGCGCATTTCGATCAGTTCTTCTTTAGCCATTCGGTACTTTGCGAAAGGCCGCACAGCGCCCCGGCAAAGGCCGGTGCGGCAGCGGCTGCGCGGGCGGAGCCAGCGCGACAGTGTTGGGGGAATCTTTGAACCGGCGCTGCCAGCCGGGCGTGCAGTCCTGGGGGCATGTACCTTGCGCGAAGGCCCAGGATTGGCTTGATGGATAAGGCTTGCTTGTTGAAAAGCGGCAGCCCTCGAGTGTAGCCGCAAACACGTCGCCATCACGCGAGCCCGGGAAAACCCCTCCAAGGCTCTGATATGATGCGGGCCTTCTCGTCGCGAGCCCACCGGCTCGAGGCTTGGGTTCTTAGCTCAGTTGGTAGAGCAGCGGACTCTTAATCCGTAGGTCGTAGGTTCGAATCCTACAGGACCCACCAAGCTCAAGAAAAAAGCCCGCTATCGGTTTGGTAGCGGGCTTTTTTGTTGCTCTCGCAAGAGAGCATGACGCAGTCCGGGTCGCCGGCACCCGGGCCGGCCACCGGGCCCGAGCGGGGGTCAGCGGACCGCGAAGTCCTCGAGCGTCTTGCCGCTGGCCAGCGCCTCGCGCAGCCACTTGGGCCGCGGACCGCGCCCTACCCAGACATTGCCCTGCGCATCGCGAAACCGGGGAGCCTTCTGCGCCGCGGCGACCTTGCGCTTGGCGCCAGCGCCCCGGCGCCGGCGAACCTTGCCTTCGGCGGGAACCGTCTTGGCAGTTCCGCGCGCGGTAAAACCCAGGTCTTGCGGCTTGAGGCCGTAGAACTCGATGGCCTCACGGATGCGCGCAATCACGCCGTCCAATTCGCTTTGACGAACTGCTTCGGCCTGAACCTGCAATTTCTCGATCTCCGCCTGCAATGCCGCGTAAGTCTTCTTCGCCATGCAATCTCCAGATTAAATAAAACGAGTGGCGAGTATAGACATATTGGCGGCGATAAATGGCAGCGCAATTACCGCGCAACGTCGGTCATCAATGGCATCTGGACATTTTCAATTGCCTCAATCACCTGTTTGCATCGCCCTCATTACGCCCGGCTTTCAAGTTTGTGCAATTGAACCACGCAGTCGATGCATTGAGCGCTTGCGGCATGATCACGGCATGTCACTTGCGGCAACGACCTGCCCACCCCCCTGGCCACCGCCACTTGTCGTGTTGCACCAGGACGCCGACCTCGTCGCCATCGACAAGCCAGCGGGACTGCTGGTGCATGCCAGTGCACTCGACGCGCACGAGACCCTTAATGCGGTCGACCTGTTGCAGGCTCAGTGCGGCGAACGCCTGTTCCCACTGCACCGTCTGGACAAGGCCACCAGCGGCGTGCTGCTGTTCGGCCGCGACGCCGCCTCGGCCCGGCGCTGGGGACAGGCCTTCGAAGCCGGCGTGCCGCGCAAGCGCTACCTGGCCCTGGTGCGCGGGTGGCCGCCAGCCCACGGCGAGATCGACCAGCCCCTGGCGCGAGATCCCGAGCGACCCTCCGCCGGACAGCCTCGGGTGCCCGCGCATACGCGCTACCAGCGGCTGACTTGCTTCGAATGGCCCTTCAGCGCCGACCCGCGGCACGCCACCAGCCGGTATGCCTTGCTGGCGGTGGAGCCGCTGAGCGGGCGCCGTCATCAGATACGCCGTCACTTCAAGCACATTGCCCATCCGCTGGTGGGGGACACCACGCATGGCAAGGGGGCTCACAACCGCGCGGTCGCGCAATGGCTGGGCTGGCAACGCCTGTGGCTGCACGCGCAGCGCCTGGATCTGCCCATGCCGGACGGCACGACACTTCACATCGAGGCGCCCTGCGGGCCGGAGTGGGCGCCGCTGCTGGCCGCCCATGCGTAGGACTCGCCTGACATACAGCACACCCGCCAGCTGATAGGGTCGCTGTCGTGACTCTGCAAGGAGCCGCGACCGAGGGGCCAGACATGGGCCCATGGACGAACCGCCACACCCTACGCCTAGCCACATGAACGCATCGCACCCCGCCACCGAATCGGGCACGGCACCACCCCACGAAGGCCTGCGCGTCCTGCTGGTCGACGACAACGCCGACGCGCTGGAAACCATGCAGGCACTGCTCGAGTTGTGCGACTGCGTCGTGCGTGGCACTGGCGATCCGCTCGAGGCATTGGTCATCGCGCCCGAGTTTGCGCCGCAGGTGTGTGTGCTCGACATCGGCCTGCCGGGGATGGACGGCTACGAATTGGCGGCCCGCCTGCGCCAGACGGTCAAGACTCCATCGCGCTTTGTCGCCCTGACCGGCTACGGCCAGACGTCCGACAAGGAGCGCGCCAGAGGCGCCGGCTTCGATGTTCACCTGACCAAGCCGGTGCAACTTGAGGCGCTGCTGCAAGCTGCACGCCCGCGCTGAACCGCCGCGCGCCGCTTCAGGCCCGGCCCAGCCGGCCGCGCATTGCATACACCCGTGACAGCAGGAACAGCACGATCGCCAGGTTCAATGCGTTCCAGGCGATGCCATTGAGGAAGGCGGCCCGGTACGAGCCGGTCAGGTCGAAGATCGCGCCCGACATCCAGCCGCCCAAGGCCATGCCGAGCAAGGTGCACATCAGCACCATGCCCACGCGCGCGCCAGCCTCGGCGGCCGGAAAATGCTCGCGGATGATCAATGCATAGGCCGGCACGATGCCGCCCTGGAACAAGCCGAACATGGCCGACACCAGGTACAGCGACACCAGCCCGTCGAAGGGCAGGAACATCAACAGGGCAATGCCCTGCAGCACCGACCCGAGCAGCAGCGTGCGCAGCCCCCCAATGCGGTCCGAGATCCAGCCCGACACGAGCCGGCTGACGATACCCATCCCGAGCATCACGGCCAGCATCTCCGCCCCCCGGGCCGCGCCAAAGCCCAGGTCGGCGCAGTAGGCAACGATGTGCACCTGCGGCATTGACATGGCCACGCAGCAGGACACGCCGGCCACGCACAGCAGCGCCTGTGCCGTACGTGGTCGCAGACCCATCGGCAGGGCCGACCTCACGGCTGTGGAGCCCGGGACCTGTGGGGTGGTCACGAGCGCAGGCGGCCTCGGTCGCATCAGCCAGGCCAGTGGCACGATCGTCAGCAGGCAGAACACGCCGAGCCCGATGTAGGTCTGGCGCCAGCCGGCGCTCTCGATGAAATGCTGCATGACCGGCGGCCAGATCGCGCCGCCGACGTAGTTGCCGCTCATACAGATCGCCAGCGCGATACCGCGCCGGCGGTCAAACCACTGCGAGGTGTCAGCCACCAGCGGCGAAAAGGTCGCCGCCGTGCCGAGCAGGCCGATCAGCAGACCCTGCGCCAGGCAGAAGGCCCACAGGCCCGGCGCCATGCCGGCGGCGACGAAGCCGGCCCCAAGCGCCATGCCGCCAGCGACCAGCGGCACCAGCACGCCGAAGCGATCAGCCACGCGCCCCATCAGCACGCCGCCCAGGCCGAAGCCGATCATCGTGACGGTGTAGGGCAGCGAGGCCGCCCCACGCGCCAGAGCGAACTCGGCCTCGATCGCCGGCAGCGTGACGGGCACGGCGTACATGCCGGCGCCGCCGATCGTCATGATCGTCAACGACACGGCCAGCCGCAGCCACGCGTAACGGGATTCGATCGCGTAACGGCTGGCGGGCTGCCCAGCAGCGACGGTTGCGGTGGAGGCCATGCACCGCATTGGAACACCAGCGCGGCGGTTACGATCCACCTGCCCATCCGAACTGTCTTCCATGTTGTACGGCCGTAGACTTTTCACTTCTTTTCTCACGCTGTTGTGGCTGCTCCTGCCGGTGTCCGCCGTCCTGGCCGGGGGCCACGAGCCGACCGCGCGGCAGGGAAGCCTGGACTTTTCGACGCGGCTGGACCGAACCATCGCCCTGCGCGGCGAGTGGGGCTTCGCGTGGCAGCGCTTCGTCGACCCGGCCTGGAATGAGATGCCCGCACAAGCCTTCACAGTGGCGCCAGCCAGCTGGAACGACGTCGGCGCGCAGGGCAAGCCGCCGGGGCCCAACGGCTGGGGCAGCTATATGCTGCGGCTTGACTGCCCGGCAGGGCGTTCCATGGCGGTGGAGGCCAGCCACCAACGCACCGCCTCGCGCCTGTTGCCCCCGGCGAAGCTCTTCATATAATCGCCGTA
>JAZKDA010000129.1:3210-6434 GCA_040387815.1 Pseudomonadota bacterium | reverse complement strand
GCGACACCGAGCTCGAGCGGCGCAAGAAGCAGGCGGAAGCCGCCGAAGCCCAGAAGAAGAAGGCCGAGGCCGATCGCATCGCCCAGCAGCGCGCCGAGAACTGCACCCGTGTGCGGCAGGCCAAGGCCACGCTCGATTCCGGCCGGCGCATGACGCGCGACAACGAAAAGGGCGAGCCGGAGATCCTGGACGAGGCCGCCCGCGCCGCCGAAGGCCGGCGCCTGGACAGCCTCATCGCCTCGGAATGCAACCCCGCCTGAAAGGGAGCACTCAGCTCTTTCCGCGCGGGCCCCGGGCAAACAAGCCCGCGGCGCGGGCACCCTGGCGCCGAAAGCGCTCTCGCCTGGCCACCTTCGGGTCTACCTGCAAGGGGCGCAGCAGCTCCACCCGGTCCCCCTCGCGCAAGGGCTGCGACGGCGACACGGCACGCCCCCAGATGCACAGGTGCAGGCTGACCAGGTCCAGGCCCAGGAAGCTGGCCACCAGCGGACTCGCCATCACCGCCTGGGCGGCCGTCGTGCCCGGCGCCACGCGCAGCACCCACTCGTGCACCTCCCGCGCGGCCGGGCTGAAAGCGACCGTCACGCACAGCTGAGCCGAATCTCGGGCCGTTGGGGATGGGGGGACGTCAGCCATAGACCTGCTCGGCACGCTTGACGAAGGCATCGACCAGGCTGCCCGCGATGCGGTCGAACACCGGGCCGACCAGGGCCGCCAAGGTGCTGCTGCGGAACGCGTAATCGAGCTTGAGCTCGACCCGGCAGGCGCGCTGTCCCTCCCCCACGGGGGTGAAGGTCCAGCAGCCTTCGAGGTGGGAGAACGGGCCGTCGATCAGCTTCATGTTCACCTGCCGCCCGGGCACATGGTCGTTGCGGGTGATGAAGGTCTGGCGGATGCGGCTGATGGAGATGCCGACCTCGGCCTTCATACCCTGCTCGTCACGCGCCAGCACCGAGGCGTGGTCACACCAGGGCAGAAACTGCGGGTAGGCGTCCACGTCGGTCACCAGGGCGAACATCTCTTCGGCGCTGTACCAGATCAGGACGGACTTGTTGACGGATTTCATGGAGAATTGCGGGCCCGCCGCGATTGTAGAGAGGCAGCGCGACCCCAACTGCCATCGAATGACCCAAAAACCCGACTCCCAGGCGCGCATCGCCGACAACAAGAAAGCCGTCTTCAACTATGCCATCGAAGAGCGCTACGAGGCCGGCATGGTGCTGCAGGGCTGGGAAGTCAAGGCCCTGCGCGATGGCAAGGTCCAGCTGACCGACGGCTATGTGGTCATCAAGAACGGTGAGCTGTTCATCATTGGCTGCCAGATCAACCCGCTCAAGACCGCGTCCACGCACGTCAGCCCCGACGCCGTGCGCACCCGCAAGCTGCTGCTGCACAAGGACGAGATCCGCCGTCTGATCGGCAAGGTCGAGCAGAAGGGCTATACCCTGGTGCCGCTGAACCTTCACTGGAAGGGCGGCCGCGTCAAATGCGAGATTGCGCTGGCCAAGGGCAAGGGCGAACACGACAAACGCCACACCATCCGCGACCGCGAGGGCAAGCGGGAGGTCGAGCGCATCATGAAGCGCAGCACCCGGTAAGAGCGCCCTGCCCCGGTCAATGTTCGGCCCCATGGAATAAATCGCCCAACGGGATCGTTAGCACGGTGGGGAACCCTTTTTCACCCCCCACAGGAGAACACCGATGATCACTTCCTTGCTCCCGCGCACCCTGGCGCTGAGCCTGATCCTGGCCGCTGGCGCCGCCTTCGCGCAAACGCCCCCGGCCAAGTCCGCCGACGGCGTCCTGGTGGGCAGCAACGGGATGACTCTCTATACCTTCGACCGCGACGCGGCCGGCTCCGGCAAATCGGTGTGCAACGGGCAGTGCGCGGCGCTGTGGCCGCCGCTGATGGCGAGCGCCACTGACCAGGCCTCGGGCGACTGGAGCATCGTCACCCGCGACGACGGCGCCAAGCAATGGGCCTTCAAGGGCAAGCCGCTGTACTTCTGGGTGCGTGACACCAAGGCGGGCGACCGCACCGGCGACAACGTCAACAACGTCTGGAAGATCGCGCGGCCTTGAACGCCTGAACGCGCGGCACGACAGGCGCCCATGACCCCGCCCGGTACGCCACACGATCAAATGGCGCTGGCGGCCATGGTGGCGCCGCTGCGCCGCTATGCGCGCGCCCTGTGCGGCGACCGCTGGGCGGCCGACGACCTGGTGCAAGACACGCTCGAGCGCGCCTGCACCCGCTGGCGGCTCTGGACGGCCGGCACTGACCTGCGGGCCTGGCTGTTCACCGTGATGCACAACCTGTTCATCGACGGTGCGCGGCGGGCCCGGCGCCAGGCCACCGAACCCCTTGACCTGGAAGCGCTGGAGCAAGCCTCGCCCCTGTCGGCCCAGGCCACGGAGCAGGCCCTGGACCTGCAGCGTTGCCTGCTGCGGCTGCCCGAAGACCAGCGCGAAACCCTGCTGCTGGTGACCCTGCAAGACCTGAGCTACGCCCAGGTTGCGCGCATCACGGGCGTGCCCGTCGGCACCGTCATGTCGCGCCTGTCGCGGGCCCGGGCCCGGCTGCGCGAACTGATGGACGGTGAGGGCAAGGCCGCGGATGCCGCCATTCGGCCAGCGTTGCGGCGAATGAAGTAAAGCCATGACGAACCCACGATCTCCGACCCCCGCTCCCTCCGACGACGTGCTGCATGCCTTCGTTGACGGCCGGCTGTCCGCCGACGAGGCGGCGCGCGTGCGGGCCTGGCTCAACGACCATTCCGAAGCTGCCGCCACTGTCGCGGCCTGGAGTGCCCAGCGCCAAGCGTTGCAAGAACACCTGAAAGTCACCCTTGAGGAATCGCTGGCGCCCAGCATGCTGGCCGCCGCCAACGGTTTGGCGCAACGGCGGCGCACGATCGACTCCTGGGCCCGCTGGGGCGGCCGGGCGGCCGCCGTACTGCTGGCCTTCCTGGCGGGCTGGGCGGGGCATGCGCAATGGCAGTCCGCCAGCCCGCTGGCCGATGCGCGCTCGCCGCAACGCTTTGCGCGTCAGGCCTTGGCCGCGCACGTGGTCTACCTGCCAGAGTCGCGCCACCCGGTGGAGGTGGAGGCCGCGCAGCAGGAGCATCTCGTGCAATGGCTGTCCAAGCGGCTGGGCCGGCCGCTGCGTGTGCCGCAACTCGGTGGCGAGGGGTTTGAGCTGGTCGGCGGGCGGCTGCTGCCGG
>JAZKDA010000129.1:568-3200 GCA_040387815.1 Pseudomonadota bacterium | reverse complement strand
AGGCGCGAGGCGTAGAAATAGGTGATGTCGGCCGCGCGGCTGTTCAGCGCGTTCAGCACCTCGCCGGTGAACTCGAAGTCGCCCCCCCGATATCGCAGCAAGACGTTGGTGACCGTCGAGGCCGGCGCCCGGGCGCAGTTCATGTTCCAGAACGGCCAGGGCGAGCGGCTCACGCTGTATATCGGTGCGGTGGGGGCGCAGTCATCGGGCAGCGGCGAGACCGCCTTCCGCTTCACCCGCGAAGGCCCGGCGGCCAGCTTCTATTGGGTGGACAAGGGCTTCGGCTATGCGCTGTCGGGCAACCTGCCGCGCGAGCGCCTGCTGGCGTTGGCGGACACGGTGTATCGCCAGCTTGCTGGATCCCCGCCTGCGCGGGGATGACGAAGATCTATTGCGGACACCAGTGCGCCTTAGCGGGGACGACGAATGATGTGTCATCCCCGCGAAGGCGGGGATCCAGGCCCGCCCCAACCTCAGCGCACGTCCCGCAACGGGTGCGCGTGCATCGGCCACGGGCTGCGAAAGAACGGCGCCACCATCTCGGGCGTGACGTCCTCGATGCGCGCCGGGTTCCACTTGGGCGCGTGGTCCTTGTCCACCGCCAGCGCCCGAATGCCCTCCACCGTCTCGCTGGCCGCGCCCGGGCGCAGGTGGAAGCAATGGCGCACCATGTCGCGCTCCATGCGCAGCGCGTCGGCCAGCGTCATGCCGGCGGCGCGGCGCAGCTGCTCGTGCACGACGTGCAGCATGAGCGGCGAGCGCTTGCGCAGCACGGCGGCCGTCTCGCGGGCGAAATCACTGTCGTGCGCCTCCAGCGCGCCGATGATGGCCGGCACGGTCGGCAAGCTGAAGAAGCGGTCGATTTGCGCGCGATGCGAGGCCAGCGGCGAACTCGCCGGCTCGCCCTGCGCGGCGAATCGCTCCCGCAGCACATTCACGGCGTTCGCGCCGCCTTGGGCCAGCACCGACCAGAGCTCGGCCAGTTCCGCCGAAGGCACAACCCCATCGGCCAGAGCGCACGCCTTGGCATCGGCCCCGCCGATCACCTGCCCCGTCAGCGCCAGGTAGCCGCCGACGGCGCCCGGGCAACGCGACAGAAACCAGCCGCCGCCCACGTCCGGGAACAAGCCGATGTTGGTCTCGGGCATGGCCATCTTCGTGCGCTCGGTCGCCAGCCGAAGGCTGCCCGCGCCGCCATGGCCGGCGATGCCCATGCCGCCGCCCATGACGATGCCGTCCATGAACACCACCCACGGCTTGGGATAGCGATGCACCAGGTGGTTGAGCGCGTACTCCTCGGTGAAAAAATCTTCCAGCCGCGGGTCGCCGCGCACGGCGGCCTCATGGAAAAAGCGGATGTCTCCGCCCGCGCAAAAAGCACCGAAGGGGCTGGCGCCACCGGGGTTGTGGGCATCGCGACTGGTACCGCGAATGGCCACCGCCTCGACCGCCGGATCACGCTCCCAGGACAGCAGCACCGTGGTCAGCGCCCGGATCATGTCCAGCGACAGCGCGTTCAGGGCCTTCGGCCGGTTCAATGTCAGAAGGCCGGTGCGGCCCCGGACCTCACCCATGACCTCGCCGATCCCCTCGCCCAACACCTCTTGCGTCATGCCCGTTGTCTCCATCCGATCCATTCATTGGCCACCAGCGCGCCGATCACGAGCGCACCGCCCAACATCACCCGCGCCCCCGGCTGCTCACCGGCCCCCAGCCACGCCAGGGCGATGCCGAAAATCACCTCCAGCAGGGCCAGCAGCGAAATCTCCGGCGCCTTGAGCACGCGGGCGCACATGACCGCAAGCGTACAGGGGATGGCCAGCTGCACAAGCCCCAGCAGGGCCAGCAGCGAGATGTCATGGCCGGTGGCCTGCAGCGGCAAGGCCAGCGGCAGCGTGTAAAGCGAGGAGAGCACCGCGCCGATCAGCACCGCCGGCACCAGGTCGACATTCTGGCCGCGGGCGTGCGATCGCTGGGTGAGCGTCCAGTTGATCGCCCCGGCCAGCGGCACCGCCAGCGCCACCAGCGAACCGGCGGCCTGCCCGGCCGCAAAGTTGCCGCCGTACATGTAGACAATGCCGGCGCCCGCCGCCACGATCGCCAGCCAGGTGCGCGGCGCGATGCGGTGGCCGATGAACAACCGCGCGATCAAGGCCGTGAGCAGCGGGCCCACCGCCATCGTCACCAGCACATTGGCCACCGTGGTCAGCGTCAGGGCCAGCATGAAGGCGGTGAACATGACGCTCCAGCACAGGCCAGAGAGCCACAGCGCGCTGCCGCCGTGCCGCAGCTTGCTGAAAACAACGCGGCCCTGCAGCGCCGGCAGGATCACCAGCAGCGACAGGGCCGTGAACAGGCTACGCCAGAACGTCACCTCGAAGCTGCGCGCCTGCTCGAGCTGGCGCGTGACCACGCCGGCAATGGACCACATGAGGGTGACCAGCACCATCAAGGCCACGGCACGGGCGTGGGTGAGCTTCATGCACGCTGGGAGCGCTTGCGCTCATGCTCCTTGAGGAAGCGCTTGCGAAGGCGCACGCTCTTGGGCGTGATCTCGACGAGTTCATCGTCCTCGATGAACTCCACGCCGTATTCGAGCGTGAGCTGGATCGGCGGCGTCACCTTGATGGCA
>JAZKDA010000129.1:0-543 GCA_040387815.1 Pseudomonadota bacterium | reverse complement strand
GTCGAGCTTGCCCAGGGCGTAGGTGAAGATCTCGCCGTCGTCCATGGAGATCAGCACGCCATTCTTGCGCCCGCCAATCTCGCCCTTGTGCGCCTCGAACTTGTCGAAGATGTTGGCGATCAGGCCCGAGCCGCGCGTGAGGTTGAGGAACTCGTTGGAAAAACCGATCAGCCCGCGCGCCGGAATGCGGTACTCAAGCCGCACACGTCCGCGGCCATCGGGCTCCATGTTCATCAGCTCGCCCTTGCGCTCGCCCAGGGCCTGCATCACGCCGCCCTGGTGCTGCTCTTCGATGTCGCAGGTGACCAGCTCGATCGGCTCGCACTTCTCGCCGTCGATCTCCTTGAACACCACGCGCGGCTTGGACACCGCCAGCTCGAACCCTTCGCGGCGCATGTTCTCCAGCAGGATGGTCAGGTGCAATTCGCCCCGGCCCGCCACTTCGAACACGCCCTCCTCGTCGGTCTCCTTGACGCGCAGGGCCACGTTGCTTTGCAGCTCTTTTTGCAGACGGTCCCACAGCTGGCGGCTGGTGACGTACTT
>JAZKDA010000128.1:38766-55099 GCA_040387815.1 Pseudomonadota bacterium | reverse complement strand
GCCCGCCACGAATACCTGGCCGCGCTGCACGACAGCCACAGCGCCGTGCCGGGCCGCGGCTGGACGCCCTCGTTTCTGACTCTGTGGCGGGGCGAGCAGCTTCAGGCGGCCTGCCCGCTGTACCTGAAGGATCATTCCTATGGCGAGTACGTGTTCGACTGGGCCTGGGCCAATGCCTACCAGCAGCACGGCCTGTCCTACTATCCCAAGGGCCTGGTGGCCGTGCCCTTCACGCCGGTTCCGGGCGCCCGCCTGCTGGCGCGCGACGAGGCCTCGCGCGCCGCCTTGGTCAGGGCCTTGCTCGCCTACTGCCGGGCCGAGGCGCTGTCGTCGCTGCACCTGCTGTTCCTCACCGATGCCGACGCCCGCGCCTGCGAGGCGGCCGGGCTGATGGCGCGCCACACGGTGCAGTTTCATTGGCTCAACACCCACCCCGACCTGGCGCGCCCCTATCTCGACTTCGACGAGTTCCTGGCCAGCCTGTCCCAGGAAAAGCGCAAGAAGATCCGGCAGGAGCGCCGAAAGGTCGCCGATGCCGGCGTGCGCTTTCGCGTCGCGCAGGGCGAGGCGATCTCTCCCGCCGACTGGGACTTTTTCTACCGCTGCTACGTGCGCACCTATCGCGAACACGGCAATCCGCCCTACCTGACCCGCGCGTTTTTCGAGGCCATGGCACGCGACATGCCCCAGCAATGGACGATGTTCACCGCGCTGCGCGGCGAGCATCCCATCGCCACAAGCCTCATCGCAGTCGACCAGGGCGTGGCCTACGGGCGCTACTGGGGCGCGCTGGAGCGGGTGGACTGCCTGCACTTCGAGGCCTGTTACTACCAGCCGCTGCAGTGGTGCATCGCCCAGGGGCTGCACCGCTTCGAGGGCGGCGCCCAGGGCGAGCACAAGATGGCGCGGGCGCTGATGCCTGTGATGACCCACAGTGCCCACTGGCTGGCGCATCCGGCTTTTTCGGATGCGGTCGAGCGTTTCCTGGAGCGCGAAGGCCAGGGCGTTGCGCAGTACATGGAAGAACTGGAGGGGAGAAGCCCGTTCCGTGCCGCTGGCTGAGTGCCAGGCAACAGGGCTAGGGCCCGTTCACATCTCCCCCGGCCGCACCGCCTGGTGCAGCGCCCGCACCAGGTCGGTCTGCGTGAGGATGCCCACCAGCCTGCGGTCGGCGTCGATGATCGGCAGGTGGTGGTGGCCGCTGCTGGAAAACAGCGGCACCAGTTCGGCCAGTGGCACGTGCTCGCTGGCCACCCGAACATTGCGCGTCATGATCTGGCCGATCACTTCAGGGCGCTCGCTGTGGGTCAGGCGGGTGGGCATCAGGGCCTCGCGCAGGCGGGCGCCCAGGCCGTGGGGCTTGTCGAGGTTGGCCAGGCGCATGAAGTCGCCGGTGGTGACGATGCCGGCGATGCGCATGGCGCGGTCGACCACCGGCAGCGCCTTGATTTCGTGCTGGCGCATCAGCTTCCAGGCTTCGAGCAAAGGCGTACCGAAGTGCACCACCACCGGGTCGCGGGTCATGACCTCGCCGCAGCGCAGCTCGCCCAGATTGCGTTTGTAGGCCTCGGCTTCGGCCTGCACCAGCAGCGATTCGAGGTCGTCGCGGCTGATGTCCAGCACCTGGTTGTAGCGAGCGAGCACAGCGTCCAGATCGGCGCCGCTGAAGCGGCTGCGGGCCTCGCCCGGCGCGGGAGCGGACGCGAGCTGCGGATGCGGATACGCGCGGCCAGTGAGCCGGTTGTAGGCCACGCCCGCAGCCACCAGCAGCAGCGAATTGAATAACACCGGAAAGAGCGCGAAGTCCGGCGCGGTCTTGTGGGCCAGCACCATCAGCACCGCTGCCGCGCCCCCGGGCGGGTGCAGGCAGCGCAAGGCCAGCATGAGCCCCAATGCGCAGGCGATGGCCAGCCCGGCGGCCAGAGCCGCATCGGGCACATAGCGCGCAAAGGCGATCCCCACCAGCGCCGAGAGGGTGTTGCCGGCCACCACCGACCAGGGCTGGGCCATCGGGCTGGCCGGTACGCCGAACACCAGTACCGCCGAGGCGCCCAGGGGCGCGATCAGCCAAGCCGCGCCGGGGCCGCCCACCCATCGCGAGATCAACGCGGTGAACAACACGCCAATGCCGGCCCCAACCGTCATGCGCCAGCGTTCGCGCTGGTCGATGGCGAAGGGGGCTGGTGTCAGGCTGCCCAGGAAGGCGCGGATGCCGGCGCCACGGGACGAAACACTCATCCCGCCAGTTTAGTCATGCGGGGTTGGCCGCATGCTCCGAGAACCACTCGCTTTCGGACAGCATCACCTCATGGTGGCTGCGCCCGGCCGGGATCATGGGAAAGCAGTTCTCTTGCGCGGCCACCGCCACATCCAGGAAGAAGGGGCCGTCGTGCGCCAGGCATTCGGCCAGCGCGGCGTCGAGCTGGACGCGGTCTTCCACGCGGCGCGCGCCCCAGCCAAAGGCCTTGGCCAGGGCCACGAAATCGGGCAGCGCCTCGTTCCAGCTGTGGCTCAGGCGGTTGCCGTGATTGAGCTGCTGCCACTGGCGCACCATGCCCATGTAGCCATTGTTGGACAGCACCACCTTCACCGGCGTCTTGTGCTGCATGGCGGTGGACAGCTCCTGGATGTTCATCAGGATGGACGCATCGCCGCTGACGCACACCACCGTGGCGTCCGGATGCGCGATCTGCGCGCCGATGGCCGCCGGCATGCCATAACCCATGGTGCCGGCGCCGCCCGAGGTGAGCCAGCGGTACGGGGCATCGAATTGCAGGTACTGCGCGGCCCACATCTGGTGCTGGCCCACGTCGGTCGAGACGATGGCGTCGCGCCCGCGCAGCGCCGCTTGCAGCGAGGTCACCAGCTGCTGCGGCAGGATCACGTCCTGGCGATCGGGAAAGCCCAGGCTGTTGCGGGCGCGCCAGCCGTCGATGCGCTTCCACCAGGGCGCGAGCCGGCCCTGGGCCAGGCCTTGCAGCGCCGCATCCTTCAGCAGGGCCTGCAGCACGGCGGCGCAGTCGCCCACCAGCGGCGCGTCGACCGCCACCACCTTGCCGATGCTGGTCGGGTCGATGTCGATGTGGATCTTGCGGGCGTGCGGGCAGAAGGTGTTGAGCGTGCCGGTGACGCGGTCGTCGAAGCGGGCGCCGACGTTGACCACCAGGTCGGCATGGTGCATGGCCAGGTTGGCCTCGAGCGTGCCGTGCATGCCGAGCATGCCGATGAAGCGCGGGTCCGAGGCCGGGAAGGCGCCCAGCGCCATCAGGGTCAGCGTGGCCGGCGCATCCATCAGGCGTGCCAGCTCGGTGAACGCGGCGCACGCCATCGGGCCGGAATTGATCAGCCCGCCGCCGCCATACAGCACCGGCCGCTTGGCCTTGGCCAGCATCTCGGCGGCCTGTCGCAGCGCGTTGGCCGGCGGAAGACGCGGTGTGCCGCGCTTGGGGTGGGCCGGCGCCGCGGCCGCCGTGGCGCGCGCCAGCTGCACGTCCTTGGGCACGTCCAGCAGCACGGGGCCAGGGCGGCCGGACAGGGCCATCTCCAGCGCGCGGCGCACCGAGGGCGCGATGTCGTCGGCGGTGCGCGGCTGGTGGTTCCACTTGGTCACCGGCCGCGACATGCCCAGCGCGTCGCATTCCTGGAAGGCATTGGTGCCGATGACGGCGGTGGATACCTGCCCGCTGATGCATAGCACGGGGATGGAGTCGCTCATGGCGTCGAGCAGCCCGGTCATGGTGTTGCCCACCCCCGGGCCCGAGGTGACCAGCACCACGCCGATGCGGCCGGTGGTGCGGGCATAGCCTTCGGCGGCATGGACGGCGGCCTGCTCGTGCCGCACCAGGATGTGGCGCAGCGCGGGGCGGCTGTAGAGGGCGTCGTACAGGGGCAGCGCCGCGCCGCCCGGGTAGCCGAACAGCGTGTCGACGCCGTTTTCGATGAGGGTGTCGAGGAGGATCTCGGCGCCGTTGCGAAGGTCGGCCTGATGGGCCACCGGAGGCTGTGCCAGTACTGCTGATGACATGAATTGAATGTGGGTAACGTTCAGTCGCGCCGGTCACCGAGATCGTTCCAGAGCCCGACCGGCGCGCGAGATCGTCGCGCGCCAGCGTGGCCGGCTGCCTGGGCCATCATATCCGCGCTCATGCGGCGGCCGCGAAGATGCGCGCCAGCCAGGGACGCACACTGTCCGCCCGGTCCAGCGCCAGGCCCTGGTCGAACCAGGCGCCCGCGCCTTGCGCGTCCAGCGCCGGCTTGGCGAAGACCAGGCAGTCGACCCATTTCTCGCGCAGCTGCGCCAGGGTCAGCGGATCCTCGGGCGAACCGGGTGAGGCATGCACCGTGTGCGTAAGCGTGCGGCCGTCGCGCAGGGTGAGCGTCAGCGTCAGCGGCATGCGGCCCAGGTCGGCGCCCGGTGGCGGCTGCGGCCCTTCCTCTACGACCTGCATGTCGCCCAGGCGGGACTGGAGCTCGGGCCGCAACACGGCGGCATCGGTGAAGCTGGCCAGGTCGATCCGGCCATCGGCCAGGCTGGCGAGCACGGCGTACGGTGCGCTGAACTTGCCATGCAGGCCGGTGCGCGGGCGCGGATGGATCAAGGGCTTGGTGGCGCCGGGCACGAAGTTCACATGGGCGCGCGCCACATCGGCCAGCGTCAGGCGGCCCTCGCGGCGCAAGGCCAGCGCGGCCTCGATGGTCTTGTGCAGCATGTAGCAGCAGGCGTAGCGCTTTTGCTCGAAGCCCGGCTGGCCCAGCACGAAGGGGCGGCCGAAATCGAGCCCGCTGGCCGGGAAGGTGTCGGTCTCGCCGCCCGAATAGGCGCGCAGATAGCCGCCGTGCTCGAAAGCCTCCGACGCGGCGGTGACGCCGGCGCGCGCCATGCGCACGGCGCGCAGGCCGGCGGCGGCCGCCAGGCCCACATGCAGCGGCTTGACCGGGCTGCCGAAGTTCTTGCGAATGCCGCTGGCCATGCTGGCGGCGATGGCCAGCGCCTGCCGCGTGGTGGCTTGGTCCAGCCGGGCGCGGCGCGCCACGGCGGCGGCAACCCCCACCACCCCCAGCGTGGCGGTGGCATGAAAGCCCAGCTCGTAGTGGCGAAAGCCCATGGCCTGGCCCAGGCGGATGGTCACCTCGGTGCCCACGCTGAAAGCGGTGACGAAATCACGGCCTGAGGTGGGCCCGCCATCGCTGCCACTGAGCTCGGCCGCCACCAGCGCGCTGAGCACGGGCGCGCTCGGATGGCAGATGGCCAGCATGCTCACGTCGTCGTAGTCGTCCATGTGGCTGGCCATGCCGTACAGCATGGCGGCGTCGAAGCTGCCGTAGCGTTGGCCCGACCAGGGCGAGGGACAGGCGCCGACGCCGGCGTCGAGCGACGCTTCGAGGCAGCGCACCGCCTCGTCCTTGCCGCCGGCCAGCGTCACGGCCAGGGTGTCGAGGATGGCGCGCAGCGCCTCATGGGTGACCGGCGGGGCCAGTTCGTCGCCCTCGTGGCAGATGAAGCGCGACAGCCGATGGGTGAGCGACTCGGACATGGGCGGGTCTCCTTCAGCCGTTGGTCCAGCGCGGCTTGCGCTTTTCGTTGAAGGCGCGCACGCCCTCATGCCGGTCTTGCGTGTTCACCAGCACGTTGTAGGCGGCGATGTCCATCATGTAGCCGGTGTGGAAATCGACCTCGCCGCCGCGGCCGGCCGCGAGCTTGGCGTAGCGCACCGACATGGGCGCGCAGTCGGCGATGCGCCGGGCGATCGCCACGGCCGCCGCCAGCGCCTGGCCGGGCTCGGCCAGCTCGTTGGCCACGCCCCACTCCAGCGCCTGCGCGCCGGTGAAGGCATCGCCGGTCAGGATCAACTGCTTGGCCCGGCGCATGCCGACCGCGCGCACCAGGTTCTGGATGCCGCCGCCGCCGGGCATGATGCCGCGCTTGCCTTCGGGCAGCGACAGCTTCGCCTCGCGCGAGACCACCATGAAGTCGGCCATCAATGCCAGCTCGAGCCCGCCGCCGTGGGCGTTGCCTTCGACGGCGGCCAGGGCGGGCATGGGGAAATCCTTCACCGCCAAAAACGCTTCCTCGATCAGCTGGTGCTGGGCGCGCCAGGTAGCGTCGCTCATGCCATTGCGCTCCTTCAGGTCGCCACCGGCCGAAAAGGCCCGGGTGCCGGCGCCGGTGAGGATCAGCACACGCAGGCCAGCGTCATGCGCCAGGGCGTCCAGGGCGCTGCGCAGCTCGTTGAACATCAGCGTGTTCATCGCGTTCATCACGTCCGGACGGTTGAGCGTGAGCAGGCGGATGCCCTCCTCGTCCTGCGTGCCGGGGGCGGTGGTGACGGTAATCGTCTGGTAGGTCATTGGCGGCGCTTCAATACGAGCGGGGCATGCCCAGCACGTGCTGGGCGACCTGCGCCAGCACGAGGTTGTTCGAAATCGGCGCGATGCGGAACAGGCGCGCCTCCTTCCACTTGCGCTCGACGTTGTATTCCACCGCGACGCCGTTGCCGCCGAAGGTGAGCATGGCCGCCTCGGCCGCTTCCCATGAAGCTTCGGTGGCCAGGTACTTGGCCATGTTCGACTCCGGCCCGCAGGGCTTGCCGGCGTCGAACAGATCGGCCGCGCGGTCGCGCATCAGCTCGGCGGCCTGCAGGTTCATGTAGGCCTTGGCGATGGGAAACTGCACACCCTGGTTGGCGCCGATGGGCCGGTCGAACACGATGCGATCGGTGGCGTAGCGCGAGGCGTTCTCCACGAACCACTTGCCGTCGCCCAGCGACTCGCTGGCCACCAGCAGGCGCTCGGAGTTGAGCGAGTCGACCAGGTAGGAAAAGCCCTTGCCCTCCTCGCCGATGCGGTCGTCGTCGGTCACCTCCAGGTTGTCGATGAACACCTGGTTGGTGTGGTGGTTCAGCATGGTCTTGATCGGCGTCGACTTGAGCGAGGCGCCGGCCTTGGCGATGTCCACCAGGAACAGCGTCAGTCCCTCGGTCTTTTTCTTGACCTCTTCGTAGGGCGTGGTGCGCGCGATCAGCAGGTACATGTGCGACTGGCGGTAGCGCGAGGTCCACACCTTCTGGCCATTGATCACGTAGCCGCCGGGCACCCGCTTGGCGAAGGTCTTGATCTTGAGCGTGTTGGAGCCCGCGTCGGGCTCGGTCACGCCGAAGGCCTGCAGGCGCAGGCTGCCGTCGGCGATGCGGGGAAGGTACTTGCGCTTTTGCGCTTCGCTGCCGTGATTGAGCAGCGAGCCCATGGTGTACATCTGGGCGTGGCAGGACGCGCCGTTGGCGCCCGAGCGATTGACCTCCTCGAGGATCACGCAGGCCTCGCGCAGCGACAGGCCCGAGCCGCCGTATTCCTCGGGGATCAGCGCGCCGAGCCAGCCGGCCTTTGTCATGGCATTGACGAACTCCTCGGGGTAGCGCTCTTCACGCTCGCAGCCTTGCCAGTAGGCACCGTCGAAGTCGCGGCACAGGGCCGCGACGGCGCGGCGGATCTCGTCAAGGGAGCTCGAATGGTCGGTGGTCATGGTCTTGCCTTCTATTTGGTTCCTGGGTGGTTTTGGCGTACCGCCGGCCTTCAGCCGATGACCCGCTTCGCCTTGAGCGCTTGGATCTGCTCTGCGGGAATGCCCGCGGCTTCGAGCACCGCCTGGGTGTGCTCGCCCAGCAGTGGCGGGCGCACATGGTGGCTGGCGCGCTCGTTGTCGAGGCAAAAGGGCAGCCCGACCACGCGGTGCTGGTCGCCCGCGGCCATCGGCAGGTCCTGCACGATGCCCACCGCCGCCACCTGCTCGCTCTCGAGCATCTGCTTGACGTTGTTCATGATGCTGCATGGCGCACCGCGCGCCTGCAGCCGCTGCACCACCTCGGCAGCCGGCAGCTGACGGGTTCGCTCCTCGATCAGCACGTGCAGGGTGACGCGGTTGTTCACCCGCGCGCTATTGGTGGCAAAGCGCTCATCAGCGGGCAGCGCCCCCAGCCCCAGCGCCGCGCACACCTGCACGAACAGGCGGTCGTTTCCGGCGGCGATGAAGACCGATCCGTCGGCGGCGGCGAACAGCTCGTAAGGGGCCGTCATGGCCATGGCCGAGCCCATCTTGCGGGGCAGCGCGCCGGTGGCCCGGTGGTTGGCGACAAACACCGTCATCCAGGCCACGCCGGTTTCCAGCAGGCTGGCGTCGACACGGCAACCCTGCCCTGTGCGCTCGACTTCGCGCAGCGCCGCCATGATGCCCATCGCCGACCACATGCCGGTGCCCATGTCGATCAGCGACACGCTCACACGCACCGGATCGTCGCCCTCGTTGCCGGTGACGCTCATGACGCCGGTGAAGGCCTGCATCAGCGGGTCATACCCGGGCAAGCCGCGCATGGGACCGGTCTGGCCGAACGCGCTGATGGCGCAATACACCAGCCGGGGGTTGACCTCGCGCAGCTGCTCATAACCCAGCCCACGCGACTCGGCGCTTCCCGGCTTGAGGGAGTGGATCAGGATGTCGGCGTCCTTGGCCAGCCGCAAGACGATGTCGCGGCCCTCGGGCGAGTCGAGGTCCACGCACACGCTCTTCTTGTTGCGGTTCAGCGCCAGGAAGGTCGAGGAATATTCGCCCCAGGCGGGCGGCATCCAGGCGCGGGTGTCGTCGCCGGTTCCCGGACGTTCGATCTTGACGATCTCGGCGCCCATGTCGCCCAGGATCTGCGAGCAGTAGGGCCCGGCGACGTTCTGGGTGAGGTCGATCACGCGCAGGCCTTGCAGCACGCGTTCCATGGCGTTGGTGGTATCTGTGGTCATGAGGTTCAGGATCCGTGGCGAAGCTGCACACGCATCGAATACTTGAAAACGTCGGTGGGATGAACGGACCGAGCCACCTCGAGCAGGCGGCCGGCGCTGCCGTAGTAGCGCCGCAGGATCTGCAACGCAGGCGAAGCCGGCGGCACGCCCAGGTAGCGCGCCTCGTCGTCGCCGATCGAGGCCAGCGCGCTGATGTCCTGCTGGATCTCGGCGATCTTCTCGCCGAACCGGCTTTCGATCAGCGCGAAGATGGGTTGGCGGCTGCGGTTCGATTCCATCATCACGGCGCCAAAGGCCAGCGGCACGTGGATTTCCGAGTAGGCCAGCAGTTGCCCGCGCTCGGGTTCGCGCCGCACGGTTCGCATGCGCCACCAGTGTTCGCCGGCCTTGCAGCACAACTGCTCGGCCAGCTTGTCGTCCACCGCCACCTCGGCGCGGTCGATCACCCGGACGCGGGTGGTGGTGGCGTACTGGAGCAGGTCCTGCGCCGAGCTGAAGCCCTGGCTGTAATGCGACAGCAGCCGCGTTTCCTTCACCACTGTGCCCACGCCCTGCTGGCTGCTCACCAGGCCCAGGTCATGCAGCATGCGCAGCGCCGCGCGAACCGTGTGGCGGCTCACGCCGAAGCGTTGGCTCAGCTCCTGCTCCGATGGAAGGCGGTCGCCTATCTTGTACCTGCCGCCGCGAATCTCGCTGGACAGCGCGTCGGCCAGCAGCCCCTGCTTGGTGCGGGACGGCCGGGGACCCAAATCGCCGATGGGGGTTGCCAAACTTGGAATTTCGAATCCTTGAAGACGAGTAGACAAAAACCGAATTCGTCCTGTATGCTTGTACGTACACGGTCAGTATAGTCAGTCCCGAACCGGAATGCCAAGGCCCACGTGACACCGGTACGGACTTCAACAGCCAGGCGGAGACAAAGCAGCAATATGCAAAAGTCAGAGACGACGGGCACGAGCGGTGTCATCGATGCGGTGGTGGTGGGCGCCGGCTTTGCCGGCATGTACATGGTCAAGCGCCTGATCGATCAAGGCCGCAGCGTGCGCTGCTTCGAGGTGGCCGCCGATGTGGGCGGCACCTGGTACTGGAACAAGTACCCCGGCGCCCAATGCGACGTTGAGAGCCTGGAGTATTCCTACGGCTTCGACAACGCGCTGCAGCAAGACTGGCACTGGACGCAGCGTTTCGCCGGCCAGGCCGAGATCCTTGCGTATGCACGCCATGTGGCTGACCGCTTCGCTTTGCGCCGCCACATCAGCTTCAACACCCGTGTCGACTCCGCCGTCTACGACGAGGCCTCGCGCCTGTGGCTGGTCACGCTGGCCGGCGGCCAGACGTTGCGCGCGCGGTTCTGCATGATGGGCACCGGCAACCTCACGGCGCCGCGGGTGCCCGACATCCCGGGCCTGGATCGTTTCAAGGGCAGCTGGTACCACTCTTCGCGCTGGCCGGACGAGGGCGTGGACTTTCGCGGCAAGCGCGTGGGCGTGATCGGCACCGGCTCCACCGGCATCCAGATCATCCCGATGGTGGCCGAGCAGGCCCGCCACCTGTTCGTCTTCCAGCGCAGCCCCAACTACGTGGTGCCTGCGATCAACCGCGACCTGGATCCGCAGCATGTGCTGGCCTACAAGGCCAAGTACCCGCAGATCCGCCTGACCGCCAAGCACTCGCAGTACGGCGTGGCCGACCTGCCGCCGCCCACCCAGTCGGCCTTCGAGGTCAGCCCCGAGGAGCGCCAGGCGCGCTACGAGAAGCTGTGGAGCTTCGGCGCCCACACGCCCTTCCTGACCGCCTTCAACGACCTGCTGATCGACGTCAAGGCCAACGACACGGCGGCCGACTTCGTGCGCGGCAAGATCCGTGAGATCGTCAAGGATCCGAAGGTAGCAGACATCCTCACTGCCTTCGATCACCCGCTGGGCGCAAGGCGACTGTGCGCCGGCGCCAACTACTACGAGACCTTCAACCGTCCCAACGTCACCCTGGTGAACGTCAAGGCCGCGCCCATCGAGACCTTCACCGAAAAGGGGCTGATCTCGGGCGGCGTCGAATACGAGTTCGACATCCTGGTCTTTGCCACCGGCTTCGACGCCATGACCGGCGCGCTGCGCGAGATCGACATCCGCGGACGCGGCAACCTGTCGCTCAACGAAAAGTGGAAGGACGGGCCCCACACCTACCTGGGCCTGATGATCGCGGGCTTTCCCAACTTGTTCATCATTACCGGCCCGGGCAGCCCCTCGGTCAAGTCCAACGTGGTGCTGTCGATCGAGCAGCACGTCGACTGGATCAGCGATTGCCTTGCGGCGATGGACCAGCGCGGCATGGAAACCATCGAGGCGGATGCGCAGGCCGAGGCGAACTGGGTAGCCCACGTCAACGAGGTGGCCGCGCCCACGCTGTACGTCAAGACCGACTCCTGGTACACAGGCGCCAATGTGCCGGGCAAGCCCAAGGTGTTCATGCCCTATGTCGGCGGCATCGGCCGCTACCGCAAGATCTGCGACGAGGTGGCTGCCGACCACTACCGCGGCTTCGTGCTGCAGCCCAAGGCCCAGGCCGCAAGCGCCTGACCCGTCCTCGCCATCCCCCGGAGACACGCGATGCCACTGAACGCAGCGATCAGCCAGATGTTCGCCAAGATGGTCGATGCCGGGCGTCCGGCCCTGTCGGCAGGCACGCCCGCCGACGCCCGCAACCTCACCGCCGCCGGCCGTGCCGCCCTGGGCAAGGGCCCCGAGATGCACGAAGTCAAGGACCTCACCCTGCCCTCGCGCGGGGGCCCGCTGCGCGCCAGGCTGCTGCGTCCCACGCGGGACGTCGAAGGCCTGGTGGTCTACTTGCACGGCGGCGGCTGGGTGATTGGTGAGATCGACGACTACGACACCATGGCCCGCACCTTGGCCGCACGCAGCGGCTGCGCGGTGCTGCTGCCCGACTACCGCCTCGCGCCCGAGCACCCGTTCCCGGCCGGCCTGCAAGATGCCGAAGACGCGCTCATCTGGGCCGCCGCCAACGTCCAGGCCCTGGTGGGCGCACCCGTGCCGCTTCTGGTGGCCGGCGACAGCGCCGGTGGCAACCTGGCCACCGTGGCCCTGTTGGCGCTGCACGATCGCGTGCCGGTCGCCGGCCAGGTGCTGGTCTACCCCGTCACGGACGCCGACTTCAACCGCGGCTCCTACGGCCAGTGGAGCGAAGGCATGCAGCTCACGCGCGCTGACATGGAATGGTTCTTCAACCACTACGCCCCGTCCGACCTGCATGCGCACCCGCGCATCAGCCCGATGCGCCATGCCAACCCGCCCAAGCTGCCGCCCACGGTGGTGTTCACCGCCGAATGCGACGTGCTGTGCGACGAGGGCCTGGCCTACGCGGCCCACCTGTCCGCCGGCGGCACCGAAGTCGCCACCCGCCGCATGGAAAGCCTGCCGCACGGCTTCATCCGGCTGCACAACCTGGTCGACGCCGCCGACGCGGCCGTGAGCGCCATCGCCGCCGACCTCGCCCGACTTGCCCGAGGCGCCCGCGCCTGAACCTTCAAGCCCAGGAGACACGACATGAAAAAGTACCAGAACTACATCGACGGCAAGTACGTCGACCCGGCAGCGGGCCGGTGGCTCGACACGATCGACCCCTACACAGGCCAGGCCTGGGCCCAGATCCCGCAAAGCGACGCCGCCGACGTGGACAGCGCGGTGCAGGCCGCCAGCCGGGCGCTGCGCGAAGGCCCCTGGGCGAAGATGACGGCCACCGAGCGGGGCAAGCTGATGCTGCGCCTGTCGGACCTGGTGCTCAAGAACGTCGAGCGCCTGGCCGAGACCGAGGTGCGCGACAACGGCAAGCTGATCGCCGAAATGCGCGGCCAGGTGACCTACCACGCCGAATGGTGGCGCTATTTCGGCGGCCTGTGCGACAAGATCGAAGGGCGCGTGATGCCCATCGACAAGCCGGACATCTTCGCCTTCACGCGGCAAGAGCCGGTGGGCGTGGTGGGCGCGCTCACCGCCTGGAACTCCCCGCTGCTGTTCGTCGCCTGGAAGTGCGCGGCCGCCATCGCCGCCGGCTGCACCGTGGTGATCAAGCCTTCGGAGTTCGCCTCGGCCTCCACGCTGGAATATGCCGAGCTGACCCGCGAAGCGGGCTTTCCCGACGGCGTGTTCAACGTGATCAGCGGGCTGGGGCAAGAGGCCGGCTCGGCCCTGGTGGACCACCCCGGCGTGGCCAAGATCACCTTCACCGGCTCGGACGCCACCGGCGCGCGCATCTACGCCCAGGCCGCCAAGACCATGAAGCGGGTGTCGCTGGAACTGGGTGGCAAGTCACCCAACATCGTGTTCGACGACGCCGACCTCGACCAGGCGGCCTCGGGCGCCATCTCCGGCATCTTTGCGGCCACGGGCCAGACCTGCATCGCCGGCTCGCGCCTGCTGGTGCAAAACTCGATCAAGGACAAGTTCACCGAGCGCGTGCGCGAGCTGGGCGCCTCGGCGCGCAAGGGCAACCCGATGAAGGCCGACACCAACATCGGCCCGGTCACCACGCCCGCGCAGTACCGCAAGATCCTCGACTACATCGACATCGCCAAGTCCGAAGGCGCGCGCTGCATCCTGGGCGGCGGCCCGGCCACGGGGCCCGAGCTCACCGGCGGCCAGTTCGTCGAGCCCACCATCTTCGTGGACGTCACGCCGCAGATGCGCATCGCCCGCGAGGAAGTGTTCGGTCCGGTGCTGTCCATCCTGGGCTTCGACGACGAGGCCGACGCCATCCGCATGGCCAACGACACCATCTACGGCCTGGCGGCCGGCGTGTGGACGACCGACATGGGCCGCGCGATGCGTATGTCGCAGGCGCTCAAGGCCGGCACGGTCTGGGTCAATACCTACCGGGCGATCAGCTTCATGATGCCCTTTGGTGGCATGAAGCATTCGGGCATTGGGCGCGAGAGCGGCATCGCTGCCATCGAGGAATACCTGGAGACCAAGAGCACCTGGATCTCCTATGCCAAGGGCGGCCCCGCCAACCCTTTCATCATGCGCTAGGCGCACCCCAGAACAAGAACAAGGAGGAGAGACATGAAAGGCATCGTATTCACCGGCGCCCGCAAGCTCGAACTGCTGGAGTTCCCCGACCCCACGCCCGCAGCGGGCGAGGTCGTGCTGGAGATCAAGGCATCGGGCATGTGCGGCAGCGACCTGAAGTTCTACCGCTCGGCTCCCGGCGAGGCACTCAAGGCCCTGGGCTTCACGCCCGGCACCCTGATCATCGCCGGGCATGAGCCCTGCGGCGTGGTGGTGGCCGTGGGCGCCAACGTCAACCCCAAGCAGGCCTGGGTCGGCCAGCGGGCCATGGTGCACCACTACCGCGGCTGCGGCGCCTGTCCGCACTGCTCCACCGGCTGGCAGCAGATGTGCGTGGAAGGCGTGGCCGAGGTGTATGGCGCCACCGGCCATGGCGCCCATGCCAGGTACATGAAGTGCCCGGCCAACACGCTGGTGACCCTGCCCGACGAACTGACCTTCGAGACCGGCGCGGCCATTGCCTGCGGCACCGGCACGGCCTGGGGCGCGCTCAAGCGCCTCGATCTCACCGGCGACCAGACCATCGCCATCTTCGGCCAGGGCCCCGTGGGCCTGTCGGCCACGCAGCTGGCGGCCGCCCTGGGCGCCCGGGTCATCGCGCTGGACGTGAGCGACGACCGGCTGGCCAGGGCCAAGGCCTTCGGCGCCGCCGAGGTGATCAACCCGCTGGTGCAAGACCCGGTCGCGGCGATCCGCGAGCTCACGCACGGGCTGGGCGCACATTGCACGCTGGATGCATCGTCGTCGCCCGAGGCGCGGCGCCAGTGCGTGCAGAGCGTGCGCACCTGGGGCAAGGCCTGCCTGGTGGGCGAAGGCGGCAACGTCACGCTGGATGTCAGCCCCGACATGCTGCGCCGCCAGGTGACGCTGATGGGGTCCTGGACGTTCTCCACCGTCGGCCAGGCCGAATGCGCGCGTTTCATCGCCGACCGCGGGATCGACGTGGACCAGCTGTTCACCGACCGCTGGAAGCTCGAGCAAGGCCAGCAGGCCTACGAGTTGTTCGACAAACAGACCAGTGGAAAGGGCGTGTTCGTCTTCTGAGGCCGAACACCGAACTTGCACCAGCATGGCAGACCTTCCGGCAATCATCATCTCAGGCTTGATCAGCGGCGCGACCTACGCCCTGCTGGCCCTGGGAATCGTCGTCATCTTCCGCTCGACCGACACCGTCAACTTCGCCATTGGCGACATCGGCACCGTGGGCGTGTTCACAGCGGCTTCGCTCATCGGCGCCGGCCTGCCGGTGCCGATGGCCCTGATCGCCGCCATCGTCGTGGCAGGGCTTGTGGGCGTCGTCACTGAACGGCTCCTGATCCGGCCGCTGGGGCACTCGCGCAACGTGCTTTTCGTCGCGCTGGTGATCACCATCGGACTGGGCCTGTTGATCCACGCGGGCATCACCGTCCTGTGGGGCACCCGGCCGCGTCCGTTTCCACCTCTGGTCGCAGGCTCGGTCAGCATCCTGGGCGTGGTGGTCGCCTGGAACAAGATCATGGCCGCCGGCATCGCCGTGATCGCCATGGTGGGCGTCGCCTGGTTCTTCAAGAACACGCCCTTCGGCGTGGCGATGCGCGCCACCGCCGACGACCCTGGCGCCGCGCGCATGATCGGCATTCGCGCCGGCCGTGTCGCGGCCATCGCCTGGTTCGTGGGCTGCGCGATGGCGGGCATCGCCTCCTTCTTTCTGGCGGCCGACTCCTCGCTCAACCCCAACCTCACGCTTTCGGCCCTGTTCCGCGGCTTCGCCGGTGTGTTCCTGGGCGGCCTGACCAGCATGTCGGGCGCCGTCATCGGCGGGCTGGTGATCGGCGTGCTGGACAACCTGGCGGCGCGCTATGTGTCGGCCAGTTTCCGCGACACCATCGTGTTCGCCGTCATCGTGCTCGTGTTGTTCGTGCGGCCCTCTGGCGTGCTGGGTGCCGGCCGCAAGGAGCGCGTGTGACACACCAACTCCTCTGGATCCGCAGGCTCGTGGTCATCGCCGTCACGCTGGTCGTGCTGGGGTTGATCGGGCCCATGCGCATGCTGGGCGACTACGCGACCTTCATTGTGTCGTCGCTGGCCATCTCCTTTACTGCCGTGCTGGCGGTCAACATGCTTGCCGGCCTCTGTGGCATCTGGTCGCTGGGGCACAGCGCCTATGTGGCGATCGGCGCCTACATGGCGGCCAACCTCACGGCCCTGGGCGTGCCCATCGAGGCGATCGTGCTGGCGGCCATGCTCACGTCCGCCCTCGTCGGCTTCATCCTGGGCTTGAGCGCGGGTCGTTTCTCCGTGCTGTACTTCGGTCTGCTCACGCTGGCCCTGGCCCTCGTGGCCACCGAAGTGATCGGCCGCTGGACAGCGGTCACCGGCGGCGATGACGGCAAGAAAGTCGGCAGGGCCATCTCGGTGTTCCTGCCGCAACCCATCCCCAGCAGCTCGGCGGTGGTGATCTGCGTTGTCCTGGCGCTCCTGGCCTACCT
>JAZKDA010000128.1:24878-38756 GCA_040387815.1 Pseudomonadota bacterium | reverse complement strand
TCGTCCAGAACAGCCAGATGGGCCGCCGCTGGGTGGCCGTCAAGGGTCAGCGCATCGCGTCCATGGCCATCGGTTTGAAGCCCCACGTGGAAAACGCCACGGCCTTCGGCCTGAGCGCCGCGCTGGCGTCGCTGTCGGGCGTGAGCCTGGCTTTTGCCCTGGCCTTCATCGACCCGGTGGCCTTCAACCTCGACAGCGGCGTGACCATGATCGTGGGCACGGTGGTCGGGGGCATCGGCAGCGGCCTGGGCGCGCTGCTCGGTGCGGCCTTCATCACCGCGGTGCCCGAGCTGGCGCGCGATGCGCGGGCCATCTCCGACTTCATCTACGGCGGCACCATGGTCGTGGTGCTGCTGGGCCTGCGCCAGGGCATCGTGCCGGCCATCCGAAGCAAGCTGCGTGAGCGGCGCGGGCGCAAACGCGCCAAGCAGGCCCCACATCGCACCACCGTGGACTCCGACGCCATCAGCACGCTGGTGTCGCGCCTGATGCCGCGCGCCCAGCATCCACTGGAGCTCAAGAACGTGGTGCTGCGGTTCTCGGGCCTCACGGTGCTCGACGACGTGTCGTTCGACGTTCCGGCCGGCACGGCGGTCGGACTGATCGGCCCCAACGGCGCGGGCAAGACCTCCATGCTCAACGTACTGAGCGGCTTCTACAAGCCTACGCCCGAGACCTCGGTTCGGCTGGGCCCGGTCGACGTGCTGGGCGCCTCGCCCTCCGGCCGCGCCGCGATGGGGATGGGCCGCACCTTCCAGCACGCGGAGCTGTTCCCCGAGCTGACCATCCGCGAGACGCTGGTGCTGGCGGCCGGGCAGGCGCGCACCCTGCGCCGCGACAACGGCATCGCGCTGAACGACCCGCGCGAAGTGGCGGAGCTGATCATCGACGGACTTGGCCTGCGGGACCATGCCGACTCCCTGCCCGCCGAGCTGCCCTTCGGCGTACAGAAAGTCGCGGACATCGGCCGCGTGGTGGCCAGCGGCGCCTCGATCGTGTCCATGGACGAGCCCTTCTCCGGCATGGACGAGACCGAGTGCGCCGAGCTGCGCGCCATCTTGCGCGGCATGCGCAGCGCGGGCGTGTCCATCCTGATCATCGACCACGCGGTGCAGGAGGTACTGGACGTGTGCGACAAGGTGGTGGTGCTCGACTTCGGCCGTCTGCTGGCGAGCGGCCTGCCGGCCGAGATCCGCCGCAACGAGGAAGTCAAGAAGGCCTACTTCGGCTCGATGCAGCTCAAGGGCGACACCGCCCAGGGGGTCACCCATGTCTGACAAGGTTCAAGGCATCGGCATGCGCGTCGTGGACATCGTCCACCGTTATGCCGCGGTGCGCGCCCTGGGCGGCGTGACGCTGGAGATTCCGGCCGGCTCCTTCACCGCGGTGCTCGGCCCCAACGGGGCGGGCAAGTCCACGCTGGCGCTGATCCTGTGCGGCATGCTGCAACCGACCAGCGGCACCGTGGAGATCAACGGCACCGCGCAGCCGCCCACCGGCGGCCATGGCTTCATCGACAAGGGCGTGGTGCTGGTCCCCGAGGGCCGGCGCCTGTTCGGCCAGCTGTCGGTGCGCGAGAACCTGGCGCTGGGCGCTTACGGCGTCGGCTGCAGCCGCGCCGAGACGCAGCGCCGGCTGGAGGCGACCATGGCCTTCATGCCCCGCCTGGTGCAGCAAGGCCAGGACCGCGCGGCCGCCACGCTGTCGGGTGGCGAGCAGCAGATGCTGGCCTTGGGCCGAGCCATGATGGCGCAGCCCAGGGCCATCGTGATGGACGAACCCTCGCTGGGCCTGGCGCCCATCCTGATCGACAAGGTGTACGAACTGCTGCAACAACTCAACGACAACGGTGTGACCGTGGTCGTGATCGAGCAGTCGGCCGCCCATGCCATGACCCACGCCCGCACGATGGCGGTGCTCGATCGCGGCACGGTGTCCTACAGCGGCTCGGTGACGGACGATGCCGTTGCCGAGGCGCTGCAGGCCGGTTACCTGGGCCATGCCCGGGACGCCGCCCATCACTAGCTTTCCTTTCCCCGTTTCACCGCAATACAGCGGACCATTCCCACTGGAGACAACGCAATGAAGACGACTCGAACCACCCGCCGCACCGTGCTGCAGGCCGCCCTGACCGCCAGCGCACTCGCCCTGGGCCTGCCGGCCCTCGCGCAGCAGCAAGGCCCCGGCGTGACCGACAAGGAAATCCGCCTGGGCACCTGGATCCCGCTGACCGGGCCGCTGGCTTCCTATGGCATTCCCTATCGCGCTGGAATCGATGCAGCCGTTGGCGCCGTCAACGCCGCCGGCGGCATCAAGGGCCGCAAGATCAACATGATCGTCGAGGACAACGCTTACAACCCGCAGCGTACCGTGGCTGCGGCACGCAAGCTGATCTCGCGCGATGAGGTGCTGGCCATCGGCATGCCCTTCGGCGCCGTCACCGCGTCGGCCTTCGACTACGTGCTCGGTGAGGCCAAGGTGCCCATGCTCAACTCATGGGGCAGCCAGATCGACTGGTTCTTCCCCCCGCGTCCCGGCTTCTTCGGCGCCATGGTGCTGTACGAGAGCCAGGCCCGCACCATCGGCCGCTGGCTGGTCAAGGACGGCGCCAAGAGCGCGGTCGTGATCCACTCGGCTCTGGCCGGCTTCGAGAACGTGGCCAAGATGGTCGAACCGGGCGCACGCTCGGCTTCGGCGACCGCCAAGGTCGAGATGATGCCCACCAAGTTCGGCACCACCGACTACTCGCCGATCGCACTGGACGTGGTCAAGAAGAACCCCGAGGCGGTAGTGATGATCCTGGCGCAGGGCGAAATGGTCGCCGCGTCCAAGGAACTGCGCCAGCAGGGCTACAAGGGCGCCCTGTACACCTACTCGCCCGGCGTCGTGAACTCGGTGCTGGAATTGGGCGGCCCGGCCCTGGAAGGCCTCAAGGCCATCGGCCTGACCACCCCGGTGGAAGCCAACACCCCGGCCATCAACGCCTACAAGGACGCGATGGCCAAGTACGCGCCGTCCGAGAAGCCGGACTATGTCTCGCTGATCGGCTACGCACTGACCCTGGCTTCCATCGAAGGCCTGCGTCGCGTCGAAGGCCCGATCACCCGTGATTCGCTGAACAAGGCGATGTACACCATCCGAAACTACGACACCGGCATCTTCCCGGCGCTGTCGTATGCGCCGGACCGCCACCTGGGCGTGACCAGCGTGCAGCGCGTGGTGGCCCAGAAGGGCAAATGGGCCAGTGTCGGCACGCCGGTGGAAGCCGAGAAAGACTGGTAATCCCACCGCCCTCCCCCGTCCCGCCAGCACCTGACGGGTGTCGGGGGCGGGCGCGTTGTGGCCAGGCAGACGCCTATCGCGCAGGAAATTGCACCCGCAACAACTCGACCCCCTGCGCGCCGGCCTTGCAAGCCAGCGTGCCTTCATCGGGCGAAAGATAGAAGCAGTCCCCAGCGCCCCACTGCGCCCCATTCCATTGCACCGACCCAGCCAGCAAGTACCAGAACTGGCCACCGCTGCCGGCCGGATCGCCCTGCACCAGAGCACCCGGCCCCGCGCACACCCGCCATGCACCGGGGCCGCCATCGGTTGGCGACATCAGCTCGGTCGAAGAGACACCCGTCAAGGCCTGGAGATCGGTACAGCGCGCCAGCGGCTGTGAGGTGAGCGTGATGTGCTTGCGGTTGGGCATGGCCCGCAGGGCCGGCGCCGCGCCGGGCATCCACTGCGCACCACGGTCCCAGTCGCGCCGAAGGGTCACGTATTGCACGCCCTGCGGCCCCGACACGATCGGACCATAGGGCGAATACGCCCCGGCGTAATGGACCGTGAGCCCGTCCAGCAGATGGGTGCCGATGTGGCCGTTGCCGCCCACGAACAACTGAAACTGTTCAACCTCGTGGTAGTGCGCATCCACCGTCTGGTCCGGCGATTGCTCGACGAGGTAGGCCATGGGCTGGCCCGCCGCGCCGGCGGCCACCTGCTCGACGGTCTTGCCCTGGGCCAGGCCTTCCATCTTGTTGGTGCCGATGTAGGTGCTGACGTGGGTGATGGCCCCACCGGGGGTGACGTACTTCAGCCGTCGCGCGGCGGCCTCGAGTCTGGTTGAGTGATAGATCATGGTGCGAACATTATCCGCACGCATGAGCCCGTGCAAGTGTTTGCCTCGGCAGCGCACACGCGATCTCAGCCGCGGGCTTCGGACCGGTGGCGCGGGCACGCGCGGTGGCGTCCTACGAAGCGTCCCCGGCTCGGAATCTATGGTCTCCCGCACATTCAAGCAGGAGATCACGCGTGCCCAAGACCCCAGCCCCCGGCGGCAAACCCGTCGCCAAGCCACGTGCCGCCGTCAAGGCCGCCGCCCGAAACACCGACAGCGGGCCGGCATCGGCCGGCGGCGCGCCGGGCGACTTGCCGGCAATGAAAGCTGCGCAGGTCGAGGAACTTGCGGCAGCGCAGGCCTTCAACGCGGCCAAACCCCATGAGCACGGGCTCGCCAACGCCTTGGCGCCGGTGGCGGGCCAGACGGTCGCACCGCCGAGCCGGGCGGCGGTGGGCAGCACGCTGTCCGAGGACATGGGCTCGCAAAAGACGGGCAGCATCGCACCCGAGGGCGTGAACGCCACCATCGAGCCGATGGACCGAGTGCGGGTGGATTCCGCGGGCCAGGTGCTCACCACCAACCTGGGTGTGGCGATCTCCGACAACCAGAACTCGCTCAAGCTCGGCCTGCGCGGACCGTCGCTGCTGGAGGACTTCGTCCTGCGCGAGAAAATCACGCACTTCGACCATGAGCGCATCCCGGAGCGCATCGTGCACGCCCGCGGCTCGGCGGCGCACGGCTTTTTCGAGTGCTATGAACCGCTGACGAAATACACGCGCGCCGCACCCTTCAAGGAGAAAGGCAAGATCACCCCGGTGTTCGTGCGCTTTTCGACCGTGGCGGGCGAGCGCGGCTCCAAGGACACGGCGCGCGACGTGCGCGGGTTCGCTGTCAAGTTCTACACCGATGAGGGTAACTGGGACCTGGTGGGTAACAACATCCCCGTGTTCTTCATCCAGGACGCGATGAAGTTTCCCGACCTGGTCCACGCCGTCAAGCCCGAGCCGCACCACCAGATGCCGCAGGCCGCGAGCGCCCACGACACCTTCTGGGACTTCGTCTCGCTCATGCCCGAGAGCACGCACATGCTGATGTGGGTGATGTCCGACCGGGCCATTCCGCGCAGCTTCGCCACCATGCAGGGCTTTGGCGTGCACACCTTCCGCCTGGTCAACGACCAGGGTGAATCGGTGTTCTGCAAGTTCCACTGGACACCCACCGCCGGTACGCACTCGCTGGTGTGGGACGAGGCCGTGAAGATCTCGGGCGCGGACCCGGACTTTCACCGCCGTGACCTGTGGGAGCGCATTGAATCGGGCGCCGCACCCGAATGGGAGTTGGGCGTGCAGATCTTCACCGAGGAGCAGGCCGAGGCCTTCTCGTTCGACGTGCTCGACGCCACCAAGATCGTGCCCGAGGAACTGGTGCCCATCACCCCGGTGGGCCGCATGGTGCTCAATCGCAACCCCGACAACTTCTTCGCCGAGACCGAGCAGGTGGCCTATTGCACGGCCAACGTGGTGCCGGGCATCGACTTTTCCAACGATCCATTGCTGGCCGGGCGCATTCACTCCTACGTGGACACGCAGCTCACGCGACTGGGCGGGCCCAACTTCCATGAGATTGCCATCAACGCGCCGGTCAACCAGGTGCACAACAACCAGCGCGACGGCCTGCATCGGCAGGCGATTCACCGGGGCCGTGTGGCCTATGAGCCCAATTCGCTGGCCGGCGGCTGCCCCTTCCAGGCCGGCGCCGCGCAAGGCTTCGTGACCTTCCCGGCCCGCCTGGCCGCGCGGGACGAACAGGTGAAGGTTCGGGGCAAGCCCGAGAAGTTCGCCGACCACTACACCCAGGCCCGCCTGTTCTTCGACAGCCAGACGCCGGTGGAACAAGCCCACATCGAGGCCGCGTTCCGCTTCGAGCTGAGCAAGGTCACGGTGCCGGCGATCCGCGCCCGAACGGTGTCGATGCTGCGCAATGTCTCCGAGCCGCTGGCGCAGCGGCTTGCGCGCGATCTCGGCATGGCGCAGGTGCCGGCAGCGATGCCACTGGCCCTCGCGACGGTGGCGCAGCCGGAGGTGACAGTGTCCAAGGCACTGTCGCTGTTCGCGCGGCCGGGCGACGGCAGCCTCAAAGGCCGCAAGGTGGCCATCGTCGTGGCGCCAGGCTTCGAAGCGAAGGGGGTGTCGCAGCTTCAGGAGATGCTCATGCGCGAGGGTGCTGTGCCACGCCTGATGGGCCTGACGATCGGTCCGGTGCAGGGTTCCGATGGCACAGTGCTGGATGCCGACGTGTCCCTGGAGAACGAGCCCGGCTTCCTGTTCGACGCCTTGGTGTTGCCCGACGGCGCGGCGGCCGTCGAGCTGTTGCTGCGCCAGGCCCGGGTGCTCGAAGCCATGCGGGACCAGTACCGCCACTGCAAGCCGATGCTGGTGCTGGGGGCTGCGTCCAAGTTGCTGCGGCTTCTGGGGATTGACGCGGTTCTGCCCGACGGCAGCGAAGACCTGTCACTGATCGTTGCCGAGGGCGACGAGGCCGATGCGATGGAGCGCTTCGTGACGGCGATGAAGCAGCACCGCAATTTCGAGCGCGAGACCGACCCGCCGCGGGTCTGACCGCGCTCTTCCTAGGCCTTCGAACCCATCGACTCGGCCAGCACGGTGGCGAGGTCTGCCGGCGACACCGGCTTGGGCAGCACACGAAAATCTTGCGCCACCGCGCGGTCGAGTTCGTCGGTGTACCCGGTCATGAGTACCACCGGCAACTCGGGCAAGCGGGTTCTCAGGTCGGTTGCGAGATCCAGTCCCGTCATTCGGCCGGCCAGGGCGATGTCGCTGAGCACCAGGTCCGGCCGCGCCGTGCCGGCCCGAATGCCATCGAGCGCGGCCTCGGCCGTTGCGTAATGACTGACCTGCGCCCCCCAGCCATGCAGCAAGCCCTCCAGCGAGCGTGCGATGTCGGCGTTGTCTTCCACCAGCAGCACGTGGCCGTGCAGCGTGTCCTGCGGCAAACCACCAGCGTCGGCGCTTCGGAAGACGGGCTTGGATGTGGTGGGCAGCAGGATCTCCACCGAGGTGCCTTGTCCGGGCTGGCTGTGCAGGATCAGCCGGCCACCACACCCATCGGTGAAACTTTGCACCTGACTCAGGCCGAGGCCGGTGCCGCGGCCCAGAGGCTTGGTCGTGAAGAAAGGCTCGCGCACTTTGTGCAGCATGTCCGTGGGAATGCCAATCCCCTCGTCGATGACCGAGATGCGCACCGCCGGCACCTGCCCCCCATCGGAAGGCGCCGTCATCAGCGCCGGCTCGGCCTTCAAGATGACGCGGCCCCCGTCTGGCATCGCATCCTTGGCGTTGATGCACAGATTGATCAGCGCGAGTTCCAGCTCAGCCCGATCAAGCTCGACCGGCGCCAACCCGTCGGCCAACTCAAGTTCGACGTGAACGCTGCTGCCCAGCGTGCTGGACAGCAGCGCCGACAAGGGCTCCAACACCTCGGCCACCGACACGCTGCGCACTTGCAGCGGCTGGCGTCTGGCGATTGCCAGCAGCTGCCGTGTCAGCTGTGCGCCATTGGCCAGGGCTCGCTCGATCGGCGCCAAGGCCGGGCCCACCGGCCGTTGCCGCTGCTCGAGCATGTTGGCCAGCGCCACGCTGCTCTGGATCACCATCAGCAGGTTGTTGAAGTCGTGGGCCACACCGCCGGTGAGCCGGCCGAGCGCTTCCATCTTTTGCGACTGCCGCAAGGCCTCTTCGGCGCGCAGGCGGTGGTCGTATTCCCGCTTGAGTTTCTGACTGGCCAAGTGCTGGCGCAACACACTGCGGCGCGCATAGGCACACAGGGCAAAAAGGCCCAGCGCCAGCGGGAAGGTAAAGAAGGCCAGCAGCGAAGTCCAGCGGCGCCACGGCGAAAGCACGACTTCGATGTTGGCCGTCGCGGCGGTGTAGAGCGGCAATCGCGCCACTTGCCGGAACGAAAGAAAGCGCGCACTGCCATCGATGGTGCTCACGATGGTCGTGTCACCCAGCTTTTCCCGCGCCGTCATGTGCTGCAGCAGGACGCTCGGCGGGCGAAGACGCGTCATGCCGGCCGGCGCCGGGGGATGGCGGGAGATCAAGACGCCGTCGGCGCGTGCCAGCACGACAGCGTAGCCGGGCTCCTCCTCGACCTGTTCCTTGAAGAACTCCGAAAAATACCTCGGCGCCAATGACACCGACACGGCGCCGGCGAACACGCCGGCCTGCGTCTGCCGGCGCCTTACGAAGTCGAAGAAGGGCTCGCCGGTGGTGCGGCTCGTCAGCGGCTCGCTGACGAACCAGCCCGCTTCGCTTGTGGTGCGCGCCCACACGAAGTACTCGCGGTCGGCCACGCTCAGCCCGGGCGGCAGATCGGCGCGCAAGCTGCTGGCGATCGGCCGGCCATCCTGGTCCCACAGCCAGATCGACTGCAGCTGCGGCAACTCCGCGGCCAGTGCCCGCAGCTTCGCATGCAGCGCGCCCGCGTCCGCCCGCAGTTGCTCGTTGTCGCGCCCGCCGATCACACTGTCGAGGGCCCGAGCGATGACGTCGTTGGTCTCCACCACGCGCTGGGCGTGCTCCTGTGCGACCTGCGCCACCCGGCCCAGGCGTGCCCGCGCCACGTCGATCGTGGCCTGGCGGGTGCTCACGGCCACATACAAGAACACCAGAGTCGGCCCGACCAGCGAAAACACCATGGCGGCCACCAGCCAACGCGCGGCACGCGGGAGCGCGGCCCCCGGCGTGTCGGCGGACGCGGTAGCCATCGCGCTACGCCGGCTGTGCCGCCTGCGCCGCGATCTGCCGCAGCGCCTGCTCGAACACCTCGGGGGGCTGGCCGCCCTGGATCAGGTGGCGGTCGTTGACGATCACCGAGGGCACGGCCTGGATGCCGTGCGAGGTGTAGAAGTGTTCACGCTCGCGCACCGCGTCCGCATAAGCATCCCCAGCCAGGATCTCGCGCGCCGGGTCAAGCTCCAGCCCGGCCTCGGCCACCGCCGCCAGCAGCACCTGCGGGTCGGACGGGTTCTCGCCGCGGCCGAAGTAGGCGCGCAGCAGCGCCACCTTCAAGGCGGTCTGCGCCGCCGCGCCCCGCAGCCCGGCCCAATGCAGCAGGCGATGGGCATCGAAGGTGTTCCAGATGCGGCCACGGCCTTGCGCCCGAAACTCGAAGCCCACGGCGGCGGCGCGCTCACGCAGCGCCTGCCAGGCGGCCTGCTGCTGCTCGGGGGTGGAGCCGTACTTGCGGGCGAGGTGCTCGCCCAGATCCTGGCCCTCGGGCGACATGTCGGGGTTGAGCTCGAAGGGCTGGAAGTGAAGCTCGGCCTTGACCTGGCCTTCAAGCCTGCCAAGCGCCTCGCGCAGCGAGCCCAGGCCGACGGCGCACCAGGGGCAGGCGACGTCGGAGACGAAATCGATCTTGAGGGATACGGTCATGCACGCATGCTAACGCCCACCCGCGCGGTCCATCAATCGCGGTGATGCTTGTCCCAGCCGTACGCATGGCCGGGCGGGTGGCCCTTGCCGTGTTTGTTCTTGTTCTTGTTCTTGTGCTTGTGTCCGTCGCCCTGCAGCACCACCACGGGCTGGGCCATCGGCGCGACGGCGAGTTGCCCGCCGCCGCGAACCGCCGGCTGCTGCGCGACAGAGCGCCCCAGTTCCGCCCCGACCGCACCGCCGGCACCCGCGCCGATCACCGCACCGGTGGTGCCACCGACACGCTGGCCCACCGCCGCGCCGGTGGCACCGCCCACGGCGCCCCCCACCATCGCACCGCCCTGGCCCGAGCCGGAAGTGGTGGCGCCAGCGCCCACCGCCCCGCCGATCGCGCCGCCGATCACCGTGCCGTTGCGTCCGCCGATCTGGTTGCCGATCACCGCCCCGGCGGCGGCCCCGGCGCCGCCGCCGACCGCGGTGGCGAGCTCGGCCATGGCCGCGCCATGAAGGGTGAGCCCGAGCGCAGCCAGCGTGGCGGCCGCAAGGATGCGAAGAGAACGTTGCGAGGACATGAGGACTCCTGGATTGACTTGCACCGATTCTAGGAAGCGCCTGCTGAGCCAGCGCCGCGGATGTGCATCAAGCTGTATCGGCCGCGATTCACATGGATGAATTCTTCTGACAACAATGTGAAACGATCTAGTCGTTGATTGTCATCTCCGGCCGCGCTGCCTACGATCAAGGCAAATCCATCGGTCTCCATGAACGTCAAATCCGCCGTCCGCGTCATCAAGGTACTGGAGTATTTCGACAGCATCCGCCGCGAAGCGGGCGTTGCGGACATCGCCAGGGCGCTCGGCTATCCGGCATCGAGCACCGTCGGGCTTCTGAAAAGCCTCATGGACCTGGGCTATCTGGTCCAGGACCACCAGCGGATGTATCGGCCCACTCCCAGGGTCACCTTGCTGGGTGGCTGGATCGACCCGGTGCTGGCGCCCGGCGGCCCCGTCATCGCCATGATGAACGAGCTGTCCGCGGAAACCGGCGAAACCATCGTCCTTGGCATCCGATCGGGCATCACGGCCAGGTATATCCACGTCGTTCCGGCCACACAGCAAATGCGCCTGCACACCTCGGTGGGGCAAGTGCGCCCGCTTTTCCAGACTTGTATGGGCCGCGCTCTGCTGGCCGGCCTGGACGACAGCGAGGTGCGTCAACTGCTCTTTCGGCACAACACGTCACAGCCTGCCGACGGGCATCAGATCACGTACGCCGGTGTACGCCGCGACATACAGAACATCCGCACTCAGGGATATTCAGTGTCGATCGACCGCTTCTACAAGGGCGTGGGGATGGTGGCCGCTCTCCTGCCCGAGCGCGAGCAAGCCGACCCCATGGCAGTCGGCGTGGGTGGCTTGAGCAGCAGCATCAAGGCCCAGGTCGCCACATTGGGCAAGCTCATTGCGAACACGATCGAGCGTCACTTGACCTGAGACCCGGCTGCCGCGCGCGCGGTGGGTCGAGACCACACGCATGGCTATTCGTAGCTGTCGGCTTTAGGAATCCTCGCATCCGCGAAGACCTTGGCCCATTTGGCGATGTCGTCTCTCACCATGGCCTGGAGTTCCTCCGGCGTGCTGCCCTTGGGCTCGATCCCCGCCGCCACCAACTGTGCGCGCACTTCGGGATGCGCGAACACCTTGACGATCTCGCTGTTGAGCCTTTGCACGATCTCGCCTGGCGTGCCCGCTGGTGCGAAGAAGCCGACCCACCCGCTGGCCTCGAAGCCCGGGTAGCCGGACTCCGCCACCGTGGGAACGTTGGGCAGCAAGGCCGAGCGCTCGCGCGTGGTGACCGCTAGCGCCTTCACCCGTCCGCTCTTGACGGCTGCTTGGCCGCCGGCAAACGAGTCCATGCGCAGGTCGATATGGCCGCCGATGAGGTCGGTGGCCGCATTGGCGCTGCTCTTGTAGGGCACGAGCGTGATCGGCAGCTGGGTACTCATGCGGAAGAACTCCGACGCCAGCTGCGCGCCGGTGGCGGTATAGCCCATGGTCTTGGCGCCGGGGATTGTCCGCATCGAGGCGGCATAGTCCCTGAGGTTGGCAGGTGCGATGGCCGCCGGGGCCAGCAGCAGGAAAGCCTGGCCGTAGGCATAGGTGATGGGCGCGAAGTCGCGGACCGGATCGTATGGAAGCCGGGTGTAGAGGTTGACGTTGATCGTCTGCGTGCCGTTGGAGCCCAGCCCGATCGTGTAGCCGTCGGGCGCAGCCTTGGCCAATGCGTCGATCCCGATCACGCCATTGGCACCGGCACGGTTGTCGACGACCACGCTCTGGCCCAAGGCGTCCCCAAGCCTCTGCGCCACCATGCGCGCAAAGATGTCGGCGCTGGTGCCGGTGGAAAAGGGCACGATGATGCGCAGCGGCCGGCTCGGATAAGCGGGCGCTTGCGCGTGCGCGAGCGGGGCCGCTGCCAAGGCTGCAATGGCCACGTTCGCCAGGTTCACAAGCATCAGTCGTCGGGAAGTGCTCATCACGTGCCTCGGTGGATGTGTCTGGACGCGCGTTGCCGCACCTTAAACCGTCGAACGCGCAACAGTCGGTTCAGCAGCGACAAATGTGCGAACGCCATTCATCCATGTGAATTCGAGTGACAACCCATGGCAGTTTGGCCCAGTTCTAGGGGGAACCCTATGCGGCATGCGATCGCATCGATGGACCATGCGGCATCCGTCTTCCGAACGAAGGGTCAGCGTGGGAGATCCACTTCAGTCCCCGGCCCATGAGGGTTGCGCCCCATCCAAGCCTCTGCGCGGCTTTCGCGTGCTCGACCTGAGCACCTTGTTCTTCGGCCCCTATGCCAGCCAGTTGCTGGCCGACTACGGCGCCGACGTGATCAAGATCGAAGCGCCAGGCGGCGACGTCACGCGCTGGGTCGGCCCCTCGCTCGAGCCAGGCATGTCGGGCTCGTATCTGGGCTCCAACCGCAACAAGAAGAGCATCGTGCTCGACCTCACTGAGCCACAGGGACGTGCTGCGCTGGTTCGGCTGGTCGCCACGGCCGACGTGCTGATGCACAACATCCGCCCGCAAAAGCTGGCCAAGCTCGGGCTTGATCCCGCCACGGTGCGCGCGGCGCACCCGCGCCTTGTGTATGCCGTGTTCAACGGCTTTGCCGAAGCGGGCCCGTATGCCGGCCGCCCGGCGTTCGATGACATCATCCAGGGGCTGTCGGGGCTGCCGGCATTGGCCCGCCTACAGACCGGCCATCCGCAGTACATGCCGACCGTGGGCGCGGACAAGGTCGGAGCCCTGTTCGGTGCGCAGGCCATCATGGCCGCACTGCTGGGCCGCGAGCGCAGTGGCGTCGGCTGCCTGGTCGAGGTGCCGATGTTCGAATCGATGGTGGCCTACAACCTGGTCGAGCACCTTTACGGCCACTCGTTCGAGCCCACGCGCGGCGACATGGGCTACCCGCGCGCGCTGTCGCCGTGGCGCAAGCCCTTTCGCACCAGCGACGGGTTCGTTTGCATGATGCCCTACACGGACAGCAACTGGCGCTCATTCTTCGAGACCATCGGCCGGCCCGACCTGTGCGACGACGCGCGCTTTGCGACCATCGTCGCGCGCACGACCCACATCCATGCGCTGTATGAGATTGTCGACACCGCCGTCGCGCAGCAAAGCACCGACTATTGGCTCGAGAACTGCGACCGGCTCGACATACCGGCCGGCAAGATGAACGAGCCCCACGAGCTCGAACACGATCCGCACTTGCTGGAGGTCGGCTTTTTCCAGATGCACGACAGCGGCGTGCCGGGCACGCAGGTGCGCATGCCCTCCAACCCGGTCCGCTTTGACGGGCAGTCGCCCTCGCTGGTGCTGGCCCCACGCCTGGGCCAGGACACCGTGCGGGTACTGCAGGAAGCCGGCTTCTCCCTTCACGAGATCGAGGCCCTCACGCGCGGCGGCGCGGCGCGGCCGCCCCAAGCACCCGCCCCCACGGAGACACCATCATGAGCAACTTCCTTCCCACTCTTGGCCGCCGCAACCTGGTCGCTTCGGCCCTGATCGCCCTCGCCCTGCCCGCGTCCCTGCCCGCATGGGCGCAGGCCCGCACCTGGACGCCCAGCCGCGCTGTGACCATCGTCGTGCCCTTTACCACTGGCGCGTCCAACGACATCCTGGCGCGCATGCTGGCGCCCAAGTTGTCCGAGGTGTGGGGCCAAGCCGTGGTCGTCGAGAACAAGCCTGGCGCCAACTCGACCATCGGGGCGGCGGCCGTCGCGCGCTCGCCGGGCGACGGACACACCTT
>JAZKDA010000128.1:5838-24868 GCA_040387815.1 Pseudomonadota bacterium | reverse complement strand
TGCTGCTGCGGGTTAAACTGCCTGGCAAAGTGGTCTCCACCAACGGCGTGGTGGTGGCACCCTTCATCATGAAGGGGCTCACCTACAGCATCGAGCGCGACCTCGCCCCCATCGGCTCGCTGGTGTTCAGCCACATCGTTGTCGTGGGCACGACGGCCATAGAAGACACCAACCTCGCGCAATACATCACCGCCGCCGGCATCGGCAAGGGCCGCTCGATCGGCGTGCCCGATCCCTTCGCCACCCTGGTGGCCACCCGGCTCAAGCTGGCCACCGGCAAGCCCCTGAACCTCATCCCCTACAAGGGCGCTGGCCAGGTGACCAACGACCTGGTGGGCGGTCAGGTCGACGCCGGCATCATGAGCGTCGTCAGCGCCAGCACCTTGATGCGCGCCGGCAAGCTGCGCGGGCTGGCCGTGCTGGCCGAAGAACGCAGCCCCGCGCACCCCGAGATCCCCACCGCCGACGAGCTGGGCATCACGGGCGTGCGCACGCCCCTGTGGGTCTCGGTCTTCGCGGCTGGCACCACGCCAGCGCCCGTTCAGCAGCAGCTCCACCGCGATCTGCGGCAGGTGATGTCCGACCCCGCCGTCCAAGCCAAGGTGCGTGAGATGGGCGCGGTGCTCAGCAAGGAAAGCCTCGAAGAGTTCCGCGACCGGTTCAATCGGGAGATCGAGGAAACCCGGCAGCTGGTCAAGGCCGCGGGCCTCACAGCCGAATGAAGAGCGCACTGTGCGAGATGTTCGGCATCGAGACGCCGATCTTCGCGTTCTCCCATTGCCGCGATGTCGTAGTCGAAGTCTCCAAGGCCGGCGGCATGGGCGTGCTGGGCATGGGCCGCATGAGCCCCGAGCGGCTCAAGGAAGAACTGGCCTGGATCGACGCCCACATCGACGGCAAGCCCTATGGCATCGACATCGTCATGCCGTCCACCTTCGAGCCGCCACGCGAAGCATTGCCCCACGAACAGGTGGCCTTCGTCCGCGACCTGCTCGACAAGGCGGGCGTGCCGCGCCTGCCGCAAAAGGACGAGGACGAGATCAAGCAGGCCCTGCTCAAGGAACTGAGCTTCACCCCCGAGGAGAGCCAGCGCATGCTGGAGGTGGCGATGGAGCACCCCATCAAGCTCATCGTCAACGCGCTGGGTTCGCCCGATCGCGCACTGGTCGAGCGGGCGCATGCCCGCGGCATCAAGGTGGCGGCCATGGCCGGCGCCGCCAAGCACGCCGTGCGTCACAAGGCGCTTGGCTGCGACTTCGTCATCGCGGTCGGCCATGAGGCTGGTGGCCACACCGGCGATACCACCTCGATGGTGCTGTGGCCGCGCATCGTCGACGCGGTCGCGCCGCTGCCGGTGCTGGGCGCCGGGGGGGTCGGGCGGGGCCGGCAGATGGCGGCGGCGCTGGCCTTGGGCTGCGAGGGCGTGTGGTGCGGATCGATCTGGCTGACCACCGCGCAAAGCGAGGTCACGCCCGACATCAAGGCCCGGCTGATCGAAGCCGGCCCCAACGACTCGGTGCACACCCGCACGGTCACGGGCAAGCCCTGCCGGACCCTGCGCAACCGCTTCTCGGATGCCTGGGATGCCCCCGATGCGCCGCCGGTGCTGCCCTCGCCAGCGCAGATCCAGCTGTGGTGGGGCGAAGGCCGCACCCGCGTCGAGCGGGCCCGCGCCCGGGAGTTCCTCACCTATCCCGTGGGCCAGCTGGTGGGCGACATGAATGCCGAAACCTCGGTGCGGCAAGTCGTTCAGGACATGCTGGGCGAGCTGGCCGAGGCCAAGCAGCGGCTCGACGATCTCCTGGATGACGCCTCATGAGCGACATGCCAGCCCCTACCATCCTGTTGGACAAGCAGGCAGACGGCGTGGCCGTGCTACGGCTGAATCGCCCCGAGCGGCTCAATGCCTTCACCCTGGGCATGATCGACGACAGGCAGGCGGCCCTGCGCGACGCATTTGATGATGCGGCGGTGCGGGTGGTCATCGTCACCGGCAATGGCAAAGCCTTTTGCACCGGCGCCGACCTGGACGAATTGGCGGCTGCGTCCCCGCGCGATGGCATCGAGCGCAAGGACGTGCTGTGGGCGCACATCCACGGCATTGCCCGCATCCTCGACGCGGCCGACAAGCCGGTGATCGCCGCCATCAACGGCACGGCCCGCGGCGCCGGCTGCGACATGACGCTGATGTGCGATTTGCGCATCGCCGCCGCCTCGGCCACCTTCGCCGAGAGCTACATCCATCACGGCCTGGTCTCCGGCGACGCCGGGGCCTATTACCTGCCCCGCCTCATCGGCTCGGCCCGGGCACTGGAGTTGTTCTGGACCGGCCGGGTGGTCGGCGCGGCGGAGGCCGAGCGCATCGGCCTGGTCAACCAGGTAGTGCCCGACGAGCAGCTGATGAACGCCGCCCAGGCACTGGCCGGCCAGATCGCCGCCCAACCGCAACAGGCCGTGCGCCTGTACAAGCGCATGGTGCGCCAAAGCCCCGACATGGCCCTGTGCGCGCACCTGGACATGGTCTCCTCGCACATGTCCGTGCTGCAGGACACACCGCAGTACAAGGAGCGGCTGGCCGCCAGCCTGGCACGCATGGGAAAACCCGCGCGGCCTTGATGCCGGCAAGGCGAAGTCCTTGCCCCTTCCCCCCGCGCTCATAATGGGTGGCGCAAGCCGAGCCCCCAATGAGTGAAACCTCCAACGCAACCGATACCGTCGCAAGCAACAGGGCCGACCCCGTCGAGCCGCCTCGCGCCGACGGACAAGTCCCGCTTGTGGGCTTGGGGGGCTCGGCTGGCTCCATCCCCGCGCTGCAGAGTTTCTTCCAGGGCATCGCACCTGGCAGCGGGCTGGCCTTCGTCGTCGTCATCCACCTGTCCCCCGATCACGAGAGCAGCCTGGCGGAGTTGCTGCAGCGCGTCAGCACCCTGACGGTGCAACAGGTCGCGGGGCGCACACGCGTGTCGGCCGATACCGTGTATGTCATCCCACCGGGCAAGGCGATCCGCACCGAGGGCGGCGACATCACGGTCAGCGACCTGATTGCCGAGCACGGCAACCAGAAGGCGGTCGACCTGTTCTTGCGGTCGCTGGCCGACAGCCACGGGCCGCACGCCGCCGCTGTCATCCTCTCCGGAATGGGCGGTGACGGTGCCAATGGCCTCAAACGCATCAAGGAGCGCGGCGGCCTGACCATCGTCCAGGACCCGGGCGAGGCCGAGCACGACAGCATGCCCCGCTCCGCCATCGCCACCGGCCTGGTCGACTGGGTGCTGCCCATGCGCGATATGCCGGCCCGGCTGCAGACGTATTTCCACATGGAACAATCGTTGCAGCTGCCGCCGGAAGAGATTCCGGAGCCTGTCAAGTCGCACCAGGGGACGGTGGAAGACCGGCAGGAGGCCGGTCTGCGTGATGTGCTGTCGTTCCTTCGCACCTGCACCGGCCGCGATTTCCATGACTACAAGCGTGCCACGGTGGTGCGGCGCATTGCACGGCGCATGCTGGTCAATGCCACGCCCGACCTGCCGGCGTACCAGGCCTGCCTGCGCACCACACCGGGCGAGGCCACGGCGCTGCTGCAAGACCTGCTGATCAGTGTCACCAACTTTTTCCGTGACCCGGAGTGCTTCAACGCCCTGGACGCCCACCTGAACAACTTGTTCCAGGGCAAGGGGCCGACCGACACGGTGCGGGTCTGGGTGGTGGCCTGCGCCACCGGCGAAGAAGCCTATTCGGTGGCGATGCTGCTGGCCGACAAGGCGCGCAGCCTCGAGGCGCCTCCGATGGTGCAGGTGTTCGCCACTGACATCGACGAGGACGCGTTGAAGGTGGCGCGCGTCGGGCTGTACACCAGCACCATCGACGCCGATGTGTCGCCCGAGCGGCTGCGCCGCTACTTCCTGCCGGAGCACCGCGGCTATCGCGTGCGACGCGAGTTGCGCGAAATGGTGCTGTTCGCGCAGCACGACATACTTAAAGACTCGCCCTTTTCGCGCCTGAACCTGATCTGCTGCCGCAACCTGCTGATCTACCTGAACCGCCGAGCCCAGGAGCGGGTGTTCGACACCTTCCATTTCGCGCTCCAGCCGCAAGGCACGCTGTTTCTCGGCGCATCCGAGTCCGCCGAAGAGGCGGGTTCTCTGTTCGCTGTGCTCGACAAGAAGCACCGCATCTACGCCCAGCGCTCGGCGCCCCGGTCGGCGCCCCGGTCGGGCACGCCGATGCCCACTGGCCCAGGCGCGCTGGCGCTGTCCCTGCGGGCGAACCAGCAGGGCGGAGATGGGCCGGTGCTGGCCGGGCGCGCGTTCCAGCAGGCGGTGGCGCAGGGGCGCGCGGCCTTGCAGCCAAGCGAGGGGCGCATCGCCAGCTGGGGCGAACTGCATTACAAGCTGCTGGAGGTGCTGGCGCCGCCGTCCGTGCTGGTCGACGCCGATCACGACATCGTGCACCTGTCGGCCCACGCCGGCCGCTTTCTCCAGTTCAGCGGCGGCGAGCCGAGCAAGAACCTGCTGCGGGCGGTCCACCCCAGCCTGCGGATCGAACTGCGGGCCGCGCTCTACCAGGCGGCGCAGACGCACGACCCGACCGAGTTGACCGCGGCGCCAGTCGACCTGCACGGCCAGGCCAGCACCGTCACGATCCGCGTTAACCCCATCCAGGAGGCGGGGAACGATCTTTACCTGGTCACCTTCAGCGCGCGAGCCCAAGCGCAAGCGACGACGGATGACGCCGGAAACGCCCAGCCGGCAGCGGCCGATCCGATCGCCCGCCAACTCGATCGCGAGATCGAACGGCTCAAGGCCCACCTGCGCGACACGGTGGAACAGTACGAGTCCTCCGTGGAGGAGCTCAAGGCCAGCAACGAGGAGCTGCAGGCCATGAACGAGGAACTTCGCTCGGCAACCGAAGAACTCGAAACCAGCCGGGAAGAGCTGCAATCGATCAACGAAGAGCTTTCCACCGTCAATCAGGAGCTCAAGAGCAATGTCGATCAGCTGGGGCATGCGAACAGCGACATGCAGAACCTGATGGACGCCACGGCGATCGCCACCGTGTTCCTCGACCGCGACCTGTGCGTGATGCGCTACACCCCATCGGCGGTGACGCTGTTCAGCCTCATTCCCGGTGACGTGGGCCGGCCGCTGGCCGACCTGGCCACCCGCCTGGACTATCCCGAGCTCAGCGGCGACGCGCGCGGCGTGCTGGACAAGCTGGTACCCCTCGAACGCGAGGTCGGCCTGCCCGGTGGCAAGTGGTTTCTCACCCGCATCCTGCCGTACCGCACAGTCGACGACCGCATTGCAGGGGTGGTGCTCTCGTTCATCGACATCACCGAGGCCAAGCGTGCCACCGAGGCCTTTCGCGCCAGCGAGGAGCGCCTGCGCCTGGTGATCGAGAACGCCCACGACTACGCCATCTTCTCGATGGACCTGGCACGCCGCATCACCATCTGGAACACCGGCGCCGAACGCCTGCTGGGGTACACGGGCCAGGAGGTGCTCGGCCAGCCGGCCGACCTCATCTTCACCGAAGAAGATCGTGCCGCTGGCGTGCCGCAGCTGGAGACCAGCACCGCGCTGGTCGAGGGCCGATCGTCGGACGATCGCTACCACCGCCGCAAGGACAACACGTGGTTCTGGGCCAGTGGCGTCCTGATGCTGATGCGCGATGCCGCGGGCGAGGTGGTCGGGTTCGTGAAGATCCTTCGGGACCAGACCGCCGCGCGCCTGGCGCAAAGTGCCCTTGAATCGAGCCAGGCCGAACTTCAGCAAGCCTTGGCCGAGAATGAAAAGGCCCGGCACGAGCTGGAAGCCGCTGACCGCGCAAAAGACCACTTCCTGGCCATGCTCTCGCACGAGCTGCGCAATCCCCTGGCCTCGATCACCAGCGCGTCCGAGCTGCTCACGCGTCCCGACCTGCCGCCCCAGGCCATGCAAAAGGCGGCCCAGGTGGTGCGGCGCCAGTCCGCCAACATGAAGGCTCAACTGGACGACCTGCTCGACATCTCCCGGCTGCGCCTGGGCCAAGGCCCGACGCTGAACCGCGAACCGGTCGACCTGGCCACCTGCATCGAAACCGGCATCGAGACGACCCGGCACCTGATCGACACGCATCGGCACACGCTCGACGTGCGGATGCCGGGCGGGCCGATCCAGATCCTGGGCGATCGGGTACGGCTGAGCCAGGTCGTGGCGAACCTGCTGACCAATTCGGCCAAGTACACGCCCGACGGCGGCCACATCGACATTTCGGCGCGGCGGGACGGCGACCACGTCGTGATCGACGTCACGGACAACGGCATCGGCATCGACCCAGCGGAAATCGAGCACATGTTCGATCTGTTCACGCAGGCATCCAGCCCCCAACATGCCCGGCACGGCGGGCTGGGCATCGGGCTCGCGCTCAGCCGCAGCATTATCGAAATGCACGGCGGTACGGTTGTTGCCACATCCGGCGGCGCAGGCCAGGGTACGCAGGTGCGGATCACGCTGCCCTCGACGCCTGAGCGCCCGGGCCCGAGCGACGCGCAAGAGGCCCGTTCCGACGGGGGAAGCCTGACCGCGATGACGGCGGACGCGCCTGTCGTCCTGCTTGCCGACGACAACGAAGACGCCGCGTGGGCAATGGCCGAGTTGCTGCGCATGCAGGGCATTCGCACGCTGGTGGCCAATGGCGGCGGGTCGGCGCTTGGGCTGGCCGAACAACACCGGCCCGAGGTCATGCTGGTCGACGTGGGCATGCCCGACCTCAACGGCCACGAGGTGGCCCGTGCCATTCGGGCCAAGCCCTGGGGTGCAAGCGTCGTCCTGATCGCCGCCACCGGTTGGGGCCAGGAAGGCGACCGGCGCAGGTCGATCAAGGCCGGTTTCGATGCGCACCTGACCAAGCCCCTGACCGTCAAGAAGGTGCTGGCGCTCATCGGCACGCTCTTGGAACAGCGACGCACCGGCGGCGCCGGTGCCAGCCCACCCGCAAAGCCTGAGTAGACTCGCGCTGGTTTCACACGAAAGTCCCCCATGAACAAGACCCCCCGACCGTCCCTGCTGGCCCTGACCCTGGCGCTGGCCGGCCTCACCAGCGCCCACGCCGGCAAGACGCTGGACACCATCAAGCAGCGCGACCAGATCGCCATCGGCGTCAGCACCGGGGTGCCGGGCTTCTCCGCCGCTGACAGCCAAGGCAACTGGACCGGGCTGGACGTGGACATCGGCAAGGCCGTGGCCGCTGCCCTGCTGAACGACGCGAACAAGGTCAAGTGGGTGCCGCTGGCCTCGCAGCAGCGCTTTACCGCCCTGCAGTCCGGCGAAGTGGATGTGCTCTCGCGCAACACCACGGTGACGATGTCGCGCGACGCGTCCATGGGCATGGCCTCGACCGCCGTGGTGTTCTACGACGGCCAGGGCTTCATGGTGCCGGCCAAGAGCAAGGTCAAGAGCGCCAGGCAGCTCAAGGGCGCGACCGTGTGCGTGCAAGCGGGCACCACCTCCGAGAAGAACCTCACCGACTTTTCCCGCGCCAACAATCTCAACATCAAGCCGGTGGTGTTCGACAAGTTCGACGCCACCAACGCCGCGTACTTCGCGGGCCGCTGCCAGGCCTACACCACCGACGCCTCGGGCCTGGCCTCGGTGCGCGCCAAGGAGGCCAAGGGCCCGAAAGACCACGTCATCCTGCCCGAGCTGATCTCCAAGGAGCCGCTGGGCCCGCTGGTGCGCCGTGGCGACGAAGAATGGCAGGCCATCGTGCGCTGGGTGGTCTACGGCCTGATCGAAGCCGAAGAAAACGGCATCACCCAGGCCAACGTCGACAAGCTCAAGGCCGAGACCAAAGACCCGGTGGTCGGGCGCCTGCTGGGCACCACCGAAGACATGGGCAAGCACCTGGGCCTGGACCGCGACTGGCTGGTGCGCGCCATCAAGGCCGTGGGCAACTACGGCGAGATCTACGAGCGCAACGTCGGCGAGAAAACCCCCGTGGGCCTGCCGCGCGGCAAGAACCAGCTGTGGAGCCAGGGCGGCCTGCTCTACGCCTTGCCGGTGCGTTGAGCCCTGCGCCGGTGATCGCACCCCGGCCCGCGCCGCCCCGGTCGCGGCCGGTGTGGTCCTGGCGCCACCCGGCCACGCGGGCGCTGGTGTGGCAGGCGCTGGCGCTCTGCGCCGTGGTGGCGGCCCTGCTCTGGCTGGCGTTCAACACCCAGGCCAATATGGTGGCCCGCGGCATCCGCAGCGGCTGGGACTTTCTCACCGAGCCGGCCGGCTTCGACATCGGCGAGCTGCCCATTGCCTTCGATTCCAGCGCGCCCTACTGGCGGGCGTTTCTGGTCGGCCTGCTCAACACGCTGCGTGTGTCGGTGGCCGCCATCGTGCTGTGCACCGTGCTGGGCACGCTGATCGGCGTGGGCCGTTTCTCGCCCAACCTGCCGGTGCGCGCGGTCTGCCGAGCCTATGTGGAAGTGTTTCGCAACGTGCCGCTGCTGGTGCAACTGCTGGTGTGGTACCTGCTGCTGGTCGAGTACCTGCCCGACGCCACCGACGCCTGGCACTGGCGCGACATGCTTTTTCTGAGCAAGGCCGGCCTGTCCCTGCCCTACCCTGCACATGGCGCCGACGGCTGGCACTGGAGCGTGCCGGTGCCCGAGGGCTTTGCGATGGAAGGCGGCGCCACCGTGTCGCCCGAATTTCTGGCGGTGCTGGCGGGTTTGACCTTCTACACCGCCGCCTTCGTCGCCGAGGTGGTGCGCGCCGGCATCACCTCGGTGCCGCGCGGCCAGGTGGAGGCAGCGCAGAGCATCGGCCTGTCGCGCGGCCAGACGCTGCGCAAGGTGACAGGCCCGCAGGCGCTGCGGGTGATCGTGCCGCCCCTGACCAACCAGTACCTGAACCTCACCAAGAATTCGTCACTGGCGGTGGCAGTGGGCTACCCCGACCTTGTGTCCATCGCCAACACAAGTTTGAACCAGACCGGCCGCGCGCTTGAATGCATCGCCATCGTGATGGCGGTGTACCTGTGCCTGTCGCTGGCCACGGCCTTGTTGATGGGGCACCTCAATCGCCGCGCGGCGCTGCGGGAGCGTTGAGGCCATGACGCCCGTGCCGTCCGTGCAGGCCTTCATCCGCCATGAGCCGCTGCCCGCCCGCCCGGCGCCCTTGCCCCCCGCACGCCTGTGGACCCGTGTGCGGCAAGAGTTGTTCGGCGGCTGGATCAGCGGCCTGACCACCCTGGCCCTGCTGGCCTGGGCCCTGTGGGCGCTGCCGCCTGTGGCCGATTGGTCACTGTGGAACGCCGTCTGGCGCCCCGACGCCGACGCCTGCCAGGCCGCGCGCGGCAGCGGCGCATGCTGGGGCGTGATCGCCGAGAAGTACCGCCTCATTCTGCTCGGGCGCTTTCCGCTGGAGGAGCAATGGCGCCCGATCCTGGCCACCGTGCTGCTGGTTGCGCTGGTCATTGCCAGCGGCATCCGCCGCTGCTGGACGCGCTGGCTGGTCGCGGCCTGGGTGCTGGTGTGGTTGGCGTTCTTCGCCCTGATGCGCGGCGGCATCTTGGGCTGGACGCCGGTGCCCACCGAGCGTTGGGGCGGCCTGCCGCTGACGCTGATGCTCAGCACCTTGTCCATCGTACTGGCCTGCCCGATCGCGGTGCTGCTGGCGCTGGGCCGCCGCTCGACCATGCCGGCGATTCGCAGCCTGTGCGGCCTGTACGTGGAGCTGGTGCGCGGCGTGCCACTGATCTCGGTGCTGTTCATGGCCAGCTTCCTGTTCCCGCTGTTCATGCCGGTGGGCACCACGCCCGACGTGCTGGTGCGGGTGCTGCTGGGCATTGCCCTCTTCGCCGCGGCCTACCTGGCCGAGACCGTGCGCGCCGGCCTGCAGTCGGTGCCGCGCGGCCAGCTGGAGGCCGCTGAGAGCGTGGGGCTGGGCGGGTGGGCCACCCAGCGCCTGGTGGTGTTGCCGCAGGCCCTGGGCGCGGTGGTGCCGGGGCTGATGAACAGCTTCATCTCGATCTTCAAGGACAGCTCGCTCATCACCATCGTGAGCCTGTACGAGCTGACCGGCTCGCTGGGGCTGGCCCTGACCGGCGACCCGGTGTGGCGGCCCTTCATGGCCGAGGGCTACCTGTTCATCACCGCCATCTACTTTGTCGTCTGCGCCGCCATGTCACGCTACAGCCTGTGGGTGGAGCAGCGGCATGCGCGCAGCCAGGCCCGTTGAATGAAGGACCGCATGACGCCCTCGCCCACCGAATCTGCGGTCCGCTTCGACAAGCTGAACAAATGGTTCGGCCGCGACTTCCATGTGCTGCGCGACATCACCCTGGACATCCGCCGCGGCGAGCGCCTGGTGGTGTGCGGTCCTTCGGGCTCGGGCAAATCCACCCTGATCCGCTGCATCAATGCGCTGGAGCCGTTTCAAGAGGGGCGGCTGACCGTCGGCGGCGTGGCCCTGGGCGTGGAAGGCCGCGAGGACGAGCGCGCCATCGGGCAGGTGCGCCGCGGCGTGGGCATGGTGTTCCAGCAGTTCAACCTGTTTCCGCACCTGAGCGTGCTGGACAACCTGACCCTCGCGCCGATCAGCGTGGGTAAGGTGCCCCGCCAGCAGGCGCAAGCCGACGCCCTGCTGCAGTTGGAGCGTGTGCATATCGCCGAACAGGCGCACAAGTTTCCGCTGCAGCTCTCGGGCGGCCAGCAGCAGCGCGTGGCCATTGCCCGGGCGCTGTGCCTGGCGCCGCGGATCCTGCTGTTCGACGAACCCACCTCAGCGCTTGACCCGGAGATGGTGCACGAGGTGCTGGGCGTCATGACCGAGCTGGCTGGCCAGGGCATCACCATGGTGTGCGTCACGCACGAGATGGAGTTCGCCCGTTCGGTGGCCGACCGCGTGGTCTTCATGGACCAGGGGCAGATCATGGAAGAAGGCGCGCCCGATGCCTTCTTCTCCAACCCGCAAAGCGAGCGGGCGCGGCAGTTTCTGGACAAGCTGCTGGGGCGGGTTCAGCCAGCCTGAACCGAGGCCCCGCCAGGGGCACGCCCCGCGCGCTCAGGTCTCGCCAAAGCGCCGCACCCGCGCCTCGACCCGGGCCCGCAGGCGCCAGCGGCCGGCGTCGCTCAGCATCCGGCCGGCCCAGCGGAACACATTGAACTCGCGCACCGTGCTGCGCAGGCTGGCCATGCGCTCGCGCTGTTCGGCCACGGGCATCACGGCCGCGCGCAGCAGCGCGTCGGCGGTTTCTTCCACGTGGTAGGGGTTGACGACGAGCGCCTCGGTCAATTCGCGGGCGGCGCCGGCGAAGCGGCTGAGCACCAACACGCCCTGCTGGTCGTCCCGGGCCGCGACGAACTCCTTGCAGACGAGGTTCATGCCGTCGTGCAGGCTGGTCACGATGCAGATGTCCGCCGCGCGGAACAGCTCGTTGAGCTGGTCGGCGTCATGTTGCTGCGCCAGCAGATGCACCGGCTGGTAGCCCGGCCGGCCAAAGCGGGTGTTGATGCGCCCGGTGAGCCGCTCGACGCGCTCCTGGTGACTGCGGTATTCGTCCAGTGCGCCGCGCGTGGGTGCTGCGACCTGCACGAACACGAAGCGGCCGATCCATTCGGGCGCCTTCTCCAGCAGCCGTTCGACGGCGTTCAGGCGCTCGAGAATACCCTTGGTGTAGTCGAAGCGATCGACGCCCACCGCCAGGCACAGCCCTTCGGGCAGGTCCAATCGCTGTGCCACCCGCCGGCGGCATTCGGCCACCGGCGGCCAGGCGGCCACCTGGGCGGCGTCGGGCCACTCGATCGAGATGGGATAGGCCTCGACCAGGGTTTCCTTGTCCTGGAAGCTGATGGTGGAGTGCTCGTCCTCGATGCGGGCCTCAAGATAGCGGTCCACGGTCTCCATGAAGTTCTTGCAGTGAAAGCGCGTGTGAAAGCCCAGGATGGTGCTGCCCAGCATGCCCTGCAGGATCTCGCGGCGCCAGGGGCAGATGCCGAAGGACTCGGGGTTGGGCCAGGGGATATGCCAGAAGGTCAGGATGGTCGCCTGCGGCAGCTTGGCCCGGACCATGGCCGGCAGCAAGGCAAAGTGATAGTCCTGCACCAGCACCACCGGGTCTTCGGTGCGCGCCTCGGCCACCACCGCATCCGCGAACCGTTGATTGACCGCCTTGTAGGCCTCCCAGTCAGATTCGCGGAAGACCGGGCGCACATGCGCCACATGGCACAAGGGCCACATGCCCTCGTTGGCAAAGCCGTAGTAGTAGCCCTGCTCCTCTTCGGGTGTGAGCCACAGCCGGCGCAGCTGATAGTCGTTGTGGCCGGGCGGTACGGCGACGCGGTCGTGGGCGTCCACCACATCGCGGTCGGCGCTGCCGCTGCCATGCGCGATCCAGGTGCCCGAGCAGGCCCGCATCACCGGCTCGACCGCCGTCACCAGGCCGCTGGCCGGGCGCCTGACGACCACCGTGCCGTCTTCCCGTTCGTGGATGTAGGGTTCGCGATTGGACACCACGATCACCTGGTCGCCGCGCAGCTGGGTGTGCAGCAGTGCCCGCAGGCGTTCGGGGTTCCAGTCGACCTCGGTGCCGTGCATGCGCCGGTACTCGTCTTCCAGATCGCGCAGGCTGCTGCGAAGGTCGTCGACGAACGGCGCCAGCTCGGGCGGCGGCAGCAAGGGGCTGACCAGACCCTCGCCGCGCATGATCGCGCGCACCCCTTTCACCCAGCCGCGCCAGCTCAGTTGCGCGACCACGACGGTGATCAATGCGATCACCAGCCCCAGGACCGCGATGAAGCCGATCAGGTAGCGGCGGGTGTCCTGACTGCGCAACTCGACGAAGCTCAGGTCATGCAGCACCACCAGCCGGCCGGCCAGATGCGGCTCGGGCGGCGCGGTCTCCGCGGAGACCGCGGGCACCGCAGTGTGCGGCGCGCCGACTTCGGCCGCGCCCAGCGCCAGCTGCGCCGCGTTGGCTGGCGTCACAGGCGCTGGCGCAGATGGCCTCGACATCACGGCGTGCGCGCCGACGTGGACCGCGCCACCCGAGAGCTCCAGCCGGGGGTCGGCGCGGGCCGCAAGCTCGACACTGCGCTCGCAACTCAAATCCGCCGGAAAGGCCTTGGTGCTTTCAAGCAGCCGGCCGTCCGGGCTGCACACACCGATCGCGAACAGGCGCTCGTCCTGCACCGAACGATCGAACAGCGGCTGCAGCCGCTTGGGCTGGCCCGACTCCAAGGCCTGCACGACCGAGTCCGACAGCGCGTTGGCCACCAGGACACCGCGGCTGTTGAGGTCGCGCGCGAACCAGCGCAGCGTGACCTTGTCCAGCAGCGGCTGGGCCACATAGGCCGCAATGACCAGCGTGACCACCAAGGGCAGCAAGAACCGCAGCTGCAGACTCAAGGTCTTCATGCGTCGTCCAGCTCGGGGTAGTGGCGGAACAAGCCCTGCTGGTTGAACGGAATGCGACGCTCGCTGGCCAGGTAGGCCGCCACCCGCGGCAGCGTGGCCACCCGCGCGTGCAGCTCGCGCACATGCGGTGTGCGCGACAACACCCGCTCGGCCGCCTTGGGGAAGGCATAGCGCAAGCCCTCGACCAGCTGGAACAGCGACAGGTCGGGATAGCTCAGGCGGCCGGCCACCAGGTGGCGCGGCCCGGCCGGGTTCTGCACCAGGATGCGCTCGAACCATTGCATGTACTTGGGCATGCGCTCGCGGCAGAAGAAGCCGGCCCTGCGCAGCGCCTCGGGCTTCTGGTCCTCGTAGTAGAGGCTGGACGACACGGGGTGATGGGCGTCGTGCGCCTCGTCGACCATGTCGGCGATGGTCAGCTGCACCTGCAGCGACCAGGTACGCGCCTGCTCGTTGCGGCCCACCAGCTTGAGCGTGGGCGCCAGGTACTGCAGGATGGCGGCGGTCTGGCCGATCACGTAGTCGCCGTCCTTGAGGAAGGGCGGCGCGAAGGGCAGGTGCCGCTCGCGCTTGTCGGTCAGGGTGCGCATGAGCGCCTTAACGCCCTGCTTGTCCGCCTCGTCGCCGCGTGCAACGTCGATATACGGTGCGCCAGCCGCCTCCAGTGCCAGCCGGACGAATTCGCCGCGGCCCTGGATGGTGGGCCAATAGTGGAGTTCATATGCCATGGGCGCACTGTAGCGGCCGGGCAGCTCAGCCGAAAAACGGCATGTCGGCCGCCCGGATCAGCCGCGTCTCCTGAGCGGTGATCAGATGGCCTGAGGCCGCCAGGTAGGCCGGGAAGGCCGGGTGCGTGTCGCGGGCGCGGCAGCGGCGCTCGTAGTCGGCCAGGTCGTCGTAGGCCCACAGGTGGATGAACTGGTTCTGCGGCCCCACCACGCTGGTGAAAAAGCCCAGCGGATGCGCCAGGGTCTCCATCAGCACCGGCATGGCCAGGCGGTTGAAGACGTCCAGGAACTCGGGCATCTTGCGCAGCGCGATGGTGTAGATGCGGTGGTCGACCCAGGGCTTGGAGGGCGCCGGCTTGGAAGGCACCAGCTTGGGCGGAAGGTGGGAGACGGTGTTCATGCTGTTGCCTCGTGCGTGGGTGTGGCCTGCCCGTTCGCGGCAGGGGTGCGGGATGCGGCGGCCCGGTCGGCGATGTGGTGGGCCGTGAGCCACCCGAAGGTCATGTTGGGGCCGTGCGTGATGCCCGCGCCGGGATAGTTGCCGCCCATGATGCTGGCGCGGTCGTTGCCCACGGCGTACAGCCCGTCAAGCGGCGTGTGATCGCGCCGCAGCACCTCGCCGACGACGCTGGTGGACAGGCCATCGAAGGTGCCCAGGTCGCCCATGAGCAATTTGACCGCATAGAACGGCCCGGTCTTGACTGGCGCGACGCAGGGGTTGGGTTGGTGGTCGGCATCGGCCAGGTAGCGGTTGAAGCTGGTGCTGCCCCGTTGGAAGGCCGGGTCTTGCCCGCGTTCGGCATGCTGGTTGTAGTCGCTCACGGTGCGCTCAAGCGCGTCGGCGTCGATGCCGCAGGCGCGTGCCAGCTCGGCCAGCGTCTTGCCCTCGATCAGGTAGCCGTTGCGCAGGAAGCGGCCGATGGGCATGGGCGCGGGCTTGACATAGCCCAGGCCGTACTTGCCCAGGGTGGTCTTGTCACAGACCAGCCACATGGCGGTCTCGGGCAAGTCCGTGCAGGCCTCGATCATGGCGGCGCCGACGTCGTGGTAGGAGTTGGACTCATTGGTGAAGCGCTTGCCATTGGACAGCACGCCGATCACGCCGGGCTTGTAGCGATCGAGCAGGTGCGGGAACACGCCGCTCTCGCCCTTGCCGAAGTCCACCTTCGTCACCGGCATCCAGGCCGCGGCCTCGCGAAACCGGATGTCCACCACGCCGCCCACGGCCTCGGCCATGCGGGCGCCGTCGCCGGTGTTGGAGGTGGGTGTGGGCGACAGGTGCTCATGCCCGCGGCGCAGGTGCGGATAGGCCTGCGCGATGCGCTTGGCGTCGTGCGGAAAGCCGCCGCTGGCCAGCACCACGCCATGGCGCGCGCGGATCGTGCGGCCAGCGCCCTGTCCGCCGGCGACCACGCCCACGGCCCGCTCGCCTTCCATCACGATCTGGCTGGCCGGCGTGGAGGTGAGGATGGGGATGCCCAGATCGAGCGCCGATTTGGCCAGGCGCGCGGCCAGCGCATTGCCGCTGGTGACCTGCACCGCGCGGCGGTACAGCGCGAGCTCCATGAGATGGTTGGCCAACCGCCGAGCCACGTACAGGAACGAGGTCAGCGATCTTGTGAACCGGAAGAAATGCTTGAGGTCGGCGTTGGACGAGTTGAACATCATCCCGATGAAGGTGATGGTCTTGAGCGGCGGCTTCAGGCGCGCCATGTCCTTGCCCAGCCCGCGGATGTCGAAGGGCTGGGCCAGGATCGAGCGGCCGATGTCCATGCCGCCGGGCACGTTGGGGTGGTAGTCGGGGTAGAGGGTGGGGATGAACTTCATCGCCGTCTGGCCCTCGAAAAATTCCACCATCTTGGGGCCGTTGTCGATGAAGGCGCGCACGGCGGCCTCATCGTAGAACGAGCCCGTCTCCTGCATCATGTAACGGCGGACAGCTTCGACCGAATCGGCAGGGTTCTGCTTGCGGCCATGGTGGCTCAGCGGGATCCACAGCACGCCGCCCGACAACGCGGTCGTGCCGCCGAACACGGGCTCTTTTTCCAGCACCACCACATCCAGGCCGCGCGTTCTGGCCGTGATGGCGCAGGCCAGGCCGGCGGCGCCGGAGCCCACCACGATCAGGTCAACTGGGGAATCGGAAGTCATGGCGTTCTTGGTCAGGGGGATTGGCAGACGCCGCGACGCAGGCATCCAACCTCATAGGATAAGGGCTCGCCACGCCTGCGCCACAATCGCGGCTCGCCACGCCAGAGTTCGAAACAGGACAACACGCCATGAAGACCCGCGCCGCCGTCGCCTGGAAAGCAGGCCAGCCCCTGACCATTGAAACTGTCGACCTCGACGGCCCGCGCGCCGGCGAGGTGCTGATGGAGGTCAAGGCCACCGGCATCTGCCACACCGACTACTACACGCTCTCGGGCGCCGACGCCGAGGGCCTGTTCCCCGCCATCCTGGGCCATGAGGGGGCCGGGGTCGTGCTGGAGGTGGGCGCGGGCGTGAGCACCCTGCGTCCGGGCGACCATGTGATCCCGCTGTACACACCGGAATGCCGCCAGTGCAAGTTCTGCCTGTCGCGCAAGACCAACCTGTGCCAGGCCATCCGCGCCACCCAGGGCAAAGGCCTGATGCCCGATGGCAGCAGCCGCTTCTCGCTGGGCGGCAAGCCGCTACTGCACTACATGGGCACCTCCACCTTCGCCAACCACATCGTCGTGCCCGAGATCGCGCTGGCCAAGATCCGCCCCGACGCGCCCTTCGACAAGGTCTGCTACATCGGCTGCGGCGTCACCACCGGCATCGGCGCGGTGCTCTTCACGGCCAAGGTCGAAGCCGGCGCGAACGTCGTGGTGTTCGGCCTGGGCGGCATCGGCCTGAACGTGATCCAGGGCGCCAAGATGGTGGGCGCCGACAAGATCATCGGCGTCGACCTGAACCCCGAACGCGAAGCCATGGCCCGCAAGTTCGGCATGACCCACTTCATCAACCCCAAGACCACCGAGAACGTCGTCGACGCCATCGTGCAGCTGACCGACGGCGGCGCCGACTACAGCTTCGAGTGCATCGGCAACACCAGCACCATGCGGCAGGCGCTGGAGTGCACGCACAAGGGCTGGGGCCGCAGCATCATCATCGGCGTGGCCGAGTCGGGCGCCGAAATCAGCACCCGCCCCTTCCAGTTGGTGACCGGCCGCAAGTGGGAAGGCTCGGCCTTCGGCGGCGCCCGCGGCCGCACCGACGTGCCCCGCATCGTCGACTGGTACATGGAGGGCCGGATCGACATCGACAGCCTGATCACCCACAAGCTCAAGCTCGAGGACATCAACGAAGGCTTCGCGCTGATGAAGCGCGGGGAGTCGATTCGCTCGGTGGTGGAGTTTTGAGCCCGCTGCAGGCAAAAACCAACTAAATTGCCGGTGCCACCAGTGCCTTGCCGTGGTCCAGCACCACCACCGCGCGTTCGGTGGAGGTGGTGCGAAACGACACCACCTGGCCGTCGATCCACACCTCGGTACGCAGCGTCTCGCCGGGATACACCGGTGCGGTAAAGCGCGCCTCGAAGTGCAGCAGCCGCTCGGCCTTCATGCCGCAGGCGGTTCGCAGCACCTCGGCCGCTGCCATGCCCCAGGTGCACAGGCCATGCAGGATGGGCCGATCGAAGCCGGCCGCCCGCGCGAACGCAGGGTCCACGTGCAGCGGGTTGCGGTCGCCGCTGAGGCGATAGATGGCCGCCTGCTCGGGGCGCACGGCGCGCTCGCGCACGTGGTCGGCGGCGCGTGAGGGAAGCGCATGCGGCTCGGGCCGGCGGCCGTTGGGCCCGCCGAAGCCGCCGTCGCCCCGCGCGAACACGGTCGACAGCAGCGTGGCCAGCGGCGCGCCGCTGGCGGCGTCGCTCAGCTCGGTGCGCGCCAGCACGATGGCGCCGCGGCCCGGCCCTTTGTCGAACACATCCGCAATGCCAAAGCGCGCGCGAACCCGCCCGCGCGCCGGCAGCGGGCCGTGCAGGGTGACACGCTGCTCGCCATGGACCACGCGCAGCACATCCAGCCCGATCACGTCCTGCCAGGTGTCCTCCCAGGCCACCACCACCGCCTGCGTGGGCAGGGCCCGCAGGCCTTGCTCGAAGACGAAAGGCAGATCCTCGGGCTCGCGGCCCAGGCCCACGCCCACGGCATACAGCATGGTGTCGCGCTCGTCGTAGCTGAACTCCCGCTCGGGGAACTCCAGGGCCAGCAGTTGTGGGTGCGTCATTCGCATGTCGGCATCCTAACGCTGAGCCGCACTCTTACAGGATCAGGAGCGCCCGGAAGTCGTTCACATTGGTGTGGGTAGGCCCGGTAATGACCAGGTCGCCCAGCGCCTGGAAGTAACCGTAGGCGTCGTTGCGGTCCAGGAAGCGGTCGACCCGCAGGCCCAGCGCCTGCGCCCGCGCCAGGGTGTCGGGGGCCACCACCGCGCCGGCGTTGTCTTCAACGCCATCGATGCCATCGGTGTCGGCCGCCAGCGCCCACACGCCAGGCTGGCCCTGCAGGGCCTGGGCCAGCCCCAGGCAGAACTCGCCCGCCCGGCCGCCGCGACCGCGCGGCGTGCCCGCCGGCTGCGGCCGCACGGTGACCGTGGTCTCGCCGCCCGACAGGATCACGCAGGGCCGCTCGAAGGGCTGCCCCTTGCGCGCCACGGCCCGCACCAACGCGGCATGCACCTTGCCCACCTCGCGCGACTCGCCCTCGATCTCGTCGGACAGGATGTAGGCCTGCAAGCCCGCCGCACGGGCCAGGTCGGCCGCGGCTTGCAGCGACTGCTGCGGGGTGGCGATCAGGTGCACCGCATGGCCAGCGAAGGCCGCATCGCCGGGCTTGGGCGTTTCGAGTTGACCGGCCTCGAGCGCGGCACGCACCGTTGCCGGCACCG
>JAZKDA010000128.1:0-5828 GCA_040387815.1 Pseudomonadota bacterium | reverse complement strand
GGTCCAGGATGGCCAGCGCATCGGCGCAGGTGGTGGGATCGGGCACGGTGGGGCCGCTGGCGATGATCGAAGGATCGTCGCCGGGCACATCGCTGATCGTCAGCGTGACCACACGCGCCGGAGCGCACCCCGCCGCCAGCCGCCCGCCCTTGATGCGTGAGAGGTGCTTGCGCACGCAGTTCATCTCGCCGATGTGGGCGCCGCTCTCCAGCAGCGCCTGGTTGATGCGCTGCTTGTCCTCCAGGGTGAGGCCTTGCGCAGGCAGGGTCAGCAGGGCCGATCCGCCGCCGGAGATGAGGCACAGCACCAGGTCGTCGGCCGTCAGGCCCCGCGTCAGCGCCAGGATGCGCTCGGCGGCGGCCAGGCCGGCCGCGTCGGGCACGGGGTGCGACGCCTCGACGACCTCCACCCGCTCGGGCAGGCCCGCCGGGCGCGGCGGGACGTGGTGGTAGCGCGTGACCACCAGCCCGCTCAAGGGCGCGTGGGGCGGCCACAGGGCCTCCAGCGCCTGGACCATCGAGGCCGCGGCCTTGCCCGCGCCCAACACCACGGTGCGCCCCTTGGGCGGCGCGGGCAGGTGGCGCGCCATGCCCTCGCGCGGCTGGGCGCGCTGCACGGCGGCCTGGTACAGATGGGTGAGAAAGCCGCGGGGGTCGCGATCAGGCGAGGGGACGGTGATCGATGGGATCATTGAAAAAGCCTCTGCGATGAGGTTGGCCACCCTAGCGCGCCGAGCGTCACCGGACGGGCAAGTGAGTGCCTCATCTTACGCAGCAGCCTTCGCGTCTTGATGATCGGACGAACCATTGTGTTGGTGCTCTTGAGCCCCTTAAGCCCCTCAAGCCCTCAGACCACCCCGCTCCCCCACAAAACCCACCAGCTGCGCCGCAGCCGGCGTCACCGGCCGCCCCTTGGCGGTGATGATCCCGTACACGCTCAGTTGCTGGCGGATGGTGTAGGCCAGGCGGGCCAGCATGCCGTGGGCTTCATAACGCTCGGCCACTTCGGCCGGGATCACCGCCACCATCTCGGAATCGGCCAGCAGGTTCATGGTGGTGAGGATGGAGGATGTCTCGATCAGGCCGCGCGGCGGGCGGCTGCGGTGGCTTCGAAACTCCTGCTCCAGCACGTCGCGCATGGGGCTGCCATGCGGCTGCAAGACCCACTGCACGCGCATCAGGTCGCTCCAGGCCACTCGCACCTGCTTGGCCAGCGGGTGGCTGGGTGAGGCCACGATGGCCAAGGCCTCCTTGGCCACCGGCTCGAAGCGCAGGTCGTCGGCCGCGCCGTCGGGCACGCGGCCAAACACCAGGTCCAGCTCGCCGCGGCGGAGGCCGTCAATCAGGCGGTCGCTGGTGTCCACGGTGATCTCGATCGTGAGCCGGGGGTACAGGGCCTTCAGGCGGATCAGTGATTGCGCCAACACCGCGGGCGATGCGGCCATGATGCTGCCGATGCACAGCTTGCCCGCCCCGCCCTGCTCCAGCTCGCCCAGCTCGCGCGTGAGCGCATCGAAATGCCCCTGCAAGCCCTTGAAGTAGGCCAGCACCGTCTTGCCGGCCTCGGTCAGTTGCAGGCCACGGCCGACGCGGTCGAACAAGGGCTGGCCCAGGGTGAGCTCCAGCTCCTGCAGCATCTTGGTGGCGGCCGGCTGGGTCATGCCCAATTGGCTAGCGGCGGCGCGCAAGGTGCGCAGCTGGCCGATCGCCAGCAGCAGGGCCACCTGCCGCATGCGCAAGCGGTTGAGCAGTTGAGGGGTGGGCGGCGTTTTCATTTGCATCTGATATCCATAGGTTATCAAACTATCAAATGTTTCTAATTTTCAAGCATCGATCGGCTGCCTACTATCCGATCCAGCCCGCCGATGCGGGTTTGAATCACCCACTCGGAGACAAGATCATGAAGTTGCACAAGCTGTTCGCCCTGGGATGCATCGCCTGCGCGAGCCTGGCCGCCAACGCCCAGGATTGGCCGCGCCAGACCGTGAAGCTGCTGGTGGGCTCGGCCCCTGGCGGCGGCACCGACGCCATGGCCCGCGCCGTGGCCGACCGGCTGGGCCCGCTGCTCAAGCAGGCCGTGGTGGTGGAAAACCGCCCTGGCGCCTCCAACACCCTGGCCGCCGACTTCACGGCCAAATCCACCGACGGCCACACCCTGGTGATGGGCGTGTCCACCGCCCACGCCATCGCGCCGCACCTGCTCAAGCTGGGCTACGACAGCAACAAGGACCTGGTGCCCGTGGCCTTCGTGGGCGCGGTGCCGAACGTGCTGGTGGTCAACAACGCGCTGCCGGCCAACAACGTGGCCGAGCTGGTCAAGCTGACCAAAGCGAAGCCGGGCCAGTTGAACTACGCCACCAGCGGCGCGGGCAGCACGCAGCACATCGCGGCCGAGCTGTTCAAGGACGCCACCGGCACCTTCGTCACGCACATCCCCTACCGCGGCAGCAGCCCGGCGCTGATCGACCTGATCGCCGGCCAGGTGCAAATGAGCTTCGACACCATGCCTTCGGTGATGGGCCACATCAAGAGCGGAAAGATCCGCCCGCTGGCGGTGGCCGCCGCCAAGCGCAACCCGCAGCTGCCCGAGGTGCCCACCATGGCCGAAGCCGGCGTCAAGGGCGTCGAGATGAGCGCCTGGTACGGCATCTACATGCCCGCCTCCACCCCCAAGGCGGTGATCGAGCGGGTGAACGCCGAGGTGAACAAGGTGATCGCCATGCCCGAGACGCAGGCCCGCCTGTCGGCCATCGGCGCCGACCTCACGCCCATGACGCCGGCGCAGTTCCTGGCCTTCCACACGGCGGAGAACCAGCGCTACGGCGACCTGATCCGCAAGAAGAACATCAAGCTGGACTGAAAGGCCGCGCCGTGACATCCCCTGCCCTTCCCGTTGTCGCCCTCACGCTGGGCGATCCGGCCGGCATCGGCGCCGAGCTGATCGCCCGCCTGCTGGGCCAGACCGACGCCGCGCAGCACGCCAACATCGTGCTGGCCGGCGACCCCTGGTTGTGGGCCGAGGGGCAGGCGATTGCCGGCGTGCAGGTCGCCACCACCCCGGTGAAAACCTTTGCCGAAGTACGCGGCCGTGCCAACCCGCACACGCCGGCCTGGCTGGCCATGGACACCGTGGCGGCCGACCAGGTGCAGCGTGGTGTGGCCCAGGCGCCCGGCGGCGCCAGCGTGCTCACGGTGCTCAATGCCTGCATGGACGCGGCCCAGCGCCGCGAGATCGACGCCATCTGCTTCGCGCCGCTGAACAAGTTCGCGATGAAGCAAGGCGGCCTCAAGCACGAGGACGAGTTGCACCACTTCGCGCAGTACCTGGGTGTCACCGGCTACTTCTGCGAGTTCAACACCCTGGGCGAGTTGTGGACCTCGCGGGTGTCGTCGCACATCCCGCTCAAGGACGCTGCCAGCCACCTGAGCCAGCAGCGCATCCAGGACGCCACGCGCCTGATCTACCACTCGCTGCAGGCGGCCGGCGTGGCCCAGCCCAAGGTGGCGGTGGCCGCCTTCAACCCGCATGGCGGCGACGGCGGCACCTGCGGCCGCGAAGAGGTGGAGATCATCGAGCCGGCGGTGCAGGCGCTGCGTGCCCAAGGCCTGCCGATCGACGGCCCCTTCCCGGCTGACACCATCTTTCTGAAGGCGCGCGATGGCCTGTACCAGGCCATCGTGACCATGTACCACGACCAGGGCCAGATCGCGATCAAGCTGATGGGCTTTTCCAAGGGCGTGACGGTGCAGGGCGGCCTTCCCGTGCCCATCACCACGCCGGCCCACGGCACCGCCTACGACATCGCCGGCCAGGGCAAGGCCGATGTCAACGCCACCTACAACGCCTTGCGCATTGCCGCGCGCATGGGCACCCACCTGCATCGACCGTCATGAAAATCAAATCCGTCCGCGCCCGTGTCTTCGAGTGGAAAGGCAAGACCGTTCCGCCCCAGGGCAACTTCTGCTCCAACGCAATGGACCTGGTCTATTCCAAGACTGAATCCATGAGCACCTTCCGCTTCCACTCGTGGACGGTGGTCGAGGTGGAAACCGACGACGGCATCGTCGGCCTGGGCAACGTGGCCCTGGCGCCCAAGATCGCCAAGGCCATCATCGACGAATACCTGGCCCCGCTCGTGATCGGCCAGGACCCGTGGGACTACGAGTACCTGTGGCAGCGCATGTACCGCGCCACCCACGCCTGGGGCCGCAAGGGCGTGACCATGGGTGCGATCTCGGCGGTCGACCTGGCCATCTGGGACATCCTGGGCAAGTCGGTGAACAAGCCGGTGTTCAAGCTGCTGGGTGGGCGCACCAAGGAAAAAATCCCCTGCTACTACTCCAAGCTGTACCGCACCGACCTGGGCGAGATGCAAAAAGAGGCGCAGACCTTCAAGGACCAGGGCTTCAAGGCCTTCAAGATGCGCTTTGGCTATGGCCCGGCCCATGGCCAGCAAGGCGTGACCGAGAACCTCAAGTCGGTGGCAGCGGTACGCGAGGTGATCGGCTACGAGAACGACCTGATGCTCGAGTGCTACATGGGCTGGAACCTGGAGTACGCCAAGCGCATCCTGCCCAAGCTGGAGAAGTTCGAGCCGCGCTGGCTGGAAGAGCCGGTGATCGCCGACGACATCGACGGCTATGCCGAGTTGAACCAGCTCACCAGCATCCCGATCTCGGGCGGCGAGCACGAGTTCAGCCTCTATGGCTTCAAGCAGCTGCTGGACAAGAAGGCCGTGAGCGTTGTGCAGTACGACACCAACCGCGTGGGCGGCATCACCGCCGCGCACAAGATCAACGCCCTGTGCGAGGCCTACAGCGTGCCGGTGATCCCGCATGCCGGCCAGATGCACAACTACCACCTGACCATGAGCACCCTGGCCTCGCCGATGGCCGAGTACTTTCCCATCTTCGACGTGGAAGTGGGCAACGAGCTGTTCTGGTACATCTTCGATGGCGAGCCGATTGCCGACAAGGGCTTCCTGGACCTGCGCGACGACGTGCCCGGCCTGGGCCTGACGCTCAAGCGGGATTACCTCGACCAGTTCCACATCGTCGAGTGAGACGCGCCATGCAGCGACGCTACAAGGGCGTGTTCCCGGTGGTGCCCACCACCTTTCATGAAGATGGCAGCCTGGACCTGCAAAGCCAGAAGCGCTGTGTCGATTTCATGATCGACGCGGGCTCCGACGGGCTGTGCATCCTGGCCAATTTCTCCGAGCAGTTCTCGCTGTCCGATGACGAGCGCGAGCAGATCACCGAGACCGTGCTGGCCCACGTGGCCGGCCGCGTGCCGGTGATCGTGACCACCACGCACTACGGCACCGCCGTGTGCGCGGCCCGCAGCCGCCGTGCGCAAGACTTGGGCGCCGCCATGGTGATGGTGATGCCGCCCTACCATGGCGCCACCTTCCGGGTGCCCGAGCCGCAGATCCATGAGTTCTACGCCCGCGTGTCCGACGCGATCGACATCCCCATCATGGTCCAGGATGCGCCGGCCAGCGGCACGGTGCTGTCGGCGCCCTTCCTGGCGCGGATGGCCCGAGAGATCAAGCACCTGGCCTACTTCAAGATCGAGACGCCGGGCGCCGCAAGCAAGTTGCGCGAGCTGATCGCCCTGGGTGGCGACGCGATCGAAGGCCCATGGGACGGCGAAGAAGCCATCACCCTGCTGGCCGACCTGGACGCCGGCGCCACCGGCGCCATGACAGGCGGGGCTTTTCCCGACGGCATCCGCACCATCGTCGATGCCTACGCCGCCGGCGACCGCGAGGCGGCCGTGGCCGCCTATGCCAGGTGGCTGCCCTTGATCAACTACGAGAACCGCCA
>JAZKDA010000127.1:0-5792 GCA_040387815.1 Pseudomonadota bacterium | reverse complement strand
CGCGACGCCTGGCAAAACCTGGATCGTGCACCTCGACACCACCAGCGACATCAACCAAACCGGGTCTGAAAACGCGGCCACGGCCGCCGAATCCCTGATCACTTCGCCCACGCGCGCCAAGCGCGGCTTCGCGGTGCTCAGCCCCGAGAAAAAGCGTGAGATCGCCAGCATGGGTGGCAAGGCCGCACATGAGCACGGCCGCGCCCACCGCTTCACCAGCGAAGAGGCCCGTGCCGCCGGCAAGAAGCGCCATCAGTTGCGGGTTCAGGCCGAGCAGGCCAACCGGGCCAGCTGAGCGCCCTGATGCACCTGAACGGCAAGCCAGCGCTGCCGTTCAGGCTGCAACATGAAGCGATTCGAGCAGCTGCTCGACCACCTCGATGCTCGCCGGCTTGGTCAGGTGGTAATCGAAGCCCGCCGCCTTCGTACGCGCCCGGTCTTCCTTGGCCCCCCATCCCGTCAATGCAATCAGCACCGGCCTGTGCGCCGCCTGCTGACTCAGCAGGGCCTTGGCCACCTGATAGCCATCCATGCCAGGCATGCCGATGTCCAGGAACACCACCTGCGGCTTGAATTCAACGGCGATTTCCAGCGCGTTGCGGCCATCACTGGCCACCCGTGTCGCGTGCCCGTCCATTTGCAGGATGAGCGCCATGCTCTCGGCGGCATCCACGTTGTCGTCGACCACCAGCACATTCAAGCCGGCACCTGGCGCGGCCTGCGCGTCGGGTGCTTGCCCTGCGTCCCCTGACTGCGCCTCCAGGACCGGAAGCCGCGCGGTGAAGGTGCTGCCGTGTCCGGCTCCCTCGCTTTCCGCAGTGACACTGCCGCCGTGCATCTCGACCAGCGCCCGCACCAGCGCCAGTCCGATGCCCAGGCCGCCGGGCGGGTGCCGGTCCGGGCTGCTGACCGGGGTGAACATCTCGAACACGCGTGGCAGGGTCTGCGCTGTCATGCCGATGCCGTTGTCCCGCACCATCAGTACCAGGTCCCCACCCTCGCACCGCGCGGACAGTTGGATATGACCGTGTGCCGCGGTGTACTTGGCGGCGTTGGACAACAGGTTGGCCAGCACCTGGGCAATGCGCGTGGCGTCGACGTTCAGCCACACAGGGGGTGCGGGCAGGTCCACCTCGAGTGCGTGCCCGGCCTGCTCGATCAGTGGCTCGCTGGTCTCCAGCGCGCTCTCGACGACGGTTCGCAACTCGACGCGCTGCAGCTTGAGCGCGATCTTGCCCGTGCTGATGCGCGCGACGTCCAGCAGGTCGTCGATCAGGTGCACCATCTGCGTGAGCTGCCGGTCCATCATCTGCCAGCTGCGGTTGCGGGCCGACTCGTCGCGTGACAGCCGCAGTACGTGCAGGCCGTTGCGCAGGGGCGCGAGCGGATTGCGCAACTCATGGGCCAGGGTGGCCAGGAACTCGGTCTTGCGCCGATCCGACTCCGCCAACTCGTCCGCGACACGCTTCATCTGTGCGGCGGCGGCCTGCTCGGCCTCGCGCACGGCCTGCTCTCTCTGCGCCTGGCGCAGGTGATCGCGGCTTCGTTGCAGTTCGATGAAAAAGGCAACCTTGCCCTTGAGTGCGGCGGGATTGACCGGCTTGGTGAGGAAGTCCACCGCGCCCAAGGCATAGGCCATTTCCAGCTCTGTGTTGCCGTCGTCGGTGATGAACAGCACCGGTGTGATGCGCGAACGCGGGTTGGCGCGAATCAGCCGGCCGGTCTCCAGCCCACCCAGCCCCGACATGCGCACGTCCAGCAGGATGGCCGCGAAGTCCTCTTCTTTCGTCCGTTGCAGTGCCTGGTCACCCGAAGCCACGCTCACCAACTCGGCACCGAGCTCGTGAAGTACGGATTCAAGATCGTGCAGACTGGCGGGGTCGTCGTCGACGAGCAACACCTTGACTGGCAGGTGGCGATGGGGCATGGGCATTTCCGATTCATTCGCTGTAAGAGCGAATCAATTCAGTCTAGGGAGGGTCGTGCCCGGTTGCGTAGGAAGGATGCCTGCAAGACGCAAGGACGTTGGCGCGGTGGCCCCGTCCGTCCGGGCGGACGCCCGCGTCGGCGCGACGCTCAGCAGGCGGGTTCCGCCATGCCGCCCAAACGCCACCAGCGCGGCAGCAGAGCTTGAACGCCGGGCTGCGAAAATCGGTCATCGATCAGCCACACCACGCCGCGGTCGTCCTGAGAGCGGATCACGCGCCCGGCCGCCTGCACCACCTTGCGCAGCCCGGGGTAGAGGTAGGCGTAGTCGAACCCTGCGCCGAAGGACCGCTGCAGCCGCTGGCGCAGGCATTCGTTGACGGGGTTGACCTGCGGCAGGCCGAGCGTGGCGATGAAGGCGCCCACCAGCCGGTCGCCCGGCAAGTCGATGCCCTCGCCGAAACTGCCGCCCAGCACCGCGAAGCCCACGCCCGCCCCGCCAGGCACGAAGCGCGCGACGAACGCATGCCGCTGTGCTTCGGACATGCCCGCCTCCTGCGCCCACAGCGGCAGCTGCGGATGCGCCTGGCCCAGCCGCGCCGCCACACGGCGCAGGTAGTCGTAGCTGCTGAAAAAAGCCAGGTAGTTGCCGGGCCGCTGCGCGAACTGGCGGGCAATCAGCTCGGCGATGGGCGCGACCGAACGCTCGCGGTCGGCCCAACGCGTGCTGATGCGCGGCATCAGGTGCACGGCAAGCTGATCGGCGGTGAAAGGCGATTCGATGTCGATCCAGACGCTGTCGGCCGGCAAGCCCAGCATGTCCCGGTAGTAGCCGGGCGGGCCGAGCGTCGCCGAGAACAGCACCGCGCCTTGCGCGGCCTCGAAACGCGGCGCCAGGTGCGGCGCCGGCACCAGGTTTCGGATGCACAGGCGCGACATGGCGCGGCGCGGCGCCGGCGCCAGGGTGATGTCGAACTGCGAATGGTCACCGAAGGTCTCGGCCAGCCGCAGGAAGGCCAGCAGCTCGAAGTGGAACCGCTGCAGCTCGCCGAGCGGATCAGCTGATCCATCGCCTGGCGTCCTTGCCGTTGGCGCCTCGGCCAGATGGTCGCCGATGGCCGTGCTGGCCTGCTGCAGCGCCAGCACGAAGCGCCCGGGCAAATCGGCCTGCACCGCGAACTCGTCATGCTGGTCGCGCACCAGCTCGCGCCAGCTACGTGCGAGCCGGTCCAAGGGCTTGCGCAGCGCCGCTGGCGCGCCGCGGCGCAGGGCCGCCAGGCGGCGCTCATCGAGTTCGCCGCTGTACATCTGGCGGCCCCGCTCGACCAGGTTGTGCGCCTCGTCCACCAAGATTGCGCAGCGCCAGCCCTGTTCTACCGTCAGCGCATGCAGCAGGGCGCTGCTGTCGAAGAAATAGTTGTAGTCGCCCACCACCACATCGGCCCAGCGCGCCATCTCCTGCGCCAGCCAGTAGGGGCAGACCTCATGCGCCAGGGCCGCCTGGCGCAGCGGCGCCAGGGCCATCGACGGCGCGGCCAGCGCCGCGGCACGCGCGGCCGGCAGGCGGTCATAAAAGCCGCGTGCCAACGGGCAGGATTCGCCATGGCAGGCCTTGTCGGGGTGCTCGCACAGCTTGTCCCGGGCGGTGAGCTCCAGCACACGCGGTGCGCCGGCGCCGGGGGGCCGCAAGCGCTCCAGACCGTCGATGGCGAGCTGGCGGCCGGGGGTTCGCGCGGCCAGGTAGAACACGCGGTCCAGGCCCTGCGCCGCCGCCTTGAGCACGGGGTAGAGCGTGCCCACCGTCTTGCCGATGCCGGTGGGCGCCTGCGCCATCAGGCAACGCCCCGAGCGAGCCGCGCGCCATGCGTTCTCGGCCAGTTCGCGCTGACCGGTACGAAACGCTTCGTGGGGAAAGGCCATCGCGCCCAGCGCGGCGTCTCGCGCGGTGCGGTGCGCGGCTTCCTGGTCGGCCCAGGCGATGTACTGCCTGCACAGGCCCTCGAAGAAGCCGCGCAGGGCCTGCGCATCGTGTTCTTCCTCGAACACGGTTTCCTTCTGGCTGCCCAGGTCGAGGTACACCAGCGCCAGGCGCACCGACGGCAGGCCGCGCGCCTGGCACAGCATCCAGCCGTACACCTTGGCCTGTGCCCAGTGCAGATGACGGTGGTTGGCCGGTTGGCGAGAAAGGTCTCCGCGGTGGGTCTTGATCTCGTCCAGGCGGCCAGCGGTGGCATCGAAGCCATCGGCCCGGCCGCGCACGGTGAGTGAGGCAAAATCCGCGCTCAGCGAGACTTCGCGCTCATATCCCGCGCCACGCCGGCCGGTGACCAGCTGGTGGCCGGCGATGCCCTGCAAGCCGGTGGGCGAGGGCGTGAAGCGCAGGTCGAGGTCGCCCCGGCGGGCCGTGAAGTCGCACAGTGTGCGCACGGCGACAGTGCGGGAATCGGGGGAACCGGGGGAGGGCGTGGACATCGAGCCAGGGGTGTGCAGGGTGTTTCTAGCACAGTGCGTGTGGCTCGGCCGGCCGCATGGTGCACACGGACGCGACCCTCATTACCGAGGGGACAGCCACTTAAAACTAAAATGCGCAGTTGCCCTCACCGGGCCCTTACCCCATCCATGAACGCTCCCCTCGACGTCTCCCTGTTCGCGCGCGCCGCCAAACCGATCACCAGCTATCGGAAGTACTGGGCCGCCCGCTTCGGCACGGCGCCCTTCCTGCCCATGAGCCGCGCCGAGATGGACAAGCTCGGCTGGGACAGCTGCGACATCATCATCGTCACCGGCGACGCCTATGTGGACCACCCCAGCTTCGGCATGGCGGTGATCGGCCGGGTGCTCGAGGCGCAGGGCTTTCGCGTGGGCATCATCGCCCAGCCCGACTGGCAAAGCGCCGAGCCGTTCAAGGCGCTGGGCAAGCCGAACCTGTTCTTCGGCGTCACCGCCGGCAACATGGATTCGATGATCAACCGGTACACCGCCGACCGCAAGATCCGCAGCGACGACGCCTACACCCCGGGCGATGTAGGCGGCAAGCGGCCTGACCGCGCCGCGCTGGTCTACTCGCAGCGCTGCCGCGAGGCCTACAACGAGGTGCCCATCGTCATGGGCGGCATCGAGTGCAGCCTGCGCCGTATCGCCCATTACGACTACTGGCAGGACAAGGTGCGACGCGCCATCCTGGTCGACGCCAAGTGCGACTTGCTGCTGTATGGCAACGCCGAGCGGGCCCTGATCGAGGTGGCCCATCGGATCGCCGCCAAGGAGCCTGTCGAGAACATCACCGACGTGCGCGGCACCGCGTTCATCCAGCGCCACTCGCCCGAAGGCTGGTTCGAGATCGATTCCACCGAGGTCGACCAGCCCGGCCGCGTCGACGATCACATCAACCCTTACCTGACCACCGCCGAGCAGGCACAGGCCCAGGGCACGTCGTGCGCCAAGGAACAGGGCACCGCCCCCGATGCGGCGCAGCCGCTGAACTTCGTGCCCAACCCGGCCCTGGCCGGCAAGCGCAAGCTGCCGCCGCGCGAGCGCACCGTCATCCGCCTGCCCTCGTACGACCAGGTCAAGAGCGACCCGGTGCTTTATGCCCACGCCAACCGGGTGCTGCACCTGGAGACCAACCCCGGCAATGCCCGCGCGCTGGTGCAGGCCCATGGCGACCGCGACGTCTGGATCAACCCGCCTCCCATCCCGCTGACCACCGCCGAGATGGACCATGTGTTCGGCCTGCCCTACGCGCGCAGCCCGCACCCCGTGTATGCCGACGAAAACGGCAGCCACGATGGCGCGACCAAGATCCCGGCCTGGGAGATGATCCGCTTTTCGGTGAACATCATGCGCGGCTGCTTTGGCGGCTGCAC
>JAZKDA010000126.1:0-1878 GCA_040387815.1 Pseudomonadota bacterium | reverse complement strand
GCCCGGGGGACATTCGCGGAGGGAAGTACCCGGTGGCCTGTGCACGCGCCCTGAAACAAGACAGACCTTAAGTCCGCACTCGCCCGTCCGCAGTCAGCATCGACAGCTCGACAAACCGCGAAGCCACATGGCTCTTCGGCGAGAACGACACCTCGAAGCCGCCGAACTGCTGCCGCTCGATGCTTTCCAGCCCCGCGATCAGCCCGTCGCGCGTGCCCTTGCCGCCCGGTGCGCGGCGCAGGCCTTCGGTCAGCACCTTCGCGGCCAGGTAGCCTTCCATGCTCGAGAAATTGGCGCTCGCGCCGCCGCCCGCCTTGCGCACCGCCTCGGTGAACTCGCGAGCCAGTGCGTTGGCCTGGTTGTAGGGCGACGGCACCACCTGCGTGACCATCACGCCCGCCGCCTCCTTGCCCAGCTCGTCCGCCAGCGCCTGCGTGCCCACGAACGAGAGGTTGAAGAAGACACCGCCGTAACCCGCCTTGCGCGCCTCGCGGATGAACGCCGCGCAGGCCTTGTAGGCGCCGACCTGGACCACCGCCGCCGGCTGGCTCGCCACGATCGTCTTCACCGCGGCGGCCACGTCGGCCGAGTTGCGCTCCACCGTGGCCAGCGCCACGGGCTTGAGTTCCTGTTGGGCCAGCGCCAGCGTCACGCCGTCGAGGCCGGCCTTGCCGTAGGCGTCGTTCTGGTAGAAGACCGCGATCTTCTTCATGCCCAGGTGGGTGAGCTGTTTCACCATCAATGCCGTCTCGTCGTTGTACGAAGCGCGCAGATGGAACACGTTGCGGTGAAACGGCTCGCGCAGCGACATGGCGCCCGTGAACGGCGCGATGAATGGCACCTTGTCCTTCACCGCCAGCGGCAGCGCGGCCAGGCTGGTCGGCGTGCCGATGTAGCCGAACAGCGCGAACACGTCTTCCTCGATCAGCTTCTGTGTGTTGGCCGCGCAGCGATCGGGCTCATAGCCGTCATCGAGGTTCTTGATCACCACGTTGCGGCGGCCCGGCTGGGCGTTGTACTGGTCCAGGAACAGCTTGGCGCCCTGGTGGAACTGGATGCCCAGCTGCGCAGCGGGCCCGGTGAACGGTGCCGACTGGCCCAGCACCAGCGGCGTCTCGCTCTGCGCCCGGGCGATGCCGAAGCCGCCCAGCGTGGCGGCGGCCGCCGTGGCGATCGAAAAATGCCTGCGATTCAGATGCATCGTCATGGTGAAATCTTCCCTCTGCCCTGTGTGTTGATACTCAAATTAGACTTGTTCGATGGCCCACGCAACGGATTCCCTCCTCGACACGCCCGACACCTCCGCACCCTCCACGGTGCTCGGCGCCTGCCCGCACGATTGCCCCGACACCTGCGCGCTCGTCACCACCGTCAAGGACGGCGTGGCGGTCAAGCTGCAGGGCAACCCCGCCCACTCGCACACCGGCGGCGTGCTGTGCACCAAGGTGTCCCGCTACATCGAACGCAATGACCATGCCGAGCGGCTGGTGCAGCCCCTCAAACGCGTTGGCCCCAAAGGCAGCGGCCGCTTCGAACCTGTCTCGTGGGAAGCCGCATTGGACGACATCGCCGCGCATCTTCGGGGTTTGCAGGCTGAACCGGAAGCAATTCTCCCCTACAGCTATGCGGGCACCATGGGCCTCGTGCAGGGCGAGTCGATGGACAGGCGCTTCTTCCACAAGCTCGGCGCCTCGCTGCTGGACCGCACCATCTGCTCGATGGCAGGCGGCGAAGCCATGGTCTACACGCTGGGCGCCAAGGTCGGCATGCGCATCGAGTTCTTCGCCGAGGCCAAGCTCATCCTGATCTGGGGCAGCAACTCCATCGCCAGCAACCTGCACTTCTGGCGCCATGCCCAGGCCGCCAAGCGCGCTGGTG
>JAZKDA010000125.1:6012-7979 GCA_040387815.1 Pseudomonadota bacterium | reverse complement strand
GTGTCGGCGAAGTTGGAGCCGAACAGGCCTTCGAGGTTGCTCAGGGTGTCTGTGCCGAAGTTGGCGCCGCTGGCCGTGCCCGTGGCCAGGTTGGCCGTGACGCCGCTGCTGGCGCCGCCATAGGTGTCGTAGCGCGCGATGTCAAAGCCGCCCAGGCCGTCGATGACGTCATTGCCACCGCGGCCTTCGAACAACTCGGTGTAGGCCGTGACGTTGCTTCCAGACAGGGTGTCGGCCGAGTTGCCGCCGCGCACCTGCGCGAAGTTGGACAAGGTGTCGTTGCCGGCCGCGCCGGTCGCGGTGCCGGCCGCCAGGTCGACCGTCACCGAGCCGGAGGCGCCGGCATAGCTCACCCGGTTGGCGTTGTCGGTGTTCACCAAGTCGGTGATGGCGCCGCCTTCCAGAATGTCGTCGCCCAGGCCGCCTTCGATCTGCTCGAAGATCATCGCACTGCTGCCGGTGATGGTGTCGTTGCCCGCGCCGCCCACGATGAAGTTGACGTTGGCCACCGAGTCGGTGCCAGTCTCATCGCTCACGGTCGAGGTGCCCGAGCCGGCGCTGCCGTCGCCGGTGATGCCCGAGAGGTCGACCGTCACTGAGACGGCGCCGTTGGTGACGTAGCTAAAGCTCAGGACGTTCAGGTCCGAGTAGCTGATGCGGTCCAGGATCGCACCGCCATCGATGAAATCGCTGCCGTCGTTGCCCGACAGGGTGTCGCTGCCCTCGTCGCCCAGCAGCATGTCGTCGCCCGCGCCGCCGTTGAGCGTGTCGTTGCCCGACCAGCCCTCGAGCTGGTCGCCGCCATCGCCGCCGCTGATGGTGTCGTTGCCGGCAAAGCCAGCCAGCAGGTCGGCGGAGCTGGAGCCGGTAATGCTGTCGTTGCCGCTGAGCCAGGAGGCCATTTCCGCGGTCAGGCCGAACAGCGTCACGCCATCGACCTGGTACCCGTTGTCGAAGTAGTTGCTGCTCAGGTCGAAGCTGACGCCGGTCAGCGTGAAGTTGTAGTCGCCGCTCCAGGTAATGCTGGTGACGGTGCCGGTCAGGGGCTCGCCGGTGATTCCGTCGTAGGTGATCCCGGTGCCGACCGCATTGATCGTGCGGCCTGGGCCGGTCAGGGTGAACGACGTGGGGGTCTGCGACGAGAACGTGTCGTCCCCCTCCATGACAAGGTTCAGCAGGTCGATTGAACTGGATGCAGCGAAGGTGGCCATGACGGGAGTCCTAAAAAACAAACGCCCCAAGAATTTAGCTCAACAACAGTTACAGCCGGAAAATCTTTCTTCGTTTTTGGAACAAAATGCACACATTTAGGGCGGCCGTCCCGCGCCGTCCTAGAACGGCCGCCACGGCCAAGGCGATCCACGTTCCCCTTAGACCTATCGCAAGCTCAGAAGTCTGTGCGTGGCAGTTCGAGGGACGATTGACGTCGTTGCCACGAGCCAGCGGCGGGTTATACAACATTTAGCTTTTGTGTTGTATAACGCCCCATGGCCGCACGCTACACCACCCAACCCGTCGCGACCTCGACCGCTTACGCGCAGCTGCACACGGCAGCCATGGCCATCGAGTTCGACCGGGATGTGTCTCATCTCAACGGCAGCTTCGGTACGAAGACGATCCACGGCTCAGTGCAGTGGTACTTCAGTTTCCGTGACATCGATCAGCGCGTGCGGCAGCTGTATGTCGGTCCGGACACCGACGAGGTTCGGGCCTTGGTGCAACGTGCAGCGGCCGCGCAACCGAAAGAGCGCCTGAGGCCTTTGGCGCGGTCCGCGAACGCGCTGGGCTGCATCCCGACGCAGCGCAAGCATTTGGGGGTGATCCTGCGCCTGAATGAATACGGCTTCTTTCGCGCCGGTGGCGTGCTGATCGGGACTCATGCTTTTCTGAGCTACGCAAACCAACTCGGCGTTCGTTGGGCCGGCGCGGAGCAAACCTCGGACGTCGACTCCGCGCACGCCGGTCGC
>JAZKDA010000125.1:0-6002 GCA_040387815.1 Pseudomonadota bacterium | reverse complement strand
GCCCTGCCTTCGACGATCCAGGCAAAGCCGCAGTCCGCGTTGACCGCCATGGAAGAAGGCTTCCTGCCGCTGGTGCAATACCGCGGTACCGCGGGCGCTTCCTCCCGGCATCGTGATGAGCCCGAGTTCCAGATTGAATTTCTCACACCCAAGACGGGCGACAGCGACGAGCCGATCATGATCGATAGGCTGGACGTAGCGCTTCAGCCCCAACGCTTCATGGAGTTCTCGCTGCAAGACGTTCAGCAGGCCACGCTGTTCGATCCCGCCGGCCGCGCGGTGGTCGTGACGCTCCCCGCACCCGAGCGCTACGCGATCCACAAGCTGCTCATCATCGGCGAGCGTACCGGCGCGTTCAAGGCGAAGGTGACGAAGGACCTGGCGCAGGCCGCCTCGCTGATCGAGTTCTTCCGAGACACAGACCCTGAGGCCGTGCGAGAAGCCTGGGCGGACGCGCTCAGCCGGGGGCCCGGCTGGAAGAGGCGGGCGCTGGAAGGACGGCGCGCTCTTGCCGCGCTGGACAGCGAACTGGCCAAACTCTTGGCAGATTGAAAAGGGATGCTCGCGCCTGGGCAGCGAACGGTACTGCAATGCCTCACCCCAGCCCGCGCAACCACCCCAGCGCCGCGTCCGCGACCTGCTGAAACCGGCCACTGTAGATATGGTCGCAGTCTTGCACCATCACGCGCCGCACCGACGGCGCGTTGACCAGCGCGGCCTCCATGTCGATTGAAAAAGAAAGCTGCGGCTTTTCGTGGTCGCCGGCCAGCAGCAAGGTGGGCACGCGGATGCGATCGGCATAGCGCAGCGCCGTGGTGGCGGCCTCAGGGCCGTACTTGTTGATGTAGGTGGCATAGCACATCAAGCCCTTCATGGCGGGGGTGTTGGTGGGCATGTCGACGTGCATCAGCTCCTCGCCGCGCCCCTGCGCCACCATGTCATGGCAACGCGCGAGCAACTGCTGATGCGCGCTCCAGTCCCACACCTTGTCATCGGGCAGCCGGGGGGACGAGAACATCGCCAGCCCGACCACGTCTTCGCTGGGCGCGTGGGCCTGTGTGTAGGCCGCCTTCAGGCCGCCCAGGCTGTGGCCCGCGATGACGATCTTGCGGTGGCCGCGCTCGGCGAGCCAGCGTTGCCCGGCCTGGAAGTCGAAGACGCTTTCCTCGATCTTCTCGTAGGCCGCGCCGACCCAGCGGCGATCGCCCGGGTTCATCGCCACCCAGTCGTGGCCCCGATTGTTCAGCATTGCCACGCCCCAGCCGCGCGCCGCCACCAGCCGCAACGCCTGCCAAAGGCCCGACAGCGTGAAGCTGCTGGCCACCCCATGCGTGGCCAGCAACACCGGGGCTTGCGGATCTCGCGGGGGCAGCCAGGCAAGCTGCAGGGTGACTTGGTCTTGCGTGAGGAGGGTGTGGATCTCCATGGCCTGCGGCAAACTCAGTCGGCCTTGATGCTGGCGGCCTTGACGACCTTGCTCCACCGAGCCAGGTCGTTGCGCGAGAGGTTGGCCAGGTCCTGCGGCGTGCCCGATAGCGTCGACAGCCCTTGGCTGGCGAACACCGCCTTGACCTCAGGCGAGTTGAGCAGGGCGGTGACATCGGCGTTGAGCTGGTTCACGACGGACGCCGGGGTTGCGGCAGGCACATACATGCCATACCAGATGTCGGCATCGAAGTCCTTCACGCCGGTGGCCTCGGCCACCGAGGGCACATCGGGCGTGGCTTCGGCGCGCTGCTTGCCGCCCGACGCCAGCATCACCAGCCTGCCGGCTTTGACCTGCGCCTGCGCCACGTGGATCGGCAGGAACATCAGCTTGACCTGGCCGCCGAGGATGTCCCTCAAGGCGCCGGGCGTACTGGTGTAGGGAATGTGCGTCATGAACACACCCACGCTCTGCTTGAACAGCTCCATCGCCAGATGGTGCGGCGTGCCGTTGCCGGGCGACGCGTAGTTGATGCTGCCCGGGCTCGCCTTGGCCTTGGCGATCAGCTCCTTGACGCTGGAAACGCCCAGCGACGGGTGCGCCACCAGGCTCAGCCGGCCGACCGCGAGCGGCGCGACGGCCGCAACGTCCTTGAGCGGGTCGTAGGGCGCGCCCGGATTGAGCGCCTTGTTCAGGACCAGGGTGTTGGCGGTGACCAGCACCGTGTGGCCGTCGGGCGCGGACGCGGCGACGAATTTCGTGCCGATCATCGAGCTGGCGCCGCCGCGGTTGTCCACCACGACGGGCTGGCCCCACTTGTCCGACAGCTTCTGGCCGAGGGCACGCCCGAGGATGTCGGGGCCGGTGCCCGCGCCGAAGGGGACGACGACTTTGACGGTGCCGGAAGGAAACTTGTCCTGGGCGTAGGCGGGCAGCACGCTGGCGCCCAGCAAGGCCGCGCCGCTCCAGGCAGCCAGGTGCAGCGCCGCGCGGCGCGTCGCGAGAAGGGTCTGTGTCTTGTTCATCGGTGTCTTCAGGATAGTTGATCAAGGTTGCGCGAGGGCGGCGCTGCGCGGCGTGCTGGCGTTGGCGTTGGCGAGTGAAAGTACATGCGCGGCCATCTCGTCGGTGATGTCCGGCTCCTGGCTCGTCCAGGCGACGAAGTGGTCGGGCCGCACGAGCACCCAGCGGGCGTCATAGCGCTTGGCCTCGCCCTGCGCGCGCGCCTCCACCACGGTCAGAGGAGTCGCGTGTGCCTGGGCCGCCTCACGAAAAGCGCGCACGCCGGGCGCCGGCGCGTCCAACGCCAGCAGCGTGAAGCCCGCGCCGAGCATCTCGAAAACGTTCTTGCCGCTGGACAGCATGGCCGGGGCCAGGTGGTGGCCGGCACGCGCCTCGAAGCGATGCGAGCCCTTGGCGCTGCAGGCGCGTTGCGCGCCGGCCTCGGCCCAGACGATGGGGGAGCCCTCGTAATGCGGCTCGAAGGCGTGCACTTCGCCGACCGCGCCCTGGGCGCGCGCCTGCCACGCCTGTTCAAAGGCAGCGCGGTCGCGCGCCGGATCATGCGCTCGCAGGAAGCGGCTGTCCTCATCGATGGACTTGGCGATGAAGTCGTTGATGGTCGACGCGAATACGGGCCGCCGTTCGGCGTCATAGGAATCGAGCAAGGCGTCGCCCCCCCAACCTTGCAGGGTGGCGACCAGCTTCCAGCCCAGGTTGCGGGCGTCTTCCAGGCCCGAGTTGACGCCATAGCCGCCATACGGAGGATGGCTGTGGGCGGCATCCCCGGCGATGAAAAGGCGGCCGGCACGATAGCTGTCGGCGAGGGCGAAGCGCAGGTCCCAGAAGCCGATGTGCTCGAACTCGATCTCGAACGGCGCGCCCACCGCCTCGTGCAGGAAGGCCTTGAAGTCGAAGTTGTCCGCCGTGGTGCCGGCCGGCACCGGGGCGTGGAAGAACCAGGTGCTGCCCAGGTCGACGCGGCCCAGGAACTTCCAGTAGCCGTCCAGTTCCGGCTGCAGCACGTTGTAGTAGGACTTGCCCGGAAAGCGCTGCAGCAGCTCGTGCAGTTGGCGCGAGCGAAAGACCAGCAGGACCATCACCCGGTCGTGGTCGGTGCGGGTCTGCGTGATGCCCGCCTGCTCGCGCACGGTCGATCGGGCGCCGTCGCAGCCCACGACATAGGCGGCGCGGATCGAGCGTCGCCCTTCCCCCTTGCGCTCGCGCAGGGCCACCGTCACACCGCCCGCCTCCTGCCGCACCGACTCGGCGTCCCAGCCGTACAGGGTCTCGACGCAGGCAAGTTCGGCGGCGCGTGCGCGCAGCACCGCCTCGGTGGCGTATTGCGGCAGGCGTTCATTGGCGGTGTAGTAGTAGGGGCGCACCAAGTCGCGTTGCAGCCAGTCGTACGAATAAGGCCCCAGCAGCGTGCCGTGGGCGGTGAGGCCGCCGATGCCGTATTCCGGCGGAATGGTGCGGGCGGCGCGCAACTGCTTTTCGGCGCCCCAGACATGAAAGTGCTCCATGGTCCGCTGGGTAAGGTTCTGCCCCTTCGGAATGGGCTGCGGTTGCGGGTAGCGCTCCACCACCGTGCAGCCGATGCCGCGCTGGCCCAGTTCGATGGCAAGTCCCAGGCCCACGGGGCCGCCTCCAACGATCACCACGCCACTGTCTTGGGGGGTGGCTGCTTCTAACGCTTCGTCCATTTGTCTTTTGGTCCTGTTCGTTGCGCCGCGTCATGCCGCGCCTGCCACACAATTGGATTCTGTTCCTTGAGCTGAATCAAACGGAACCTTCTGATGAAATCGTCAAATAAACTGATGAATGTGAGCAGCCGGCAGCTGCTGGCGTTCCTGGAGATCTGCCGTCTGCAGAGCTTCGCACGTGCCGCCGAGAGCATCCCGATGTCGCCCTCCGGGGTGAGCATGCTGGTCAAGGAGCTGGAGGATCAGGTGGGCGCCCGCCTGTTTGAGCGCACCACGCGCGCCATCACGCTCACCGAGGCCGGCCGCCGCCTGCAGCCGGTGGCCGAGCGCATCGTCGGGGAGCTGCGCAGCCTCCAGGCGGGGATCGGGGGCGCCGAGGCAGCGGTGCGGGCCAGGCTGGACGTCGCCGCGACCCCGATGGTGTCGGCGACCCTGCTGCCGCGCGTTGTGCGCGGTTTCGCGGTCAGCCACCCGCAGGTGCGAGTTCAGTTGGCTGACGTCGACGTGAACACCGTGCGGCGGCGCGTGCTGGAGGAGGATGCCGACATCGGGCTGGGCTTTTTCGTCAAGCCGGCGGCCGGCCTGGTGCGCGAGCCGCTGTGCCGCTTCCGGCTGATGCGCATCAGCCCGCCGGGCGATGGGCCGAAGGGGCTCGGCCCGAGCCGCCCCTGGACCAGCCTCAGGGGCCTGCCGCTGATCAGCCTTCCCACGGACAACCCGATCCAGGCGTTGATCGAAAAACATCTGGGACGGCGCGGCGACGAACCGCAGGACCGCCCGCGGATGAACCTGATCGGCACGTTGATCGCCATGGTGCGCGCCGGGCATGGCCATGCGATCGTGCCCTCGTTCGCACTGGAGGAGTGCGTGCGCCACGACCTCAGCGTCGCCATGCTGGTCGAACCAGCGGTGCACCTGGACCTGTATCTGGTCTCGCGCCGCGGCGCGCAGGTCAAGCCTGCCGCGGCCGACTTCGCGCAGGCCTTGATCAAGGCGGCTGCCCGGTTGATGGAATGAGGACGGCGGCGGCGCAGTTGGGTTAAGTCAAGCCGCCTTCTTCCCCTCCGCAATCGGCACCACCCGCCCATAACTGTCGTCCAGCCGCACGATGTCGTCCTCGCCCAGGTAGGCGCCCGACTGCACCTCGATGATCTCCAGCGGCGTGCGGCCAGGATTGTGCAGGCGATGCACCTCGCCCAGCGGGATGTAGGTCGACTGGTTCTCGGTGGGCAGCAGCACCTCGGTGCCGCGGGTGACCTCGGCCGTGCCCTTGACCACGACCCAGTGTTCGGCCCGGTGGTAGTGCTTTTGCAGGCTGAGCGATGCGCCCGGCTTGACGACGATGCGCTTGACCTGAAAGCGTGGCCCGGCGTCGACGCTGTCGTACGAGCCCCAGGGCCGCAGCACCTTGCGGTGGGTGACGGCCTCGGGGCTTTTGCGCGCCTCGAGTTCGGCCACCACGCGCTGGAAGCCGAAGAGGCGGTACACGCGGTCACCACCTCGCGGCAGAAGCTGCTCACCTTGGGAGACACGCCTGAGTTCCTCGACACGCTTGAGGCGGCGCCCGCCGAGCTCCTCCCGCGGTACGAGCTGCGCGCGCCGGTAAGTGGCGTCGTGATGGAGCGTGATGTCACGACCGGAGAAAGTGTCTCGACCGATCGCACGATGTTTGTGATCGGCGATCTGTCCACGGTCTGGATCGAAGCCCCGATTGGCGCCGGCGAGATTGCGGCCCTCCGCCTCGGACAGACGGCGACCGTCGTCTCGTCAGACCTCGGGCGGGAAACGATCGCGCGCGTCAGTTATCTCAGTCCGACGATCGATACCACCACGCGCAGGGGCATGGTCCGCCTTGCACTGTCGAACGCCAG
>JAZKDA010000124.1:0-2457 GCA_040387815.1 Pseudomonadota bacterium | reverse complement strand
GGTCAACTGCAACCTGCAGCGCCTGGACGGCCCGGTGCGCGGCAACGGCAAGATCATCCAGGAACTCGAAGGCGAGTTCCGCGGTGCCGGCTGGAACGTCATCAAGCTGATCTGGGGCAGCTACTGGGATCCGCTGCTGGCGCGCGACAAGGACGGCGTGCTGCGCAAGATCATGCTGGACACCCTCGACGGCGACTACCAGGCCATGAAGGCCAACGACGGCGCCTTCGTGCGCAAGAACTTCTTCGGCCGCCATCCCAAGGCCCTGGAGATGGTCGCTCACATGAGCGACGAGGACATCTGGCGCCTGCAGCGTGGCGGCCACGACCCGCAGAAGGTCTATGCGGCTTATCACAAGGCCGTGAACACCAAGGACCAGCCGACTGTCCTGCTGATCAAGACCGTCAAGGGCTTCGGCATGGGCAAGGCCGGCGAGGCGCGCAACATCGCGCACCAGGCCAAGAAGCTGACCGACGAGGACATCAAGGCCTTCCGCGACCGCTTCAACATCCCGATCCCGGACGACAAGCTGGCCGAGATCCCGTTCTACAAGCCCGAAGAGAACACGCCCGAGATGCAGTACCTGCACGAGCGGCGCAAGGCCCTGGGCGGCTACCTGCCGCACCGCCGCGTGAAGGCCGACGAGCAGCTGGCCGTGCCGCCGCTCGAGGCTTTCAAGGCGGTGCTCGAACCCACGGCCGAAGGCCGCGAGATCAGCACCACCCAGGCCTATGTGCGCTTTTTGACCACGCTGCTGCGCGACAAGGAGCTGGGCCCGCGTGCGGTGCCCATCCTGGTCGATGAGGCCCGTACCTTCGGCATGGAAGGCTTGTTCCGCCAGATCGGCATCTACAACCCGGCCGGCCAGCTCTACACCCCGCAGGACCGCGATCAGGTCTCCTACTACAAGGAAGACCAATCAGGGCAGATCCTGCAGGAGGGCATCAACGAAGCCGGCGGCATGGCCAGCTGGATCGCCGCGGCCACGTCGTACTCGACGAACAACCGCATCATGGTGCCGTTCTACGTGTACTACTCGATGTTCGGCTTCCAGCGCATCGGCGACCTGGCCTGGGCGGCCGGCGACATGCAGGCGCGCGGCTTCCTGCTCGGCGGCACCTCGGGGCGCACCACGCTCAACGGCGAAGGCCTGCAGCACGAGGACGGCCACAGCCACATCCTGGCGTCCACCATTCCCAACTGCATCAGCTACGACCCGACCTATGCCCACGAGGTGGCGGTCATCATGCACCATGGCTTGAAGCGCATGGTGGAAAAGCAGGACAACGTCTTTTACTACCTCACGCTGCTCAACGAGAACTACCCCATGCCCGGCCTGCAGGCGGGGACCGAGGAGCAGATCATCAAGGGCATGTACCTGCTCAAGCCCGGCGCCAACCCCAAGGCCAAGGCGCAGGTACAACTGCTGGGATCGGGCACCATCCTGCGTGAGTCGCTGGCCGCGCAGGAACTGTTGGCCAATGATTTCGGCGTCTCGGCCAGCGTCTGGAGCTGCCCCAGCTTCAACGAGCTGGCCCGTGACGGCCAGGACTGCGAGCGCTGGAACCTGCTGCATGCCACCGACACGCCGCGTGTGCCCTTCGTCACGCAACAGCTGCAGCCGCATGCCGGCCCGGTGGTCGCCTCCACCGACTACATGAAGGCCTATGCCGAGCAGATCCGCTTGTTCATCCCCAAGGGCCGCGCCTACAAGGTACTGGGCACCGACGGCTTCGGCCGCAGCGACTTCCGCACCCGCCTGCGTGAGCATTTCGAGATCAACCGTCACTACATTGTGGTCGCCGCGCTCAAGGCGCTGAGCGAAGATGGCGTCGTGCCGGTCGCCAAGGTGGCCGAGGCGATTGCCCGCTACGGCATCAAGGTGGACAAGGTCAACCCGCTGTACGCTTGAGCGGTAGCGGCGAACAACAAGAACAGGAGAACACACCATGGCATTGGTCGAAGTGAAAGTCCCCGACATCGGGGACTTCGACGAAGTCGCAGTCATCGAAGTGCTGGTCAAGCCCGGCGACACCATCAAGCCCGAGCAGTCGCTGGTCACCGTGGAGTCCGACAAGGCCTCGATGGAGATTCCGTCCTCCACCGCGGGCGTCGTCAAGGAGCTCAAGGTCAAGCTGGGCGACAAGGTCAAGCAAGGCACGGTCCTGTTGGTGGTCGAGAGCGACGCCGCCGCCCCGGCAGCCGCACCCGCACCAGTTGCCGCCGCGGCACCCGTGCCGGCCGCACCCGCGCCCGCCGCACCCACCGCACCCGCCGCACCCGCCGCACCCGCCGCACCCGCCGCGGCGCCGCCCGTGACGGCGGCTGCCGTCGTGGACCGCACCTCGCCCACCGCGTCGCTGCCGCCGCACCAACCCGAGCCGCGCACCGGTCTGCCGCATGCGTCGCCCGCGGTGCGCAAGTTCGCTCGCGAGCTGGGTGTGCCGCTCGAGGAGG
>JAZKDA010000123.1:0-8963 GCA_040387815.1 Pseudomonadota bacterium | reverse complement strand
GCGCGAGTACGAGCGCCTGCCCTATGAGCCGCTCACCCAGGACGTGCTGGGCGTGCCGATCCGCAAGGCGGTGATCCAGGTGGTGGCCGGCCGCAACATCGCCGTGCTGGTCGAGGCGGCGGTGCGCAACGCCATCTTGCAGCTGCGCGGGGTCGACACCTACCAGGAGTTCGTCGAGCGGCATCGGCGGGCGATGGAAAAAGACGCCTAGAGGTTCTGGCGCGCGTCAGAGCGGCTGCGGTGTCGGCGCTGGCACCCCTTGACACCCGGCTGAGTTAGGCCAAGCATGGCGGCATGGACGCAGCCGGGATGCACGCGCATACCTGCCGCGGCTCAACGCAGGAGGCTGATGGACATGACCGTCAAGCCGCGCACCGCGCGCGCCGCGACCCGCAAGACCGTGAACCTCGCCCTGCAGGGCGGCGGCGCCCACGGTGCTTTCGCGTGGGGTGTGCTGGACCGGCTGATCGAAGACGGGCGCCTTACCTTCGAAGGGATCAGCGCCACCAGCGCGGGCGCGATGAACGCGGCGGTGCTCGCATCGGGCTGGACCCTAAGCGGGCCGGACGGAGCCCGCCGGGCCCTGGCGGACTTCTGGCGCGCGGTGTCGGACGCCGGCATGCGCTACAGCCCGTACCGAGGCCTGGCGTGGGCGCCGCTGCTGGGCCTGCGGTCCATGGACCATTCGGCCGCCTGGTTCTTCATGGACATGTGGACGCGGCTGTTCTCGCCATACCAGCTCAATCCAGGAAATATCAATCCACTGCGCCAGATCCTCGAGTCGCACGTGGACTTCGCCGCGCTGCGCAGCCAGTCGGCGGTCAAGCTGTTCCTGGCCGCGACCAACGTGGAGACCGGCAAGGTACGCATCTTCGAAGCCAGTGAGCTGACAGCCGACGCCGTGCTGGCCTCGGCCTGCCTGCCCTTCCTGTTCCAGGCGGTGCAGATCGACGGCCAGTTCTACTGGGACGGCGGATACATGGGCAATCCGGCGATCTACCCGCTGATCTACGACTGCGATTCGCGTGACGTCGTCATCGTGCACCTGAACCCGATCGTGCGCCCCGGCTGCCCGCGCACGGTCTCAGGCATCTTGAACCGGCTGAACGAGGTGAGTTTCAATTCGTCGCTGATGCGCGAGATGCGTGCCATCGCATTCGTCACGTCACTGATCGAGCGCGGCAAGCTGTCGCCGCAGGAATTCAAGCTCATGCTGATCCACTCGATCCGCGCCGACGAGGAGATGGTGCAGTATGACGTCGCCAGCAAGCTCAATCCCGATTGGGGCTTCCTGACCCAGCTGCGGGACAAGGGCCGGGCCCATGCCGAGCGCTGGTTGGTGGCGCATTTCGATCGGATCGGGTGCCAGTCCAGCGTCGACGTCCGTGCCGAGTTCCTTTGACCGTGGTGCGCTTTGCCCGACTTCAGGCGTGCGGCGGTGGCTGCGACTCATGCCCACCCCGCACCGGCCGGTTCGGACACTGCGGCTTGGTGCAGTGGGCATACAGGCTGAGCGCATGGTCGGCAATGGCAAAACCCTTGGCCTCGGCGACCGCGTTCTGCCGCTTTTCGATCTCGGCGTCGTAGAACTCTTCCACCCGGCCGCAGTCGAGGCACACCAGATGGTCATGGTGCGTGCCCTCGTTGAGCTCGTACACCGCCTTGCCGCTCTCGAAATGGCTGCGCGACAGAATGCCCGCCTGCTCGAACTGCGTCAGGACGCGGTAGACGGTGGCCAGGCCGATGTCGGTGCGGTCGACCAGCAGCACCCGGAAGACGTCTTCGGCGGTCATGTGGCGCTGCGCGCCCCGCTGGAATACGTCCAGGATTTTCAGCCGCGGCAGCGTGGCCTTCAGGCCGGTGCTCTTGAGTTCGTCGATGTTCGCCATGGGTCGCAAGCTCGGCCAGCCGCAAAAGGGCGGCCGCTACAATGGATCGATCATATCCGCCACGGTCCCAACGATGCCCGCCTTTCCCCAACGCCTTCGCCGGTTCTGCCTCGTGCTGGCGACCTGCGCCCTGGCCGCCGGTTGCGGCAGCCTGCGGGACAGCTCCCACAGCGCCTTGAACGCGATCACGCCCTACAAGGCGCAGGTGGTGCAGGGCAATTTCGTCTCGCGCGAGCAGGTCGAGGCGCTGCGCACCGGCATGAGCCGTGAGCAGGTGCGCGAGATCCTGGGTACGCCGCTGGTGGCCAGCGCGTTCCATGCCAACCGCTGGGACTACGTCTTCACGCTCAAACGCCAGGGCATCGAGCCCCAGGCGCGCCGCCTGGCCGTGTTCTTCGGCGCCGAAGGCCTGCAGCGCTTCGAGGGCGACCCGATGCCCAGCGAGTCCGAGTTCGTCGCCTTGCTTGAGCCGCGCAGCGGCACCGTGAAGGTGCCCGTGCTCGAGGCCACCGAGTCCCAGCTCGAGCGCTTCCCGCCGCCGCCCAAGTCGGCCGCACCCACGGCCGACGCCGTCGCGCCGCCAGACGCCAACTACCCGCCGCTCGAGACACCGGCGCGCTGACTTCATGGTTGCTACCTCCTCTCCCCAGGCGCCACACCGGGTGGCCGTGGCCGGCGCATCCGGCCGCATGGGCCACATGCTGATCGAGGCGCTGCGCGAATCCGGCGACTGCCAGCTCAGCGGCGCGCTGGACATCGCCAGCAGCCCCGCCATCGGCAACGACGCCTGCGCCTTCCTCGGCCATGCCAGCGGCGTGGCGGTCACCGCCGACCTGCAAGCCGGCCTGGCCAATGCGGCCGTGCTGATCGATTTCACCCGCCCCCAGGGCACGCTGGCTCACCTGCGTGTGTGCCGCGAGCTGGGGGTCAAGGCGGTGATCGGCACCACTGGCTTCACCGAGCCGCAAAAGCGCGAGATCGCCGATGCCGCCCGCGACATCGCCATCATGATGGCGCCCAACATGAGCGTCGGCGTCAACGTCACGCTCAAGCTGCTGGAGATGGCGGCCAAGGCCCTGGCCACCGGCTACGACATCGAGATCATCGAAGCGCACCATCGCCACAAGGTGGACGCGCCCTCGGGCACGGCCCTGAAGATGGGCGAGGTGATCGCCGACGCGCTGGGCCGCGACCTCAAGAACTGCGCGGTCTATGCCCGCGAGGGCGTCACCGGCGAGCGCGACCCATCCACCATCGGCTTTTCCGCGATCCGCGGCGGCGACATCGTGGGCGACCACACCGTGCTGTTCGCCGGCACCGGCGAGCGCATCGAAATCACCCACAGGTCGAGCAGCCGCGCCACCTACGCGCAGGGCAGCCTGCGGGCGGTGCGCTTCCTGGCCGAGCGCCCGGCCGGCTTGTACGACATGTTCGACGTGCTCGGGCTGCGCTAGCCTCGCGCGCCAAAGGCCACCATGGGCTTGTGGGAGGTGCTTCGCGACGGCGACACGGTCACCCAGGTGGTGGCCGTGGTCTTGCTGGCCATGTCGGTCGGCAGCTGGGTGATCATTCTCTGGAAGGCCTGGCTGCTGCGCCGCGCCACCACCGATGTGGCGCGTGGCACTGCGGCCTTCTGGCAGGCGGGGTCCATCGAGGATGCGTTGCAGCGCCTGCCCGCCTTCGACCGCGAGGGCCTGGTGCTGCCGCTGGTCGAGGCCACCCGAGTGCCCACCACCGGCGCCCTCGCCAGCGCGGGTGACCGCTCGCAGCAGCTGACCCGGCTGCTGCGAAACGCCCTGCACCATGTGCTGGACAAGCTGCAGTTCGGCCAGGTGCTGCTGGCCACGGTGGGCTCGACCGCGCCTTTTGTCGGGCTGCTGGGCACCGTCTGGGGCATCTATCACGCATTGGTGGGCATTGCCGCCGAGGGCCAGATCTCCATCGACCGCATCGCCGGCCCGGTCGGCGAGGCGCTGGTCATGACCGCCGCCGGCCTGGCCGTCGCCATTCCCGCTGTCCTGGGCTACAACGTGTTCGGCCGTTTCATCGCCCGCATCGAGGCCGACCTCGAAGGCTTCGCCTTCGACCTGCGCGACCTGCTGGCCGGCTCCCAGACCGCGCCGCCGCTCGAAGACGAGGAGCCGACGGCGGTGGCGACGGTGGGGGCTTCATGACCTTCGGCCGGCTCGAACGGGCCCGGGGCAACCGTCCCATCAGCGACATCAATGTCACGCCGCTGGTGGACGTGATGCTGGTGCTGGTGGTCATCTTCCTGATCACCGCGCCCCTGCTGGGCAGCTCGATCCGGCTCGATCTGCCCAGCGCGGCCGGCGCCAGGGCGGCCGAGGCGGCCGCTTCGGTCACGGTGGTGCTGGATGCCCAGGGCCGCATGTTCGTCGACGACCGGCCGCTGGACGACGCCCAACTGGCCGAGCGCCTGGCCCAGGCGGCGCGCGCCAACCCTGACACCGAGATCCAGCTGCGCGCCGACCGGTCCGTGCCCTATGGGCGGGTGGTGGAACTGATGGGCGCCGCCCAGCGGGCGGGCCTCAATCGCATCGGTTTTGTGGCCGAACCCGCACCGGAGCGCTAGCCTCATTGCCCGCCTGTCGCGCGCCGGCCGGCAGCCAAGGACGACAACGGCGTGGCCCCATCGCGATCGCCGCCTAAAATTCCCCCATGCAAGACAAGTACAACCATCTCGACATCGAGAAGGCCGCGCAGGCGCACTGGACGGCGCGCGATGCCTACCGGGTGATCGAGGACACGCGGCGCAAGAAGTTCTACGCCTGCTCGATGCTGCCCTACCCCAGCGGCAAGCTGCACATGGGGCATGTGCGCAACTACACCATCAACGACATGCTCACGCGCTACCTGCGCATGAGCGGCTACAACGTTCTCATGCCCATGGGCTGGGACGCGTTCGGCCTGCCGGCGGAGAACGCGGCGCTCAAGAACGGGGTGCCGCCGGCCCAATGGACGTACGACAACATCGCGTACATGAAAAAGCAGATGCAGGCGATGGGCCTGGCCATCGACTGGTCGCGCGAGGTCGCCACCTGCGACCCGAGTTACTACAAGTGGAACCAGTGGCTGTTCCTCAAGATGCTGGAAAAGGGCATCGCCTACCGCAAGACCCAGGTCGTCAACTGGGACCCGGTCGACAAGACCGTGCTGGCCAACGAGCAGGTGATCGACGGCAAGGGCTGGCGCACCGGCGCGGTGGTGGAAAAGCGCGAGATCCCCGGCTACTACCTCAAGATCACCGACTACGCCCAGGAACTGCTCGATCACGTGCAGCACCACCTGCCCGGCTGGCCCGAGCGCGTCAAGCTGATGCAGGAAAACTGGATCGGCAGGAGCGAGGGCGTGCGCTTTGCCTTCCCGCATGAGATTCGCGACCACACCGGCGCGCTGATCGGCGACGGGCGCATGTACGTCTTCACCACCCGTGCCGACACCATCATGGGCGTCACGTTTTGCGCCGTCGCCCCCGAGCACCCGCTGGCCGAGCATGCCGCGCGCACCAACCCCCGGCTGGCGGCCTTCATCGAGGACTGCAAAAAGGGTGGCACCACCGAGGCCGAGTTGGCCCTGCGCGACAAGGAGGGCATGGACACCGGCCTGAAGGTGATCCACCCCTTCACCCAGGAGCCGGTGGACGTATGGGTGGGCAACTATGTGCTCATGAGCTATGGCGACGGCGCCGTCATGGGCGTGCCGGGCCACGACGAGCGTGACTTCGCCTTCGCGCTCAAGTACGACCTGCCCATCGTCCAGGTGGTCCATGTCGATGGCCAGGTCTACGACTACCACCACTGGCACGACTGGTACGCCGACAAGGAAAACGGCGTCACCATCAACTCGTTCAACTTCAGCGGCTTCAACCACCGCGACACGGTCAAGGCGGTGGCGCACGCGCTGGCGGAAAAGGGCCTGGGCGAGATGCGCGTCACCTGGCGCCTGCGCGACTGGGGCGTGAGCCGCCAGCGCTACTGGGGCACACCGATTCCCATCATCCACTGCGACGAGCATGGCGCGGTGCCGGTGCCCGAGAAAGACCTGCCCGTGGTGCTGCCGCAGGACTGCGTGCCCGACGGCAGCGGCAACCCGCTGAACAAGCGCGAGGATTTCCTGGCCTGCAAGTGCCCGGTGTGCGGCAAGGACGCGCGGCGCGAGACCGATACCATGGACACCTTCGTGGACAGCTCCTGGTACTTCATGCGCTACTGCGACCCGGCCAATGACCAGGCCATGGTGGGCGAGGGCACGCGGTACTGGATGCCCATGGACCAGTACATCGGCGGCATCGAGCACGCCATCTTGCACCTGCTGTACGCGCGCTTCTGGACCAAGGTCATGCGCGACCTCGGGCTCGTCAAGATCGACGAGCCCTTCACCAAGCTGCTGACGCAGGGCATGGTGCTCAACGAGGCGTTCTCGCGCACCAGCACCGGCAAGCAGTATTTCTGGGCTCACGATCTCGACATCGTGCGCGACGAGCACAGCAAGGTGGTCTCGGCCACCGCCAAGGCCGACGGCCAGCCGGTCACCTACGAGGGCTGGACGACGATGTCCAAGTCCAAGAACAACGGCGTCGACCCGCAGGAGCTGATCGAAAAATACGGCGCCGACACCGCCCGCCTGTACACCATGTTCACCGCGCCGCCCGAGGCCACGCTGGAGTGGAACGACGCCGCGCTGGAGGGCAGCTACCGCTTCCTGCGCCGCGTCTGGAACTTCGGCCTGAAGCTCGGCGGCGATGTGTCCGTGGCGCCGCGCGCGGCGGCGGTGGCCAAGGCCGACGGCTTCGGCAAGCAGGCCAAGGCGCTGCGTCTGGAGATCCACACCGTGCTGCGCCAGGTCGACTACGACTACCAGCGCATGCAATACAACACCGTCGTCTCCGGCGCGATGAAGATGCTCAACGCGCTGGAAGACTTCAAGGCCGAGAGCGAGCCCGGCGCGGCGGCCTGCCTGGCCGAAGGCTTCGGCATCCTGCTGCGGGTGCTGTACCCGGCCACGCCGCACATCACCCACACGCTGTGGCAGCAACTGGGCTATGCCGCCGGGGCGGGCGAGCTGATCGACGCGCCCTGGCCCACGGTGGACGAGCACGCGCTGCGCCGCGACGAGATCGAGCTGGTGCTGCAGGTCAACGGCAAGCACCGCGGTTCGGTGCTGGTGCCGGCCGCCGCCACGCGCCAGGAGATCGAGCACCTGGCGGTGGCCAGCGAGGCCTTTCGCAAGTTCGCCGAAGGCGCGGCGCCCAAGAAGGTGATCGTGGTGCCTGGCCGGCTGGTCAATGTGGTGATCTGATGAGACATCCCAGGCGCCTGTTTCTTGCCACGGCCGCCGGCGCACTGTTGGCCGGTTGCGGCTTCCAGCTGCGCCAGCCGCCCAGCTTTGCCTTTTCCACGATCCAGGTCGTGGCCGGCCCCAACTCGCTGCTGGCCGACGAGCTGCGCCGCAACCTCGGCTCGGCCGGCACCGTGCGCGTCGTCCAGCCGCGCAGCGGCGAGCCCGCGCCCGATGTGGTGCTGGAGATGCTGGGCGAGCAGCGGCAGAAGGTGGTGGTGGGCGTCAACGCCGCCGGCCAGGTGCGTGAGTTCCAGCTGCGTTCGCTGGTGCGCTTTCGCCTGAGCACGCCGCGCGGCCGCGAACTGATCTCCGCCACCGAGCTGACGCAGCAGCGCGACATCAGCTTCAACGAATCGGCGGTGCTGGCCAAGGAGACCGAGGAGGCCCTGCTGTTTCGCGACATGCAGGGCGACCTTGTGCAGCAGCTCATGCGCCGGCTCAGCGCGGTCAAGGCGCTCTAGGCCCCCGGATGCAGCTGCCGCCCGCCCAGCTCGACGCGCACCTGGCCAAGGGCCTGCGCTCGCTTTACACCCTGCACGGCGATGAGCCCCTGCTGCAACAGGAGGCGGCCGATGCCATTCGCGAAGCGGCGCGCCGTCAGGGGTATACCGAGCGTTCGGTGCACACGGTCGCCGGCGCCCATTTCGACTGGGGCGCGGTAATGGCCGCCGGCGGATCGTTGAGCCTGTTCGCCGACCGGCAGATCCTGGAGCTGCGCATTCCCTCGGGTAAGCCCGGCAAGGACGGCAGCGTCGCCCTGCAGGAGCTGGCCCAGCAGGCCAAGGGCAACGACAGCACGCTCACCCTGGTGCTGCTGCCCAAGCTGGACCGCCAGACCCGCGCGGGCGCCTGGTTCGCCGCGCTCGAGAATTTTGGCGCGACCGTGCAGCTCGACCCGGTGGAGCGCGCCGCCCTGCCGCAGTGGATCGCCCAGCGTCTGGCGCGCCAGGGCCAGCGCGTGGCCTCCGGCGAGGCCGGGCAGCGCACGCTGCAATTTTTCGCCGACCGGGTCGAAGGCAACCTGCTGGCCGCCCACCAGGAGATCCAGAAGCTGGGCCTGCTGCACCCGGCCGGCGAGCTCAGTTTTGAGCAGGTCGAGGCGGCGGTGCTGAACGTGGCGCGCTACGACGTGTTCAAGCTGTCCGAGGCGGTGCTGGCCGGACAGGCGGCGCGGGTGCAGCGCATGCTCGACGGCCTGCAGGCCGAGGGCGAGGCCCAGGTCCTTGTGCACTACACCCTGGCCGAGGACATCCGCGCCCTCAAGCGCGTGAAAGATGCGCTGGGCGAGGGCAAGCCCCTGCCCATGGCCCTGCGCGAGCAGCGCGTCTGGGGCCTGAAAGAGCGGCTTTATGAACGGGTGCTGCCGCGCCTGAGCCCGCTGGCGCTGGACAGCCTGCTGCACGCGGCCCACACGGTGGACGGCATCGTCAAGGGCCTGAAGGCGCCGGGCTGGCCCACCGACGGCTGGCAGGCGCTCCACCGCCTGGCGATGCAGCTGTGCTTGGCTTGCGTGACGAAGCCCACCCCCGAGCCGAAGACTTTCGCGCGCCCATAGCGCCGCGTGCCCGCCCCAGGCGCGCGGCGCGCTCTCACCCGGAGAAGGCAGCCTCACGCGCTGTGATTTTTCCGGCCAAGCGCGCTGCACGGTCTGTCACGCAGGAGGCCGCCATACGCGCTGTGCTTTCTCCGGCCAAGCGCGCTGCACGGGCGGGG
>JAZKDA010000122.1:0-6600 GCA_040387815.1 Pseudomonadota bacterium | reverse complement strand
GCCCCACGCTGGCCTTCAAGGACATGGCCATGCAGCTGCTGGGCAACCTGTTCGAATACGAGCTGGCCCGCCGCGGCGAAGAGCTCAACATCCTGGGCGCCACCTCCGGCGACACCGGCAGCGCGGCCGAATACGCCATGCGCGGCAAGAAGGGCGTGCGGGTGTTCATGACCTCGCCGCAGGGCCGCATGAGCCCCTTTCAGCAGGCCCAGATGTTCAGCCTGCAGGACGAGAACATCCACAACATCGCCATCGAAGGTGTGTTCGACGACTGCCAGGACATCGTCAAGGCGGTCTCCAACGACCTTGAATTCAAGCGCAAGTGGCGCATCGGCACGGTCAACTCCATCAACTGGGCGCGGCTGATGGCCCAGGTGGTGTACTACTTCGCCGGGTACTTCCAGGCGACCAAAAGCAACGCCGACCGGGTGAGCTTCACCGTGCCCTCGGGCAATTTCGGCAACATCTGCGCCGGCCACGTGGCCCGCATGATGGGCTTGCCGATCGCCGCGTTGGTGGCGGCCACCAACGAGAACGATGTGCTCGACGAGTTCTTCCGCACCGGTGTCTACCGGGTGCGCGGCAGCGCCGACACCTACGAAACCTCCAGCCCCTCGATGGACATCTCCAAGGCCAGTAACTTCGAGCGCTTCGTGTTCGACCTGCTGGGCCGCGACGGCGCCAAGGTCAAGGCCCTGTTCGGCGACGAACTGGGCCGCACCGGCCGCTTCGACCTGTCGGACCGGTTGGGCGAGGTGCGCGAGCGTTACGGCTTTGCCAGTGGCCGCAGCACCCACGCCGACCGGCTGGCGACCATCCGCGACACCTGGGCGCGTTTTGGCGTGATGATCGACACCCACACGGCCGATGGCCTGAAGGTCGCGCGCGAGCAGCGCCAGCCCGGTGTGCCGATGATCGTGCTGGAGACGGCGCTACCGATCAAGTTCGCCGCCACCATCGTCGAGGCGCTGGGCCGCGAGCCGCAGCGGCCCGCCCGGTTCGAAGGCATCGAGCAGCTGCCCAAGCGCGTCACGCCGCTGCCGGCCGACGCCGGCAGGGTCAAGGATTACATCGCGGCGCACTGCGGCTGAATCTCGCCAGAATGGGGGCGAGCAAGATGAACACATCGCCATGAACGCACCCCGCGCCCCGCTGCGCCCGCTGGATGAGGCTTTGGCCGAGCTGCTGTCGCATGCCCGGCCGCTCGCCGACACAGAGACGGTCGCCACCTTCGACGCCGACGGCCGCGTGCTGGCGCGCGACTACCTGTCCGCGTTGCAGGTGCCGCCACAGGACAATAGCTCCATGGACGGCTACGCCGTGCGCAGCGCCGAGGCCGCCCGGGCTGTGCTGGCCGGCCAGCCGTTGCCCGTGAGCCAGCGCATCGCGGCCGGCAGCGCAGCCGAGCCATTGGCGCCGGCCAGCGCGGCCCGCATCTTCACCGGCGCGCCAGTGCCGGCGGGCGCTGATGCCGTCGTGATGCAGGAAGACACCGAAGGGGCGGGCGAGGGCCGGGTGCGCCTGTTGCGCGCCCCTGAGCCCGGCCAATGGATCCGTCGCAGCGGCGAGGACGTGACGCGCGGCGCCGTGGTGCTGCGGGCCGGCGAGCGGCTGTCGCCCGCTTCCCTGGGCCTGGCGGCCAGCATCGGCCTCGACCGCCTGGTGGTGGCGCGCCGCCCGCGCGTGGCGCTGTTTTCCACCGGCGACGAGCTGGTGATGCCCGGCCAAGTGCCGCCCGAGCGCATGCCGCCGGGCGCCATCTACAACTCCAACCGCTTCTTCCTGCGCAGCCTGCTGTTGCGCCTGGGCTGCGAGGTGAGCGACATGGGCATCGTGCCCGACCAGCGCGAGGCCACCGTGCAGGCGCTGCGTGAGGCCTCGGCTGGGCATGACCTCATTCTCACCAGCGGCGGTGTGTCGGTGGGCGAGGAAGACCACGTCAAGCCCGCCGTGCAGCAGCTTGGCCACCTGGCGCTGTGGCAGATCGCGATCAAGCCGGGCAAGCCGTTTGCATACGGGCAGGTGGCGTCGGCGCATTTCATCGGCCTGCCCGGCAACCCGGTCTCCAGCTTCGTCACCTTCCTGCTGCTGGTGCGCCCCTTCCTGCTCAAGCTCCAGGGCGCCTCTCGTGTGGCGCCGGTGCCCATGCGCCTGCCCGCCGGCTTCGAATGGCCGCGTCCCGACCGGCGGCGCGAGTTCCTGCGGGTGCGCCGTTCGGACGATGGCTCGTTGGCGCTGTTTCCCAACCAGAGTTCGGGCGTGCTGACCTCGGCTGTCTGGGGCGACGGCCTGGTCGACAACCCGCCCGGCCAAGCTATCCGGCGTGGCGATCATGTCGTCTTTGTGCCGTTTTCGGATCTGTTGTCATGAGGGTGCAGCTGCGTTATTTCGCTTCCATCCGCGAGGCGCTGGGCGCGGGCGAGACGCTCGACAGCCAGGCCGCGACGCTGGGCGCGCTGCGCGACGAGCTGATCGCCCGCGGCGGCGAGCATGCGCAGGCCCTGGCCCGCGGCAAGGCCCTGCGCATGGCGCTCGATCAGGTGATGGCCGATGAGGCCGTACCGCTGCGCGACGGCGCCGAGGTAGCCTTCTTTCCACCGGTCACGGGGGGCTGAGCCATGGGCACCACGCCAAGGGTTGTCGTACAGACCGCGGACTTTGATCTTTCCACCGAGGTGGCGGCCCTGCGCGCGGGCGATGGCGGTGTCGGCGCCGTCTGCGCCTTCGTGGGCACCGTGCGTGACCGCAGTGACGGCAGCGCGGTCAGTGCGATGGAGCTCGAGCACTACCCCGGCATGACCGAAAAAGCCATCGAAGCCATGGTCGACGAGGCCTTTCACCGCTTCGACATCCGCGCCGCTCGGGTGATCCACCGGGTGGGACCGCTGGCCGTGGAAGACCAGATCGTGATGGTGGCGGTCAGCTCGGCGCATCGCGGCGAGAGCTTTCGCGCCTGCGAGTTCCTGATGGACTACCTCAAGACCCAGGCGCCGTTCTGGAAGAAGGAGCGCACCCCTGAGGGCGAACGCTGGGTCGACGCGCGGGTCACGGACGATGCGGCGCTGGCGCGCTGGGGGATTGAGGGCCGCAACGGTTGAGAGCCGCTCCGCACATGGATCCCCGCCTTCGCGGGGATGACGGTGCGGGGATGACGCAACACTTGTCGTCCCCGCGAAGGCGGGGACCCAGGCCGAGGCCGACCGCAGCGATGGCCCGAGCCCCCTCAAGAATCACTTTGCCTGGAACCCGCTCGCCTTGATGATCCGATCCCAGGTCTGCGTGTATTTGCGCACCACGCCGGCGAACTGCGCCTGCGGCTGGTAGCCCACCGTGAGGCCCATGGCCGTGAGGCGCTCGCGCACGTCGGGCATGGCCACCACCCGCTGCAGGGCCTGGCCGAATCGCTCGGTCACCGCCGCTGGCGTGCCGGCCGGGGCGAACACGCCGTAGTAGGGCAGGTCGTCCAGGTTGGCGAAGCCCAGTTCGGTGAAGGTGGGCACCTCGGGCAGCAAGGCCTGGCGCTTGTCGCCGATCACCGCCACCACGCGCAGCTTGCCGGCGCGGTGGTTCTCGATGAAGTCGGGGATCGATCCCACCCCGGCCTTGATCTGGTTGCCCAGCATGTCGGCGATCATGGGCGCGCTGCCGCGGTAGGGCGCGGCCTGCAAGTCCAGCTTGTACTTCTGGCCGATCAACCCGACCAGAAACTCCGGAATCGATCCCGGCGCCGGAACGCCGATGGTGTCCTTGCCGCCGGCCGCCTGCACAGCGTTCACATACTCCTGCAGCGACCGCGCCGGGGTGCCGCCCGAAATCGCCAGGGCGTTGGCGAAGGTGGCGAAGCCGGCGACCGAAATGAAGTCGGTGGCCGGATCGAAGCCGGCATTGCGGGTCACCAGCGGCAGGATGGAGATGGAGTGGTCGTGGCTGAGGAAATAGGTGGTTCCGTCCGGGGCCGCCGCCTTGAGCGCCTGCGCGGCGATCTGGCCGCCGGCGCCGGCGCGCTTTTCCACCACCACCGGCACGCCCAGCACGTCCTTCAGTTTCTCAGCCAGGGCCCGCGCGATGGCGTCCGTGCCGCCTCCGGGCGGAAAGCCCACCAAGAGGCGGATCGGCGTGGCCGTCTGGCTCCAGGCGGGCAGGCCGGTGGCGGCCAGGGAGAGGGCGGCGAGCAGGGCGCGGCGGGTGGTCAGGGGCGAGCGGGTCATGGCGAAATTCTGTGAGGTTGAAACGCGGGCGGCAGGCCAGCAAGGCCTGCTGAGAATACTGGAAGCCAGCCGCGCCGCCCACCGGCCAGCCCGGCTGTTGCGCCATGTTGTGCCATCCCGCACGCGCGAACCTTGACGCGCATCAAGTGCGGCCTTGCCGGACAAGCCTTGAAATCGCGGGGGCAAGCCTAAGCTTCGGATCAACACGGAGCATCACCCATGCGACTCGACAAACTCACGACCAAGTTTTCCGAAGCCCTGGGCGAGGCGCAGAGCCTGGCCCTGGCCAACGACCACGCCTACATCGAACCCGAGCACCTGCTGGTGGCCATGCTGCGCCAGGAGGACGGCCCCCGGCCATTGCTGCAGCGCGCTGGCGTGAACGTGCCCGGCCTGCTCAGTTCGGCCGAGGCCGCCATGCACAAGCGTCCGCAGGTGCAGGGACAAGAGCAGGTGCAGGTCGGCCGCGACCTGGTGCCGCTGCTGCAAGGCGCCGAAAAAGAGGCGCTCAAGCGAGGCGACCAGTTCATCGCCAGCGAACTCTTCCTGCTGGCCCTGACCGACAGCAAGCAGGACATCGGCCGCATCGCCCGCGAGAACGGCCTGACCCGCAAGTCGCTCGAATCGGCGATCGAGGCCGTGCGCGGCGGCCAGTCGGTCGACAGCGCCGAGGCCGAAGGCCAGCGCGAGTCCCTCAGGAAGTACACCCTGGACCTGACCGAACGCGCCCGCCAGGGCAAGCTCGACCCGGTGATCGGCCGTGACGAGGAGATCCGCCGCGCCATCCAGGTGCTGCAACGGCGCACCAAGAACAACCCGGTGCTGATCGGCGAGCCCGGCGTGGGCAAGACGGCCATCGTCGAGGGCCTGGCCCAGCGCATCGTGGCCGGCGAGGTGCCCGAGTCGCTCAAGAACAAGCGCGTGCTCTCGCTGGACATGGCGGCCCTGCTGGCCGGCGCCAAATACCGCGGCGAGTTCGAGGAGCGCCTGAAGAATGTGCTCAATGAACTGGCCAAGGACGAAGGCCAGACCATCGTCTTCATCGACGAGCTGCACACCATGGTGGGCGCCGGCAAGGCCGAGGGCGCGATGGACGCGGGCAACATGCTCAAGCCCGCGCTGGCCCGCGGCGAGCTGCACTGCGTGGGCGCCACCACCCTGGACGAATACCGCAAGTACATCGAAAAGGATGCCGCGCTCGAGCGCCGCTTCCAGAAGATCATCGTGGGCGAGCCCACGGTGGAGGCCACCATCGCCATCCTGCGCGGCCTGCAGGAAAAATACGAGGCTCACCACGGTGTGGACATCACCGACCCGGCCATCGTGGCCGCGGCCGAGCTCTCGCACCGCTACATCACCGACCGCTTCCTGCCGGACAAGGCCATCGACCTGATCGACGAGGCAGCCGCCAAGGTCAAGATCGAGATCGACTCCAAGCCCGAAGCCATCGACCGGCTCGACCGCCGCATGATCCAGCTGCAGATCGAGCGCGAGGCCATGAAGAAGGAAACCGACGAGGCTTCGCGCAAGCGACTGGGATTGATCGAGGAAGAGATCGCCAAGCTCGGCCGCGAGAGCGCCGACCTCGAGGAGATCTGGAAGACCGAAAAAGCTGCTGCCCAGGGCAGCGCCCACATCCGCGAGGAGATGGAGAAGGTCAAGTTCCAGATCGAGGAGTTCAAGCGCAAGGCCGACTTCAACAAGGTTGCCGAGCTGCAGTACGGCAAGCTGCCCGAGCTGGAGAAAAAGCTCAAGCAGGCCCAGGAGCAGGAGACCGGCAAGGCCAAGGCCGGCCGGCCTCAGCTGCTGCGCACCCAGGTCGGCGCCGAGGAAATCGCCGAGGTGGTGGCGCGGGCCACCGGCATTCCGGTGTCCAAGCTGATGCAGGGCGAGCGCGAGAAACTGCTGCACATGGAAGAAAAGCTGCACCAGCGCGTGGTGGGCCAGGACGAGGCCATCAGCGCGGTGGCCAACGCCATCCGCCGCAGCCGCTCGGGCCTGTCCGACCCGAACCGGCCCACTGGCTCGTTCCTGTTCCTGGGCCCCACCGGCGTGGGCAAGACCGAGCTGTGCAAGGCGCTGGCCAACTTCATGTTCGACAGCGAGGAGCACCTCATTCGCATCGACATGAGCGAGTTCATGGAAAAGCATTCGGTGGCCCGCCTGATCGGCGCGCCTCCGGGCTACGTGGGCTACGAGGAGGGCGGCTACCTGACCGAGGCGGTGCGGCGCAAGCCCTACAGCGTGATCCTGCTCGACGAGGTCGAGAAGGCCCACCACGACGTCTTCAACGTGCTGCTGCAGGTGCTCGACGACGGCCGCATGACGGACGGGCAGGGCCGCACGGTGGACTTCAAGAACACGGTGATCATCATGACGTCGAACCTGGGTT
>JAZKDA010000121.1:51199-52537 GCA_040387815.1 Pseudomonadota bacterium | reverse complement strand
CACCCGTGTTGTCCGATTTGACTCGGACCTTCACGTTGTAGTCGACCACGCGTTTCACGGGGACCAAAGCCTTCATTCTGGGACGCTCCTGGGAGGGTTGGAATTGACGTGTACGTAAACCCGCTGATTCTATGCGGGGCCGTGAAAGTTACTGTCACTCAAGGGGCAGTTTCGTATTACTTAAGAAGAAAGAAAACAGACCCTCAAACGGGCAGCGGGGCGGCCGGCGCCGCCGGCGGGGGCGGGGGCAGGTGAACCACTCGCTGGGGAAAGGGAATCTCGACGCCAGCCGCGCGCAGGCCACGCAAGATGGCGATGTTCACGTCCGAGCGCACATTGAGCTGGCCGTTCTGGGGATCGGCGATCCAGTAGGTGACGGTGAACTCAAGGCCGTCGGCGCCGAACCGGTTCAGGCGCGCCGCCGGCCCCGGGTCCGCGAGAACGCGATCACAGCCGCGCGCCGCTTCGCACAGGATCGCCAGGACGCTGTCGATGTCAGTGTCGTAGCGCACGCTCACGTCAGTGGTCAGCAGGATCTGCGGGTCTGCCAGCGAGAGGTTCTCGATGCGCTCGGTGATCAGCTTCTCGTTCGGGACGATCGACTCGCGGCCGTTGGCCGCGCGAATGAGGGTGTAGCGGGTCTTGATGTCCAGCACCTGCCCCTCGAAGTTGTCCACCCGCACGGTGTCGCCGATGCGCAGCGAGCGCTCGAACAAGATGACGAAACCGCTTACGTAATTGGCCGCGAGTTTTTGCAGGCCGAAACCCAGGCCCACGCCCAGCGCGCCGCCCAGCACCGACAGCGCGGTCAGATCCACCCCCAGCGTCGACAGCGCCACCAGCAGGCCCACCAGCACCAGCACGGCGCGCACGATGTTGGCCGCCACCTTGCGCAGGGACAGGTCGCCGACGGTGCCGGTCAACAAGTGCCGCTCCAGCGCGGCCGACACCCACAACGCCGCGACCACCACCACCCCGGCCGACAGGACGCCCTGGACCAGGGTCAACAAGGTAAAGCGCGACTTGCCCAGTGTGAAGCGGACGGCGTCCATCTCGTTCATCACCACCGGCAAGAGCCCCAGGATCCAGAGCACGGCGGCAAGCCAGGCCAGCCACGAGAACACGCGCTCGATCAGCCGCGCCAGGTCTGAACCAGGAAAGACCACCATGAGCACGCGCGCCAGGAAGCGGATGCCGGCCAGCGACACCAGCACCGGCACGGCAATGCGCAGCAGCGCCACCGCCTGGCTGCGCTCAAGCGTGAGCAAGGCGCCGTAGGCCAGCGCGAGCGCCAGCAGCGGAAACAACAGGCCGTCGACGACGTAGCGGCCGAACCAG
>JAZKDA010000121.1:0-51189 GCA_040387815.1 Pseudomonadota bacterium | reverse complement strand
TGCCGCGTTGGCGGGCGATCAGCCAGGACGCACCCCAGGCCAACACCAGGCAGCCGGCCAGCACCGCGGCCTCCCATAGCAAGGCCGGTTGGCCCCACTGGCGGGCCAGGTGATCGAGCGCGCCGATCACAGGTCGGCCAGCACGCGCAGATGCGCCTCGACGCTGCGGGCCAGGGCCGGCAGGTGGTAGCCGCCCTCCAGGCTGGAGACGATGCGCCCCTTGGCATGGCGCAGCGCCACCTCGCGCAGGCGGCTGGTGATCCAGGCGTAATCCTGCTCGACCAGGCCCAGCTGGCCGAGCTCGTCCTCGCGGTGGGCATCGAAGCCGGCGCTGATGAAGATCATCTCCGGGCGGAAGGCCTCCAGCCGCGGCATCCATTCCATGTCGATCAGCTCGCGCACCGCCATGCCCCGGGTGTAGGCCGGCACCGGCACATTGACCATGTTGGGGCCCAGCGGCGTGTCGCCGCTGAACGGGTACAAGCCCTGCTGGAAGATGCTCACCATCAAGACGCGCTCGTCGCCGGCCAGGATGTCCTCGGTGCCATTGCCATGGTGCACGTCGAAATCGGCGATCGCCACGCGCGACAGGCCGTGGTGGTCCAGTGCGTAGCGGGCAGCGATCGCGATGTTGTTGAAGAAGCAAAAGCCCATGGCATGGTCGCGGCAGGCATGGTGGCCCGGCGGGCGCACGGCGCAGAAAGCGTTTTCGAGTTCGCCGGAGATCACCGCGTCGGTGGCCGCCACCACGGCGCCGGCGGCACGCAACGCGGCCTCGAAGGTGTGGGTGTTCATGGCGGTGTCGGCGTCGAGGTGGGCATAGGCCGGGCCGCCGGCCAGCGCCTCCTCGACAAGCCGCGCCTGCCGGTCGCGCAGCGTCGCCAGGTGCAGGCCGTCGTGCGCGAGCTCGATGATGGCATCGGTCGCGCCGGGCGCCTCGCGCCGCTCGAGGGCGTCGCCCACCCCGGTGATCAGCAGGCGGTCTTCAATGGCGTCCAGACGCTCCGGGCATTCGGGATGCCCTTGCCCCATCTCGTGCCGCCTGCAGGCTGGGTGGGTGAAATAGCCGGTTTTGTGAGCTGGCATCTTCGGAAGGGCTATCGAAATTCGGATAACGTCGCGGCATGCAAGCTCAACGACAATTGGCAAGTCTCCTCGATCAGCTTAACACGGTGATCGTGGGCAAACCGGCCCAGGTGCGCGACTGCGTGGCCTGCCTCCTGGCCGGCGGCCACCTGCTGATCGAGGACGTCCCGGGCGTCGGCAAGACCACCCTCGCGCATGCGCTGGCCCGCGCCTTCGGCCTGCACTTTTCCCGTGTGCAGTTCACCGCCGACCTGATGCCCAGCGACCTGTCCGGCGTGAGCGTGTACGACCGCGGCAAGGAAAGCTTCGTCTTCCACCCCGGCCCCATCTTCGCTCAGGTGCTGCTGGCCGACGAGATCAACCGCGCCAGCCCCAAGACCCAGAGCGCGCTGCTCGAAGCCATGGAGGAAAAACAGGTCACCGTCGAAGGCGAGACCCGCCCGCTGCCCTCGCCCTTCTTCGTCATCGCCACCCAGAACCCGCAGGACCAACTGGGCACCTTCGCCCTGCCCGAATCGCAGCTCGACCGCTTTCTCATGCGGATCTCGCTGGGCTACCCCGACCGCGGCGCCGAGCGCGAGCTGCTGCGCGGCCAAGACCGGCGCGACATGCTGATGTCGCTCGAAGGCAGCCTTTCCGCGCTGGAGTTGGCCGCCTTGCAGCGCGACGTGCTGGCGGTGCATGCCGCCGACAAGCTGCTCGACTACGTGCAGGACCTGGTGGCCGCCACCCGCTCGGGGCGCTGGTTCCTGCAGGGCCTGTCGCCGCGCGCGGCCATCGCCGTGATCCGCGCGGCCAAGGCCAATGCCCTGCTGGGCGGGCGCGACTACGCGGCGCCCGACGACGTGCAGGCCATCCTGCCGCAGACCATCGCCCACCGGCTGGTGCCGGTGGGCAACGCCGGGCGCGGCCCGGTCGAGCAGGTGCGCGCCATGCTCGACGCCGTGCCCCTGCCGTGAACCCCTTTCAGGTCCGCGAGAGATTTCGCCGCTGGTGGCAGGCCCGCCTGCCGCTGTCGGACACCCTGGCGCTGCACCAGCGCAACATCTACATCGTGCCCTCGCGCGCCGGCCTCCTGCTCGGCGCCACGCTGGCAGTGCTGTTGATCGCCTCGATCAACTACCAGCTGAACCTGGGCTATCTGCTCACCTTCCTGCTGGCTGGCTGTGCGGCGGTGGGCATGCACGTGACCCACGGCACCCTGCGCGGGCTGCGCCTGAACCTGGCGCCGCCCGAGCCGCAGTTCGCGGGCGGCAGTGCCACGCTGGCCATCTCGCTGACCAACGAGCGGGCCTCGGTGCGCTACGGCATCGGCCTGGCGGTGCTGGACATGGCCAGCGACGACCGTTGGGTCTGGTGCGACGTGCCGGCGCAGGGCAGCACCGTGGTGCAGGTGGCCTTCCGGCCCGAGCGGCGCGGCTTGCACCCGGTGCCCCCGCTCACCGCCGAGACCCGGTATCCGCTGGGCACCTTCCGCGTCTGGGCGATCTGGCGGCCGGCCGCGCGGGTGCTGGTGTACCCGGCGCCCGAGGCCAGCCCGCCGCCCCTGCCACCGGCCCTCGCCCTGGGCGGCAGCGCCGCCGCCCAGCCGCTGGTGGCCGCCGGCGAATTCGACGGCGTGCGTGCCTACCGGCGTGGCGACCCGCTTCGCAGCGTGGTCTGGAAGAAGGCCGCCAAGACCGACGAACTGGTCAGCCGCGACAGCGGGCAGGCCCGCCGGCACGAGCTGTGGCTCGATCTGGCGCAAGCCGGCAGCGGCGACCTGGAGCGCCGCCTTTCACGGCTGGCCGCCTGGGTGCTGCAGGCCGACAAGCTGGGGCTGGACTACGGCCTGCGCCTGCCCGGCCAGGCGATCGCGCCGGCCAACGGGCCGGCGCATCGCCGCCAATGCCTGGAGGCCCTGGCGCTGTGTTGAACCGCCTTCGCTCCCGCCTGGCGGCGCTGCCGCGCGACAGCCGTGACACCCTGTTCCTGCTGGCGGTGGTGGCCTGGGTGCTGCTGCCGCAGATGGAACGCGTGCCCTTCTGGTGCGGCGCCATGGCCGCGGCGCTGCTGGCCTGGCGCGGCTGGCTGGCGCTGCGCGCGCGGCCTCTGCCGGGCAAGCTCTGGCTGCTGGCGCTGCTGGCCCTGGCCGTCTTTGCCACCTGGCGCAGCCACCACACCCTGCTCGGGCGTGACGCCGGCGTGACCCTGATCGTGATGCTGCTGGCGCTCAAGACGCTGGAGCTGCGGGCCCGGCGCGACGCCTTCGTGATCTTCTTCCTGGGCTTCTTCACACTGCTGACCAACTTTTTCTTCTCGCAGTCGCTGGCCACGGCGGCGGCCATGCTGATCGGCCTGCTGGGCCTGCTGACCGCCTTGGTCAACGCCCACATGCCGGTGGGCCGGCCCGCGCTGGCGACGGCGGCACGCACGGCCGGGAGCATGGCGCTGCTGGGCGCGCCGATCATGGCCATCCTGTTTCTGCTGTTTCCGCGCTTCGCGCCGCTGTGGGGCGTTCCGGGGGACGCCATGAGCGGCCGCAGCGGCCTGTCGGCGATCATGGAAGTGGGCAATGTGGCGCAACTCGCGCTGGACGAGAGCATCGCGATGCGGGTGCGCTTCGAGGGGCCGGTGCCGGCGCGGCGCGCCCTGTATTTCCGCGGGCCCGTCATGGGCAACTTCGACGGCCGCACCTGGCGCCCCCTCTACCCGGCGGCGGTCACCCTGCCGCCGCCGGCCATCATCGCCCGGCGCGCGCCCTTGCAGGTCGAGGGCGAGCCCCTGCGCTACACGGTCACACTGGAGCCGAACAACCGCCCCTGGCTGCCCACGCTCGATGTCACCCCGCAGGCGCCCGTCATGGCCGGTGTGCGGCCCCTGCCCACGCCCGAGCTGCAATGGATGCTGCCGCAGCCGGTGGTCGACCTGGTGCGCTACCAGGCCGAGAGCTATCTGCGGTGGCGCCAGGGGCCGGTGACCAGCCTGCGCGGCATGCCGCTGGAATACCGCGAGCTGCCGGCCGGCTTGAACCCGCGTACACAGGCCATGGGCACGGCCCTCATGAGCGCCACCCCCGGCGCCGGGCAGGACAAGGGTCTGCTGGTGCGCGCCGCGCTGGATCAGCTTCGCCAGGGCGGCTACATCTACACGCTGGATCCGGGCGTGTACGGCACCCACACGGCCGACGAGTTCTGGTTCGACCGCCGCGAAGGCTTTTGCGAGCACATCGCCTCGGCCTTCGCCGTGCTGATGCGCGCCATGGACATCCCGGCGCGCATCGTCACCGGCTACCAGGGCGGCGAGGCCAATCCGGTGGACGGCTTCTGGGTCTTGCGGCAAAGCGACGCCCATGCCTGGGTCGAGGTCTGGCTCCAGGACCAGGGCTGGGTGCGGGTCGATCCCACCGCCGCCGTCGCGCCCGGACGCACCGGCACGCTGCAGCGGCTGCAGGCGCCGCAGGGCGCTTTCGCGCAGGCCGTGGGCGCCGTCAATCCCGACCTGGCGGCAACACTGCGCAATGTGTGGGAAGCGGTGAACAACGGCTGGAACCAGCGCGTGCTCAATTACACCCAGTCGCGCCAGCTCGACCTGCTGCGCCAGCTCGGCTTCGCATCGCCGTCGTGGGAAGACCTGGCCTACGTGCTGATCGGGCTGGTGGTGCTGGCCGCCAGCGGCGGCGCGCTGTGGACGCTGTGGGACCGCATGCAGCACGACCCCTGGCTGCGCCTGCTCACCCGGGTGCGCCGCCGCCTCGAAAAAGCCGGCCTGGTGTTGCCGCCCACCCACGGACCGCGCCAAATCGCCGCCGCCGTCACACAACACTTCGGCGCGCGGGGCCAGCCCTTGGCAGACTGGCTGCTGCGGCTGGAAGCGCAGCGCTATGCGCGAACGCCGCCGACACGCCTGCCCGCCTTGCGGCGGGAATTGCAAACGCTTTCCTGGCCCTCTTGAACCCGATGCTGCGCCCCCTTGTCTCCTCCGTGCTGCTGGCCAGCGCTCTCGCCTTGCCGATCCAGGCCCATGCCGCCAAGCCCAGCGGGGACCAGGCGGCCACCGGCCAGGCCAGGGCGAAGACCCTCACGGCGGCAAGCGGCAAGGCCGCAGGGCGCGCCAGGCGGGTGCGCACCGCGTCCGCCGAGCAGACGGGCATCGCCTACGCCACGAACCCGCAGGCGATGCTGTTTGCCGACGACGTGGCCGCGCGCCGCAACCTCGACCTCGAATGGACCCGCCGCGCCATCGGCCAGGCGCGGCTGCTACCCGTGGTGCAGCGGCTGATGCAGCCCGGCCCGCCCGGCATGCGCAAGAACTGGGCGGTGTACCGCAGCCGCTTCATCGACCCCATCCGCATCGCCGCCGGCCTGCGTTTCTGGCAAGCGAACCAGGACACGCTGGCCCGCGCCGAGGCCGAATACGGCGTCCCAGCCGAGACCATCGTCGGCATCATCGGCGTGGAAACGATCTACGGCCAGCAGATGGGAAGCTTTCGCGTGATCGACGCCCTGGCGACCCTGGCCTTCGACCATCCCAGCACGCATCCGCGCGCGGCCGAGCGCGCCGAGTGGTTTCGCGGCGAGCTCGAGCAGTTCCTGTCTCTGCAGCACCGCCTGAGCGCCGATCCGCTCGCGCCCCTGGGCAGCTTCGCCGGCGCGGCGGGCATGCCGCAGTTCATGCCCGGCAGCGTGGTGCGCTGGGCGATCGACTTCGACGGCGACGGCAAGGTCGATCTGCGAGACAGCGCCGCCGACGCCATCGGCTCGGTGGCCAGCTACTTCAAGGGCTACGGCTGGCAGCCGGGCATGGCCAGCCACTACCCGGTGCGGCTCGACGCGGAGCGCGTCGATCTGGAAGGCCTGCTCGCGCCCGACATCCTGCCCACCTTCAGCGTGGCCAGCTTCACGGCCAAGGGCGCGATACTGGAAGGCGCGGCCTTGCAACACACCGGCCCGCTGGCCCTGGTCGAGCTGCAAAATGGCGAGCAGCCCAGCACCTATGTGGCGGGCACCGAGAACTTCTATGTCATCACCCGCTACAACCACTCCAGCTACTACGCGATGGCAGTGATCGAGCTGGGCCGCGAGGTGCGCGAGGCGATGGAACGACAGGGGCGTTGAATGAACTTGTACGGCATGCAGGGCAAGGTGGCCCTGGTCACTGGGGGAACCTCCGGCATCGGCGCCGCGACGGCACGCTTGTATGGCCAGGCCGGCTGCAAGGTGCTGGTGGTCGGCCGTGATGCCGTGCGCGGCCAAGCCGTCGCCGATGAGATCGCGGCGATGGGTGCGCAGGCCGCGTTTCATCGGGCCGACCTGGCCATCGACAGCGCGGCGGCCGAGATCGTCGACGCGGCGGTCCGACGCTTCGGCGGCCTCGACATCGCCTTCAACAACGCCGGCTACCGCGAATCCAATGCGCTGGTGGGCGATCAATCCATCGAGGAATTCGACGCCGTGATGCGCCTGAACCTGCGCTCGGTCTTTCTGTGCATGAAGGCGCAGATCGCCGCCATGAAGGCCCGCGGGGGCGTGATCGTGAACAACGCGTCGGTGAGTGCGATTCGCAACTCCATCCCGGGACTGAGTCTGTACGCGGCTTCCAAGGCCGCATTGGTCTCGCTCACACGCACCGCCGCGATGGAATACGCGGGCCAAGGCATTCGCATCAACACGGTCGCCCCCGGTCGCATCGACACGCCGATGGTGCGCTCGAACACGGCCATCGATCTGGCCAAGGTGGGCGCGACGCAACCGGCCGGGCGGCTGGGCACCGAAGACGAAGCCGCCCAGGCGGTGTTGTGGCTGTCGTCGCCGGCCTCGTCCTATGTCATCGGGCACACGTTGTGCGTTGACGGCGGGTTTCTGGCCCAGTGAGCCGGTTCAGTCGAACCCGTCTACCTGCACCAGCTTCATCCGCCCCGAAGCCCCGGCCTTGATCCGCACCGCCGCCTTGGCGCAGCCGAAGTGCCGGGCCACCAGCGCGATCAGCTCCACGTTGGCCTTGCCGTCCACCGGTGGCGCCTTGAGCTGCGCGGTCCAGGGATCGCCGGGCGCGGCCGGCGGCTCGAGCGCGCTGGCGCGCGCGTTCGGCTTGACCTTCACCTGCAGCGTCTTCACACCGGCGCCATCCGCTCGCAACGCTGCACCTGCCAGGCGCACAGGGTGCCCCCCACGGCCAGCAGGGCGGCCCCGGCAAACATCGCCACGAAGCCCCAGTGCGTGGCGACGAAGCCGCCCGCCAGCACGCCGGTGACGCCGCCGATGCCGTAACCCGTGACAGTGAACAGGGCCTGCCCGCGCCCGCGCAGGCGGCCGGGGAAATGGTGGGTCACCAGGGCGATGCAGGTGGTGTGGTGGGTGGCGAAAGTCAGGGCATGCAGCATCTGGGCGACGATCAGCGCGGCCAGCCAGTCGGCCGCGCCGGCCGTGAGCCCCATGCGCAACGCCATCGCAGTGCCGCACAGCATCAGCCAGCGCGCCAGCGACAGGCGCCCCATCAGGCGGCCCTGCCAGAAAAACCACATGATCTCGACCAGCACCGACACACCCCACAGCAGGCCGATCATGGTCTTGCTGTAGCCGCGCGCATCGAGGTAGAGCGACAGGAAGCCATAGATGGCGTAGTGCGACATCACGTGGAACAGCAGCGCGGCGAAGAACCAGCGCACCGCCGGCTGGCGCAGCACCGGCCCCATCGGCTCGTGGCTGCGCTCGCCCTGTGTCCGCGCCTCCCGCGTATCGGGCAGCCACAGCGTGGTGGCCAGCACCGCCAGCAAGGTGGCCACCGCCCAGCCGGGGAAGTGGCCGATGCCGAAGCGCTCGAACCAGATGCCGGCCACCAGCACGGTGAGCATGAAGCCCACCGAGCCCCACAGCCGCACCCGCCCATAGCGCCCCCAGTCGCCGGCCACCAGGTGGGCCATGGCGGCTTCGGTCAGGGACATCATGGAACTGGTGTGAGTGAACAACAGCAGCAGCACCAGACCCAGCCACAGCGGCTGCTCGGTGAACCACAGGCCTACCGAGCACAGCATGGCCGCCGCGGCGCTGAAACGCAGCAGGCGCACGCGCTCGCCGGTGCGGTCGCTCAGCGCACCCCAGGCATAGGGCGCGAACACCCGGGTGACCGATTGCACCGAGGCCAGCAGGCTGATCGCCAGCAGCGGCAGGCCCAGCGACTGCAGCCACAGTGCCAAGTAGGGATTGAAGAAACCGATGTGCGCGAAGTAGGTCGCCGACAGCGCTGCGAAAGGCACCAGCGCCGGAAAACGCGCGGCCCGCACGATCAGAGAAAGGACGACTGGATCGGTTGCAGCGGCGGGTTGACGTCGCCGTTTTGCGCACGCTGGCGCAGGGCGTGTTCCATCACCACCAAGGCCAGCATGGCTTCGGCAATCGGCGTGGCGCGGATGCCCACGCAGGGGTCGTGCCGGCCCTTGGTGATCACCTGCACCGGCTCGCCCTGCACATTGATGCTGTCGCGCGGCGTGATGATCGAGCTGGTGGGCTTGATGGCGATCGACACCTCAAGATCCTGCCCCGTGCTGATGCCGCCCAGCACGCCGCCCGCGTTGTTGCTGGCAAAGCCCTGGGGTGTGAGCGAATCGCCGTGGGTGGTGCCGCGCTGGGTGACGCTGGCAAAACCGGCGCCGACCTCCACGCCCTTGACGGCATTGATGCCCATCATGGCGTAGGCGATGTCGGCGTCGAGCTTGTCGAACAGCGGCTCGCCCAGGCCCACCGGCACCCGGCTGGCGGTGACGCGGACGCGGGCGCCGCAGGAATCGCCGCTCTTGCGCAGGGCATCCATGTAGGCTTCCAGCCGGGAAACGTCGGCCACCGGTGCGAAAAAGGGATTGCGGGGCACGTGGTCCCAGGCCTCGAAGGGAATCTCGACCTCGCCGATCTGGCTCATGCAGCCGCGAAACACGGTGCCGTACTGCCCCTTCAGCCACTTCTTGGCCACCGCGCCGGCGGCGACCATGGGCGCCGTGAGCCGGGCCGACGAGCGGCCACCGCCACGCGGGTCGCGCCGGCCGTACTTTTGCATGTAGGCGTAGTCGGCGTGGCCGGGACGGAAGGTCTGGGCGATGTCGCTGTAGTCTTTGCTGCGCTGGTCGGTGTTGCGAATCAGCAGGCAGATGGGGGTGCCGGTGGTCTGACCCTCGTACACGCCGGACAGGATCTCGACCTTGTCCTCCTCCTGCCGCTGAGTCACGTGGCGGCTGGTGCCGGGGCGGCGACGGTCCAGGTCGGGCTGGATGTCGGCCTCGGACAGCACCAGGCCGGGCGGGCAGCCGTCGATCACGCAGCCGATCGCAGGGCCATGGGATTCACCGAAGTTGGTGACCGCGAACAGGGTGCCGAAGGTGTTGCCGCTCATGCCGGCGATTATCCCAGGGATGCCGCGGACCCCTGCGGGAACAATTCCTGCATGCCCAGCCGTGGCGGGGCCGCCCCGGCACCGAAGGAGAGCACTGCCATGCTGGACAAGACCGCTACCCGGTTTTCCCACGTCAAGCCTGCCGACACGCCCTGGCGCTCGGGCGGATTGCGCGACTTCTTCCTCTACCGCGACCTTGGCGTGGCCGAAGCCACCCACGGCAAGGTGATCGCGCACCTTGTCAAGGCCAACGAGGCACCGGAAACAGGCACGGGCTGGCACCGCCATGAGGCGGATTTCCAGATCGTGATCATGACCCGGGGCTGGGCCCGCTTCATGTACGAGGACCAGGAGACGCTGGTCGAGGCCGGTGACGTCGTGCACCAGCGCCCCGGCATCCGGCACTACCTGTTCGACTACTCGCCCGACATGGAATACCTGGAGATCGTCTCGCCGGCCGATTTCAAGTCGGTCGACGTCGAGCCGGTCTGCGAGGTGCCGGCGCCGACGCCCTGGAAGTGATCCCTTGGAGGGGCGTCAGAACTCGGCATCCAGCTCGTCGATCTCGTCGGGCTCCAGGGCAGCCGCCGCGATCCACTCCTTGAGGGCCGGCAGCTCCATCACGCGCTTGCAGTAGGCGGCGCTCGTCCGGTCGATCGCCACGTCATACGTCAGAAAGCGGGTGACCACCGGCGCGTACATCGCGTCGGCCATGCAGGGCTGCTTGCCAAAGAGATAGGGCCCGCCGTAATCGGCCAGGCACTCACGCCAGATCTCCAGGATGCGGTCGATGTCCGCCTGCGCCCGCGACCAGATCTTGAACCCCGGAAAGCGGGCCTTGATGTTCATCGGCAAGGCGCCGCGCATCGCGGCAAAGCCCGAATGCATCTCGCCGCAGATGGCGCGGCAATGCGCCCGCGCCGCCCGGTCGGCCGGCAGCAGGCCGGCCTTGGGCTTGACCTCGTGCAGGTACTCGCCAATGGCCAGTGTGTCCCACACATGCACCCCTTCGTGATGCAGCGCCGGCACCCGCATCGACGAGGACAGCAGCAGCATCTCGGCCTTCATGGCCGGATCGTCGGGCGAGATCACCTTCTCGGTGAACGGCAATCCGGCCAGCCGCGCCATCAGCCAGCCACGCAGGGCCCAGGCACCGTAGTTCTTGCTGCTGATCGTGAGCACCGTCTTGGCCATCGCGTCTCCTCGCTGGGTACGACCGGGTTCGACGCAAGGGCTGTGCCACATCCCGAAATAAAAGGCATGAGTTGGCCTGCAACTTGCCTGCACTGACGTGCCACCGGAGCATTCCATGCTTTACCACGCCTACCAGACCCACACCAACCTGGGCTCGCCGCTGCGCATGCTGGCGCAGCACCAGGCGGCCGCCCTCTGGCTGCAGCGCACCGAGGGCAGCTTGCTGCGCAAGGTCGCGGCCGCCTGCGAGGTGATCTCGCGGCTGCGGCTCACGCACACCCGCCCCGCCTACGGCATCACCGAGGTGACCCTGCCGGACGGGCCGCAGCCGGTGGTGGAGGAAGCGGTGCTCAAGCTCCCCTTTGGCACCCTGCTGCACTTTCGCAAGCCGGGCGGCGCCGACCATCCGCCGGTGCTGCTGGTGGCGCCGCTGTCGGGCCACTTCGCGACCTTGCTGCGCGAGACTGCCCGCACCCTGCTGCGCGACCACGATGTCTACATCACCGACTGGCACAACGCGCGCGACGTGCCACTGCGCGAGGGCGGCTTCGGGCTGGACGATTACATCGACTACATGATGCAATTCATGGCCCGCATCGGCCCGGGCGTGAACGTGGTGGCGGTCTGCCAGCCCTGCGTGGCCGCCCTGGCCGCCACCGCCCTGATGGCCGAGGACGACCACCCCGCACAGCCGCGCACCCTGACGCTGATGGCCGGCCCGGTGGATTGCCGCGTCAACCCCACCGAGGTGAACCGCCTGGCGACCGGCCAGCCGATTTCATGGTTCGAGCGCAACCTCATCAGCCATGTGCCCCCGCCGCATGCGGGCTTCATGCGGCGCGTCTACCCGGGGTTCGTGCAGCTGACCGCCTTCTTGAGCATGAACCTGGAGCGCCACAAGAAGGCCTTTGCGGACCTGCACCGCCATCTGGTGGAAGGCGAGCTGGACAAGGCCGACGTGATCCGCGTGTTCTATGACGAATACCTGGCTGTGAATGACCTGCCGGTCGAGTTCTACCTGGAAACTGTGGAAAAAGTGTTCCAGACCTACGATCTGGCCGCCGGCAAGCTGCTCTACCGTGGCCGCCCGGTGCGGCCCGAGGCGATCCGGCGCACGGCCCTGTTCACGGTGGAAGGCGAACGCGACGACATCTGCGCGGTGGGCCAGACCTTGGCGGCGCAGGACCTGTGCACCAGCATCCGGCCGTTTCGCAAGACCCACCATGTGCAGACCGGTGTGGGGCACTACGGCGTGTTCAGCGGACGCAAGTGGAACCAGGAGATCTACCCGCGCCTGCGGGATGTGGTGTACGCGCACCGGGACTGACAGCCCGCGCAAGCACCGCCAGGTTCAGAGCTGAGCCGTAGGCTGCTCGTCCTCCCCGGCGGGCCAGTCACGGATGTAGGCCTTGAGCATCCGGTTCTCGAAATTCTGGCTGTCGACCACGGCCCGGGCCACGTCGTAGAAGCTGATCACGCCCATGAGCATGCGGCTGTCCATGACCGGCATGTAGCGGGCATGGCGGTCGAGCATCATGCGGCGGACTTCGTCGAGCTCGGTCTCGGAGGTGCAGGTCAGGGGGTGGTCGTCCATCGCGGTTCGAACGATGGTGGTGCCCAGCGCCCCGCCGTTCTTGACGATGTACTGGATGACTTCGCGGAAGGTCAGCATGCCGCACAGATCGCCGTGCTCCATGACGACCAGCGATCCGATGTCCTTGTCGGCCATCACGTTGACCGCCGTGGCCAGCGGTTCGTCGGGCGTGACGGTGTACAGGGTGTTGCCTTTGACACGCAGGATGTCGCTGACTTTCATGACTGAATCTCCAGGGCCCCGTGGGGCCATTTGCAACGAATATAGCCCACAATCCCGGCCACCACCACAGCGGCCGCGTCCGATTTGGGCCGGCCCCACAGCGGAGACAGCACGCCCATGCCCGGCTATTCAGATCCCGGCTTCGACACCCTGGCCGTGCACGCCGGCGCGGCGCCCGATCCGGCCACCGGCGCGCGCGCCACACCCATTCACCTGACCACCTCTTTCGTGTTCGAGTCCAGCGACCACGCGGCGGCGCTGTTCAATCTCGAACGCCCCGGCCATGTGTACTCGCGCATCAGCAACCCGACCACGGCGGTGCTTGAACAGCGCGTCGCGGCGCTCGATGGCGGCATCGGCGCCATCGCCACCGCCAGCGGCCAGGCCGCGCTGCACCTGGCCGTGGCCACGCTCATGGGCGCCGGCTCGCACATCGTCGCCAGCACCGCCCTGTACGGCGGTTCGCAGAACCTGCTGCACTACACCCTGCGGCGCTTCGGCATCGCCACCACCTTCGTGCAGCCCGCAGACATCGACGGCTGGCGCGCCGCCATCCGGCCCGACACGCGCCTGCTGTTCGGCGAGACGGTGGGCAACCCGGGCCTGGAGGTGCTGGACATCCCCACCGTGGCCGCCATCGCGCATGAGGCTGGCGTACCACTGCTGGTCGACTCCACCTTCACCACGCCCTGGCTGATGAAGCCGCTGGAACTCGGGGCGGACATCGTCTACCACTCCGCCACCAAATTCCTGGCCGGCCACGGCACCGTGATCGGCGGCATCGTGGTCGACGGCGGTACCTTCGACTGGGAAGGCCCGCGCACGGCCGGGCGCTTCGCCGAACTGACCGCGCCCTACGCAGGTTTCCACGACATGGTGTTCACCGAGGAATCGACGGTGGGGGCCTTCCTGCTGCGCGCGCGCCGTGAAGGGCTGCGCGATTTCGGCGCCTGCATGAGCCCGCACACCGCCTGGCTGATCCTGCAGGGCATCGAGACCTTGCCGCTGCGCATGGAGCGGCATATGGCCAACACCCGCAAGGTGGTCGAATTCCTGGCCGCCCACCCCTTCGTGGCCCGGGTCGGCCACCCCATGCTGCCCACGCACCCCAGCCACGCGCTCGCCCAGAAGCTGCTGCCGCGTGGCGCCGGCTCGGTCTTCAGCTTCGACACACGGGGCACGCGCGAGCAGGGCCGCCGGTTCATCGAATCGCTGCAGCTGTTCAGCCACCTGGCCAATGTGGGCGACTGCCGCTCGCTGGTGATCCACCCGGCCAGCACCACCCATTTCCGCATGGCCGACGACGCCTTGGCCAGCGCCGGCATCGGCCCGGGCACGATCCGCCTGTCGATCGGACTGGAAGACCCCGCCGACCTGATCGACGACCTCAAGCGCGCCCTGCGCGCCGCGGAGAAGGCCGCATGAACCTTCAAGTCGACGGCCACACGGTCTATTGCTACACCGGAGGGCGGGCCTTCGATGCGGCCAAGCCCACGGTGGTCTTCGTGCACGGCGTGCTCAACGACCACAGCGTGTTCGGCCTGCAGACGCGTTACCTGGCCCACCACGGCTGGAACGTGCTGGCGCCCGACTTGCCGGGCCACTGCCGCAGCGGCGGCGAGCCGCCGCGCAGCGTGGAAGAAGCCGCCGGCTTCATCGTCGCCCTGCTCGACGCGGCGGGCCTGCGGCAGGCGGGTCTGGTGGGCCACAGCTTCGGCTCGCTGGCCGTGCTGGAGGCCGCGGCGCGCGCGCCCGATCGCGTCAGCCGCATGGCGCTGCTGGCCACGGCCTTTCCCATGATGGTCTCGGCGGCCATGCTCGATGCCGCGCGCGACGATCCGCCACAGGCCATCGCGCTCGACAACCGCTTCTCGCACGCCACCTTGGCGCCTCCGCCCTCGTCGCTGGGGCCGGGCACCTGGGTCTACGGGCTGTCACTCGCGCTGATGCGGCGGGTGCAGTCCAGCAACCCGCGCGCCAACCTCGCCTACACCGGATTCAAGGCCTGCAACGACTACCAGGGCGGCGACGCGGCGATGGCGCAGGTGCGCTGTCCGGTGCTGTTCGTGCTGGGCCGCGCCGATGCCATGACGCCGCCGGCCATGGCCCAGGGCCTGGCCGCCCGCGCCCGCGATGGCCGCACCGTGATGGTGGAGGCCGGCCACGACATGATGGCCGAGGCGCCGGATGCGGTGCTGTTCGCGCTGAGGGAATTCCTGAAGCCCTGAGGCGGTGCGTCAGAGCGCGTCCTTGAGGAACAGCGTCGACAACCTGCCGCTACGCCACAGCGGCTCGGTGGTTTCGGTCGAGGGCAGCAGCAACTGACGCATCAGCGGCTCCAGCGCGGTGGACTGCACATCGGCCAGCAGGATGAAGCGCGCATTGACCGGATCGTGCACGTCCTCGATGCGGCCGACCCAGTCCAGCGCCATCAGCGTCTCCAGCACCGGCTCCAGTTGCAGGTCGGTCACGCGCAGGGCGCGCATCAGCTCGTGACGGGGCAGGCCGCGCTGGGCCGTGACCCGCGCCTGCTCCAGCGCCTTGATCAAGTCCAGCGCCAGCTGGAAATGCCAGCCATGCCCCTCGACCCGCCGGTGCGAACCGGCCACCAGCCCTGGCAGGTAGGCCGCGATCACCGCGCCCAGCAGCACGATCATCCAGCCCATGTAGATCCACACCAGCAGGATCGGCACCGTGGCGAAGGCGCCGTAGACCACGGAATAGGTGGGCACGGCCGAGATGTACAAGGCCAGCAGCCGGCGCGCCACCTCGATGCCCAGCGAAGCGACGATGCCACCCACCCAGGCGTCACGCGCACGCACGGGCGTGTTGGGCACGAAGCGGTACAAGGCCGCGAAGCCGGCGGCCAACAGCGCCATCTCGACCACGTCCAGCAGCACGGCGACGCCGCCGGGAAGCTGCGACACCAGGCCGCGCGAAGCCGACAGCACATACGAGCTGATGCTGATCGAGGCCGCCATCAGCAACGGCCCCAGGGTGAGAGCCGCCCAGTAGATCAGGATGCGCTGCGCCATGGGACGCGCCGTACGCACGCGCCAGATGCCGTTGAGCGTGCGGTCGATGGTGAGCACCAGCGACAATGCGGTGGCCAGCAGCACGACCACGCCCACGGTGCCCAGCCGGCTGGCCTTGCCGGCGAACTGGGTGAGGTAGCCCAGCACCTGCCGGGCGATGGCGTCGGGGATCAGGCTTTGCCCCAGCCAGGACTGCAAGGCGGTCTGCAACTTCCCGAACATCGGAAAGGCGGTGAAGATCGCCAGCACCACGGTGAACAAGGGCACCAGGGCGATGAGGGTGGTGAAGGTCAGGCTGCCGGCCGACAGCGGCAGGCGGTCTTCGACAATCCGCTCGCGCAGGGTACGGGCGGCCGAACCCCAGGGGAATTGCGCGAGGTCTTGGACCAGCTGACGTGCATTCATCGGCCGCTATGATGCCATTGACCATGTCTTCGCCCTCACCCGACGCGTCCGCCGCCGACCCCGCGGCCGCACCCTTCCCATCCGCGCCGCCCGCCGCCGTGGCGCTCAGCCGGCGCCTGGCGGTCGGCAGCCTGCTTGGGCTGATCGTGCTGGGGCTGGCCTGGGAGCTCTGGCTGGCCCCGCTGCGCCCGGGCGGCAGCTGGATTGCGCTGAAGGTGCTGCCCCTGTGCATTCCCCTGGCCGGCATCCTGCGCAACCGCATGTACACCTACCGCTGGGTCAGCCTGATGGTCTGGCTGTACTTCACCGAGGGCGTGGTGCGCGCCTGGAGCGACCCCGCGCCCTCCTCCTGGCTGGCATTGGCCGAGATCGCGCTGTGCCTGGTGCTGTTCACTGCCTGCGCGCTGCATGTGCGCACCCGGTTGGGCCCGAGGAAACGCCGATGAACCCACTGATCGCGCAACTGCAATCCATCGTGGGTGCGGCGCACGTGCTGCATGAAGGCGACCTCAGCGCCTTTGAGCAGGACTGGCGCAAGCGCGCGCGCGGCAAGGCCTTGGCCGTGGTGCGCCCCGGCAGCACCGCCGAAGTGGCCGCCGTGGTGCGCGCCTGCGCGGCGGCCGCAGCCGCCATCGTGCCGCAGGGCGGCAACACCGGCCTGGTGGTGGGCGCCACGCCCGACACCTCTGGCACGCAGGTGGTGCTGAGCCTGCAGCGCATGAATGCCGTGCGCGAGATCGACGCGGCCAACCTCACCGTCACCGTGGAAGCCGGCTGCGTGCTGCAGTCGCTGCAGGAGCGCACGCGCGAGGCCGGCTGGCTTTTTCCCCTCAGCCTGGCGGCCGAGGGCAGCTGCACCATCGGCGGCAACCTGGCCACCAACGCCGGCGGCACGCAGGTGCTGCGCTACGGCAATGCGCGCGAGCTGTGCCTGGGGCTGGAGGTGGTCACCGCGCAGGGCGAGGTCTGGGACGGCCTGTCGGGCCTGCGCAAGGACAACACCGGCTACGACCTGCGCGACCTGTTCATCGGCAGCGAAGGCACGCTGGGCATCGTCACCGCCGCCACAATGAAGCTGTACCCGCTGCCGGCCGCCACCCTCACCGCCTGGGCCGCCGTGCCCAGCCTGGATGCGGCCGTGCGGCTGCTGGGCCTGGCGCGCGGGCGGCTCTCAGCCGGGTTGACCGGCTTCGAGGTCATGGGCCAGTTCGCCCTGAGCCTGGTGACGCGGCACTTTCCTCAGCTGCGGGTGCCATTTGCCGACAGCAGCCCCTATGGCGTGCTGCTGGAAAACGCCGACCACGAATCCGAGGCCCATGCCCGGGCGCAGTTCGAGTCGCTGCTGGAAGCGGCCTTGGAGGATGGCTGCGTGAGCGACGCGGTGGTGGCCGAGAGCGTTGCGCAGGCGCGCCAGCTGTGGCATGTTCGCGAGAGCATTCCGCTGGCGCAGGCGCAAGAGGGCCTGAACATCAAGCACGACATCTCGGTGCCCATCTCGCGCATTCCGCAGTACTGCGAGCAGACCGACGCGCTGCTGGCGCGCGAGGTGCCGGGCGTGCGCCTGGTCAACTTCGGCCACCTGGGCGACGGCAACCTGCACTACAACGTGCAGGCCCCCGAGGGTGGCGACGCCGCCGCCTTCCTGCGCGATCAGGAGCAGCGCGTGAACGAGCTGGTGTATGCGCAGGTGCTGCGCTTTGGCGGCTCGATCTCGGCCGAGCATGGTGTGGGCGGGCTCAAGGTGGATTCGCTGCCGCACTACAAATCGCCGGTGGCGCTGTCGATGATGCGAGCCGTCAAGCATGCGCTCGATCCGTCCAACCTGATGAACCCGGGGCGCGTCGTGCGCCTATGATTTCACCCATGCAACGCCCCATCCGCTCCCAGTACGAAGACTTCATGCGCCATGTCTACACGCATGGCACGCCCAAGACCGACCGCACCGGCACCGGCACGCGAAGCGTCTTCGGCCACCAGATGCGCTTCGATCTGAACGAAGGCTTCCCCCTGGTGACCACCAAGAAGGTGCACCTCAAGTCCATCATCCATGAGCTGCTGTGGTTCCTGGAGGGCTCCGGCGACAACAACCGCCTGCGCGAACGCGGCGTCACCATCTGGGACGAATGGGCCCGGGACGATGGCGACCTGGGCCCGGTGTATGGTGTGCAGTGGCGCAGCTGGCCCACGCCGGAGGGCGGGCACATCGACCAGATCGCCGAGGCAGTCAAGACCATCAAGACCAACCCCGACTCACGCCGCATCATCGTCAGCGCCTGGAACGTGGCCGACATTCCCAAGATGGCGCTGGCGCCCTGCCATGCCTTCTTCCAGTTCTATGTAGCCGACGGCAAGCTGTCGTGCCAGCTGTACCAGCGCAGCGCCGACATCTTTTTGGGTGTGCCCTTCAACATCGCCAGCTACGCCCTGCTCACGCACATGATGGCGCAGCAGTGCGACCTGGCCGTGGGCGACTTCATCTGGACCGGCGGCGACTGCCACATCTACAGCAACCACCACGAGCAGGTGGAGCTGCAGCTCTCGCGCGCGCCGTTCGCCTACCCCACCCTGAACATCAAGCGCAAGCCGGCGTCGATCTTCGACTACCAGTACGAGGACTTCGAGGTGCTGGACTACCAGTGCCACGGCGCCATCAAGGCGCCGGTGGCGGTCTGACCCGACCGGGCACGCCCAGCAGGTGCTCCGGCGGGAACCTTCGAGATCCCTACCTCACGCGGTGAACGTCAAACGCAGAGACTGCCGCGGCGGAGTTGCCCCAGGACTGCCGGACGTAGGTCGCTACGGCGGCGATGTCTTCACTGCCCAGCACCTGCTCGAACGGCGGCATGCCGAACGGCCGCGGATTTCCAGCGGTGCTGGGAAGGAATCCGCCCTTGCGAATGATTTGCACAAGGTTGTTGGGAGATTCGACCAACAGCGCGCGGTTGCCTGCCAAAGCGGGATAGATCGAGTAAGCGCCTTGCCCCTTGTCACCGTGGCACGAGGCGCACAGCTGCTCATACACCTTCGCGCCGCGACCCATGACATCAGGTGATGCGCGGGGGCGATCGATCTTCTCCACCGGCCGAACCGGAATGCTGCGCAGGTATTCGACCATCGCATTCACATCCCCCTCGGACAGGAACTGCGTGCTGCTGTAGACGACCTCCGCCATCGGTCCGGACACGCCGGCCTGCGTAGAAACTCCGCTCTTGAGCAGCTTTACCGCTTCTTCTCGCGGCCAGTGCTGCAGCCCTGCCTCGGCGGGGTTGGCCAGCGAGGGCGCGTACCAGGCCTTGTCAGGCATCAGGCCGCCAGCGAATGCGGCGTTCAGGCTCGTCGCTCCCAGGAAGTTGCGGCCGGAGTGGCACGCGGCGCAGTGCGCCAGCGCGTCCACAAGATAGCGGCCTCGGTTCCATTGGGCGCCCTTCTCGGGCTCTGCCTCGATCGTGCCGGGCGTGAAAAATAGCGCCCGCCACACTGCCAGCGCAGCCTGAGTGCCGTACGGAAACGGGAGGTCGTGCGCCTTGTTCGGCTGCTCCACCGGCTTGACACTGCGCAGGTAGGCAAACAGCGCATCCGAGTCCTCGCGAGTGACCTTCGTGTAGCTCGGGTAGGGAAATGCAGGGTACAGCAGCCGCCCGTCCCTGGAACGACCATGGTGCATGGCCCGCCAGAAGTCCCCGCTCGACCAGTTGCCGATCCCCGTATGCGGGTCGGGAGTGATGTTCGGCGCGAACACGGTTCCGAAAGGCGTGTCGATCCCACGGCCGCCCGCCAATTGCGCCCCGCCGGCCGCGCTGTGACAGCCCATGCAATTACCCGCACGCGCAAGGTACGCCCCGCGTTCGATGAGTGTCGGGCTTGTCAACACCGCCACTGTCGGCGCGTCCACAGCGGCCCCGCCGCGGACGTTCAACCAGCCCACAAGGAGCCCGAAAAACACAATAAGCCCGATGGCGCATAGGACCCACCGGAGCCAAAGTCGCTGGAATGTTTTCGTCACCGCGGTCACTGCTGACTGCTCCCACAACGCGCTGGAAGCGGCTGGCCGGAAGGGGCGGCAGGCTTGGTGCCGCTCGGCAGCGTCTGCATCGAGAGCCACTTCGCCATCGCCGAAACTTGCTCGGGCGAGAGGCGCTTGGCAATCTCCGCCATGCAATCCGGTTCCTCTGCCTTTCGCTGGCCGGCTCTCCATGCTCCGAGCTGCGCGACCAGGTAGTCGGCAGGCAATGTGAGCAGGCCCGGCGTCGCTGGCAGCATCCCCGCCATCTGCTGGCCGTGGCAGGAGACGCACGCCGGCAGGTGTCGATCCGGATCGCCGTGGCGAACGAGGTTTTCCGCGGCCTGCTGTTCGCCCGGTGCGAGCTTTGTGACCTGGGCCGCAGGGTACGGCAGGTCCAGCTCTGAAAAGTACGTCGCGATGTCGCGCAGGTAGTCGTCGGACATGTGCTGCACGAGGTTGTTCATGGCCTCGTACCTTCGCCGGCCGGACTTGAAGTTCTGCAGTTGGTTGTACAGGTAGCTGGCAGGCTTGCCCGCGATGCGCGGAAAGTAGCCCCGATTCGTGGCCCGGCCCTCCTTGCCGTGGCAGACGACGCAGGCCTGCATTCGCTGGGCCATCGTGTTGTGTACTCCCGTACCGGGCGCAGTCGACGACAGGCCCTGACCAGCCGCCGACTGCAGGCCGCACAGGAGGAACAAGCTTGCAGCGAGTCGCCGCATGGCGTGTATCACTTCAACGTGCTCACGGCGAGGTTCGCGAGCCCGAAAATGGTCAACCCAAAAACCGCCAGCACGACTGCGGCGACAGCGACCAGGCCAAGCGGCTTCACTTTCGCCAGGTCGTCGGCGCCGCCATTGCGGCTCCCGATTCCGACAAAGCCCCACAGCACCGTTCGAATGTAAACAAGCGATTTTTTCATGGCAGCACCTTGTCCAAGAATGTGCCAGCCAGTCTGCTTCGGTTGCAGACTCAGAAAGTCTAAAAAACGCCATATCAGATGCCGGCTTGAATAGCCTCTTCATCGGGGACATTTCGCGAAGCGGCCCTCAAGACGGTTGGACCGGGATTGGATAGTGCTGGAGTGCGAGCCCTGGCCGGGACGGCAGCTACCATGCAGTCTTGTGCGCAATCCGCGCCGGCCGAAGGAAGTCCTCATGGAACAGCAATCCCGTCCCCGGCTGGCGCGCGAAACGCGCCGCCACTGGCCGCTGATGACCGCCTACGAGCGCTTCGAGCACGTGGTTGTCTTCCTGCTCTCGCTCGTCATCGCGCTGGTGATCGTGCTGGCACTGGTGCAGCTGTGCGCGCGAGTGATCCCGCTGCTGCTGACCGGCGCGATCGATCCACTGGACCACTCGATCTTCCAGGGCCTGTTCGGCATGGTGATGACCTTGCTGATCGCGTTGGAGTTCAAGCACTCCATCATCCGGGTCGCGCTGCGGCGCGAGAGCATCGTGCAGGTCAAGACGGTATTGCTGATCGCGCTGCTGGCGCTCAGTCGCAAATTCGTCATCCTCGACATCACCTCCACCAGCCCGGCGACGATCGCCGCGCTGGCCGGCGCGACGCTGGTGCTGGGGATCGTGTACTGGCTGCTGCGCGAGCGCGACGACCGGCTCGAATCGCCCGAGGGGCGTGCAGAACCGGCCGGCGACTGAGCAGTTCCGGCCGCAGCGGTCCGGCTTCCGGTCCAAGGTGCTGCGCTTTGCCCCGGTGTCAGTGCCACTCCAGGGCCCGTGGGACGACGGTCAGGGCCCTGACCTGCGCCTCCAGGGGCCGGCATGTCCGGCCGTCACCTTGCCGCAGTGAGGTTTAGGGCGCATCATGGGTCTGTATTCATCCTCCGCACAGCGCCGTCGCTGCCCTCGCGCGCATGTGACTGACTGCTTTCATGAAGCTCTACGAAGCTCTCGCTGCGGATTTCGAAGAGTCCATCCGGAAGGGACTCCTGCGGGCGGGTGACAAACTGCCATCTGTACGACAGACGAGCCGCAGCCGCAAGGTGAGCGCTTCGACTGTCTTTCAGGCGTATTACCTGCTCGAAGGGCGCGGCTTGATCAGGGCCCGTGAACGTGCCGGCTATTTCGTCGCGCCAAGCGTTCGCGCGTCGATGGCACAGCCCGCGCTGCCATCCGCGCCCAGGGACGAATCGGTGTCGGTCGACGTGAGTGCCTTGGTGTGCGAGATCTTGGCCAGCGTCAGGACGCGATCAGTTGCCCAGTTCGGATCGGCGTTTCCGAGCCCCGAGCTTTTTCCATTTGCGCGCCTCGGACGCTCATTGGCGTCGACCGCGAGGTTCGCAGACCCGTGGACTTCCGTGGATGATCTCTCTCCCGGAAATGCTGTGTTGCGAAGGCAGATTTCCCTGCGATACCTTGCCGATGGCGTCAGCGTCACGCCCGACGAAATCGTCATCACCAATGGAGCACTTGAGGCACTGGGCCTTTGCCTGTCGGCGGTGACCCGGCCAGGTGACACCGTGATCGTCGAGTGTCCCGCGTTCTACGCCGCCCTGCAGATGATCGAAAGAATGGGATTGCGCGCGGCTCCGATCCGAACACATCCGACAAAGGGCATCGACCTGACTGCGCTTGAACACGCAATCACTCGACACTCCCCGAAGGTGTGCTGGTTCATGACAACCTTCCAGAACCCCCTGGGATGCACGATGTCCGAGGTCAGGAAGAAGGAACTCGTGGCGCTACTGGCCCGCCACCAGATTCCGATGATCGAGGATGACGTTTACGCAGAGTTGTACTTTGGCGATGCGCGGCCGGCGCCGGCCAAGGCCTTCGACAAAGAAGGACTTGTGATGCACTGCTCTTCGTTTTCAAAATCACTGGCACCCGGATACCGCATCGGGTGGGCGGCCCCCGGCCGCTTTACCGCCGCGGTGGCGCGCGAGAAGATTGCTGTGAGCCTCAGTGCCTGCGTGCCCGCGCAACTGGCGCTGGCAGACTACCTGAAGCACGCGAGCTTCGACAAGCACCTGCGGCGGCTCCGGCAGACACTGGCGTCGCGGCAAAGCGCGCTTGTAAGGGCGCTGGCCCATTACTTTCCGCCCGGAACGCTCGCGACGCAGCCAAAGGGCGGCTATTTTCTGTGGGTGGAAGTTCCGGGAGAACTCGACGTTCTGAACATCCAGCGCCAGGCATTGGCCGGCGGTGTGAGCTTTGCGCCCGGCCCGATGTTCTCTGCGGCCGGCGAGTTTCGCAACTGCCTGCGCCTCAATTACGGTCACCCCTGGGATGTGAATGCCGAGCGCAGCATCGAGACCTTGGGAAAGATGTTCCTCAATGCGACGAAGTGATGCTGCGCGCATCACGGACCGCGCGTGAAGAAGAATGTCGTCGCCTGTCCCGGCTCCGCAGCTCCCACCTCTGCCCATGCCGAAACGTTCAGGGCATGAATCGATTGTCAGCCGCGTGCGCATCTGCGAGCTTTCTCAGTTGGTAGATGGGATTGCCCGCTAGTGAGATCCTGCTCTTGAATCCAGCATCAGAACGCGCATTAAAGTGCGGTGCAGACAGTGCGGGAGGTGAGTACAGACCGTCTCGATCTGCACCGGTGGCGATGGTTCGCGTGGGGCAATCTGATACGTCCGTTTTTCGAACCGCCTGATACTTCAAAAACGTCGGTGCGCGCTGCGTAATCCAGGTTCGGATAAACCACGGATGCAGCATGACGACGTTACGGTATGTGACTCGCACGGCCACCGCGCGATGCGCCGTTCTTGTGGTGAGGCGCAAATGATCGGGCGCGGACTTTGGCGGACGATCGAGTGGCACTTCGCGCCGACGTATCGGACCAGAGGGATGTTCTCACGGATAAGAGGCACTCGGGGCGATGTGCTTTATCACGCTGACGTCTTGCGTGTAGGCGGCGATCGGATGCTGGCTGCATGTCGTCTCCGCGGTCTTGAATTGTCACTTGTCATTTTTGATTTCAGCGACCTGCTCGAAGTGCGAAGGCTTTATGGGCGCCGCGTCAGTGCCGCCCTCTTCCGGCTGATCCTGGCCAAGCTCGCGCAAGTGGCGGGTCGCGAAGGCCTTGTGGCCTGCACCAGTCCGGCACTATTTACAGTGGCGGTGCCGCTGTGCGCTGCGGACGCGCTGCAAGCGGTTCATCGGGCTCTTGGCAAGACGGCCCACGTGGAGCTTGACAGTCCGGTTGCCGAAGTTCTCGTCGTGCCGAATTACGTCGCGGATTCAGTCAAGCAGGGCGAATCGCTCCAGTGCCGGCACGCAGCCATTGTCAGCGCGCTCGCGGCGAGCAATGCAAACGAGCAAGGCCGCCTACGCCACATTCGGCGGGCGAGAGAAAGGCATTCCCGCCCTGGGATTCTTGAGTCCGAGACTCAGGACGGAGGGATGCCCTGAGTTCCCCTCTTGTGATGCTGCAGCCCGGGGAGCCGGCAGGTCACTTGACGGGCGTTGGAGCATGGTACTGACGCGCTTTCGTCTTGTGGGTAGCGCCGATTGCCGGTTGTTGTTGATGCCACCCTACGGGAGATTCCCGTACCAGAAATCAAGGAGTTCGCTGTGCAAGAGGATTTTCGAATCAAGCCATCGGTGCTGGCCGATCTCGGTCCGCTGCCGGACGTCGTCGAGACCAACAGCGAGACCGCCTGGGATGCGTTTCTTCATCTGATGGCGGAGCACTCGCCGAGCTCGTCCGGGACGACACCGTCGCAGCGGGCCGAGCTGGGGCGCGGGCACCATCTGCGCCCGCTCGACAGCGTTTCGGTCGACGCCGTGCTGGCGCAGGCAAGGCGATTCAATCGGATCTGCCCTGTCGAACCGGAGTGGCTGCGCCTCCAGGCCATCCTGACTGAATACGGCGGCTGCGGCGCGCCGGCGGCGATGCAAGGAGCAGCCTTCAGGCGAGAACCTCCCCTCGCCAAACGGATCGCTGTGCGGGAGCAGGTAGAGTGGGCTGCAGAACGCGGCTGCCTGGTGCAGGTGTATGCCTTCCTGGAGGCGCTGCCCGAGCATCGCTGGGTCCATATGGATGACGAATGACGTCAGACGCACCAACCGATGATGGACCGGGGGGTGGCATACTTCCAACGAGTGATAGACACCTTGTTCAAATCCCCCGTGCACCCCCCTTGTTTGAACAAATGGACAAAATCATGGCGCCGGTGGCGGTCTGACCCGACCGAGCGCCGCTGACCGCATGGAACTCGGCCTCATCTACGCCCGCGCGCGCAACGGCGTCATCGGCCAGGGCGGCGCGCTGCCCTGGCACCTGCCGCAGGATCTGGCGCATTTCAAGGCCGTCACGCAAGGCTGCCCGGTCATCATGGGCCGCAAGACCTGGGACTCCTTGCCGCCGCGCTTTCGCCCGCTGCCCGGGCGCCGCAACATCGTCGTCACGCGCCAGGCCGATTGGCAAGCCGAGGGTGCCGAGCGTGCCGCCTCGCTGCCAGAGGCCATCGCCGCCTGTGGCAACTCACCGCGCGCATGGGTCATTGGCGGCGCCGAAATCTATGCCCTGGCCCTGCCCTTCGCGCAGGTGGCCGAGGTCACCGAGATCGACCGCGACTACGAAGGCGACGCCTTCGCCCCCGCCCTCGGCCCACACTGGCAGGAAGTTCGGCGTGAGCAGCACACCGCGCCAGACGGCCTGGCCTTCGCCTTCGTGACCTTGCGGCACGACCCGGGCAGGGCGTGAAATGCCGGCCAATTACGCACGCTTTCTGATCGGGCGAAATCGCTCGCTGTCCGCCAACCGCCAGCTCGGGCTGGTGCTGTCCTTCGTGGCCGGCGCCATCAATGCGGGCGGCTTCCTGGCGGTCAAGCAGTACACCTCGCACGTGACCGGCATGGTCTCGTCCCTGGCCGACAACGCGGTGCTGGGCCAGGGCGACCTGATCGCCACCGCCGCCGTGGGCGTGCTGGCCTTCCTGCTCGGCGCGATGTGCTGCGCGGTGCTGGTCAACATCGCGCGGCGGCGGCAGCTGTCCAGCGAATTCGCGCTGCCGCTGATGGTGGAGGCGGCGCTGATCCTGTGCTTCGGCCTGCTGGGTGCGCGCCTGTCACTCATTGAAGGCCTGCTGGTGCCGCTGACGGTGTTGCTGCTGTGCTTCATCATGGGCCTGCAGAACGCGGTGGTGACAAAGCTGTCGAACAAGGAGATCCGCACCACCCACATGACCGGCATCGTGACCGACCTGGGCATCGAGCTGGGCAAGCTGTTCTACTGGAACGCCAAGCGAGACCCGGCCCTGCATGTGCGCGCCGACCGCGAGCGCCTGGCTGTGCTCGGCGGCCTGCTCGGCTGCTTTCTCGGCGGCGGCATCGTGGGCGCCCTGGGCTTCAAATACATCGGCTATGCGTCGACCATTCCGCTGGCGCTGCTGCTCGCCGCCATGGCGGTGGTACCGGCGCTGGACGATTGGCAGCAACGCAATGAGCAAGGCTGAATCTCAACTTCTCGCAGTTTCACACGCATATTCCCATGACTGTCATGAGCCCCGCTCCGCCCCCTCCCGTCCTCGCGGCGCTCGGCGTCCACGTCGACCGGGTCTGCGATGCCCTGGCGCAGGCCTGCGCAGACGGTGATGCACTCGACGCCGCGTCCCTCGACCGCGAGCAAGGCGCCCAGTTCGAGCTGGCCTGGGCCAAGGCCGACCTGGAGGGGGCCGTGGCCGTGATGGCGGCGACGGGGCTGTCGCAGCTGCAGCAGCGGCTGGCCCGCGCCTTTGTGGCCGAGGCCGTGCCCCGGGTGATCGCCCGGCTGCGCACGGTCTGCCTCGATCTGAGCCTGGATGACAGCGCACTGCATGCCCTGGCCGCCTCGCCCGAGCTCCACGCCATGGCCCGCGACGCGGCCAGCTCGCAGGCCCTCGCCGGCGTCGGGCGCGCGGTGATCGAGTCGCCAGAGGTCTTGAGCTTTCCCTGTGCCGACGAAGATGTCGCAATGGCCCGCGATGCCTTCGAGCGCTTTGCCATCAACGTGGTCGCGCCCCTGGCGCAGAAGATCCACGAGCACGACCTGACCGTGCCCGAATCGCTGCTGCAACCCATGCGCGAAATGGGTGCCTTCGGCCTGTCCATCCCTGAGGCGTATGGCGGCAGCGCCACCGGCGGCGCGCGCGACAACGCCTTGATGCTGGCCGTCACCGAGGTGCTGTCCGACGCCTCGCTGGCCGCCGCCGGCAGCCTGATCACGCGGCCAGAGATCCTGGCGCGCGCGCTGCTGGCGGGCGGCACCCCGCAACAGCAGGCGCACTGGCTGCCACGCATCGCCTCGGGCGAGTTGTTGTGCGGCATCTCCATCACAGAGCCCGACTACGGCTCGGACGTGGCCAGCCTGCGGCTGGCGGCCACGCCGGCCGAGGGCGGCTGGCGCCTGAACGGCGCCAAGACCTGGTGCACCTTCGCCGGCAAGGCCCATCTGCTGATGTTGGTGGCCCGCACCCACCCCGACCTGCGCCTGGGCCACAAGGGCCTGTCGGTGTTCCTGGTGGAAAAGCCCTCGTCCGAGGAGCACGCGTTCCACTGCGCGTCGCCCGGCGGCGGCAGCCTCACTGGCCGGGCGATTGCGACCATCGGCTACCGCGGCATGCATTCGTACGATCTGTCCTTCGACGACTTCTTCGTGCCCGCGGCCAACCTGATTGGCGGCGAGGCGGGCCAGGGCAAGGGCTTTTATTTCACGATGGCCGGCATGACCGGTGGGCGCCTGCAGACCACCGGGCGGGCCTGCGGCGTGATGCGCGCGGCGATCAAGGCCGCCATCGCCCAGGCGCAAGATCGCAAGGTGTTCGGCCAGCCCCTGGCGGCCCTTGCCCTCACGCAGATCAAGATGGCCCGCATGGCCGCCAGCTGGCTGGCCTGCCGCGCCTTGGGGGATGCGGTGGCATGCACACCGGAGAGCGACACCCACTCCATGGAAGCCAGCGTCGCCAAGTTGCTGGCCTGCCGCAATGCCGAACTTGTCACGCGCGAAGCCTTGCAGATCCACGGCGCCATGGGCTATGCGCAAGAGACGCCGGTCAGCCGGCATTTTGTGGACGCGCGGGTGCTGTCCATCTTCGAGGGCGCTGAGGAAACGCTGGCCCTGAAGGTGATTGCCCGCTCGCTGCTCGATGGCGCGCTGAACGCGCGCAAGGCGGTGACCGCATGACCTACAAGCTGCTGGATGGCCTGCGCGTCATCGAAAGCTCCGCCTTCGTCGCCGCGCCGCTGGCGGGGTTGACGCTGGCCCAATACGGCGCCGACGTGATCCGCGTCGACATGATCGGCGGCGGGCTCGATTACGCCCGCTTGCCGCGCATGGACAACCGCCGCAGCCTTTATTGGACCGGCCTGAACAAGGCCAAGCGCTCCATCGCGATCGACCTGCGCCATCCGCAAGGCCGAGAACTCGTCCAAGCCATGGTCACCGCGCCGGGCGACGAGGGCGGCGTGCTGCTCACCAACATCGCCACCCCCTGGCTTGACCACGCCCTGCTGGCCGCGCGCCGGCCCGATGTGATCAGCTGCGTGATCCAGGGCAATGCCGACGGCAGCACCGCGCTGGACTACACCGTCAACTGCGCCGCGGGCTACCCGGCCATGACCGGCACCGGCGCACAGCAGCAGCCGGTGAACCACGCCCTGCCAGCGTGGGATCTGGCCTGCGCCTACCAGGCCGCCTTCGCGACCCTGGCCGCCGTCATGCGCCGGCGCGTCAGCGGCGAAGGCGCCTTGCTCCAGATCGCCTTGTCCGATGTGGCCTTTACCACCCTGTCCCACCTGGGCCTGCTGGCCGAAGCGCAGGTGCTGGCGCGGGACCGGCCGGCGATTGGCAACCACATCTATGGCGCCTTCGGCCGCGACTTCCTCTGCGCCGACGGCCAGCGCATCATGGTGGCGGCCATCTCGCTGGGGCAATGGCAGGCGCTGGTCAAGGCCTGCGGCATCGGCGCGGCGATCGCCGAGCTGGAAGCGCGCAGCGGCACCGACATGCGTGACGAGGCGCAGCGCTACGGGGCGCGCGATGCGATCGCGGCGCTGGTCGAACCCTGGTTCGCCGCACGCAACTATGAACAGGCCGAGCGCGCCCTGAACGAGCACCGCGTCTGCTGGGGCCGCTACGGCACCGTGCGCGAACTGCTCGCGCGCGACGCGCGGGTGAACCCCGCGCACAACCCGGTGTTCGAGAACATCCTCACCCCCGGCATCGGCGCCCACATCGCCGCCGGGGCGGTCGCGCGTTTCGAGGGCGAAGCCCGCGAGCCGACGTCCGCAGCCGCCTTGCTGGGCACACACACCGACGCGGTGCTGCACGAAGTGCTCGGGCTCGACAGCGGTGCCATCGGCCGCCTGCATGACGCTGGGATTGTCGCGGGGCCGCAGCGGGATCCGACCTATTCTGGGACCTCCTCATGAGCAACGTTTCCTGCCAAACACTCGGCGTCGTCGGCCTTGGCTCCATGGGCATGGGCGCCGCGTATGCGGCCCGCCATCGGCAACCTGCATGACGCAGGGGATCTTCTCGCTGCCTCATTCGTTCAACAGGTAGAGCCGTCGATGGGTCGGTGGTATGAACGACTCAAGGAAATAGACGGGGTTGGCGCGGCCAGCGCTGGCGGCGCTTTCCAAAAGCATTGCGTGAGTTCCGGTGCCTATGCCGATCGCATTGCAGATATGGGGTGCGCAGGTCACGAGCAAGGCGCACTGCCGGACATTGGTGATTGGCATATTCAGCGCGCTGCTGAGCAGTTGCTTCAACGAGACACCATCCAGCGACTCTAGGGGCTGTTCGGCCAGGTGAGGAAATGTGTTGGCGTTGAAGTAGAGGCGGTTGAACACATTGAACTCGCCACTCACGCTCAGGCGGCGATCGATGCGAACGATGTCCGCGCCTTCCTGCTGGAGCCAGTGCGACCAGGGGCCTCGCTGTGTCACGCGCTTGCGCGTGATCATTTTCGGAAATATGGGCAGGAACCGCGGCTCCCCCGCCTCGCCAAGGAAGCGCAGGTGCAGCGGCTCGTCGATCGGCCCGCGGCCGTTCGTGACAAACGTGCCGCTTCCCTGCGTCCGAACGACCAAGCCCTCGTCGACAAGTGCACGCAGTGCGCGTTGAACAGTACCGAGGCTGAACCCGGCTAACCGCACAAGATCGGTCTCGGCGGGCAGCTTGTCGCCAGCCTTCCAGCGGCCGGCGCTTATTGCCGCAACGAGCATTTCGCGAAGCTGTGCGTACTTGGGCAAGCCAGGCAAGCTCGCCTGGCGGAACTCATCGATCCCATCCGTGTTGACTGACCGCAAGCCATTGTTGGTCATGCGCTTGGCTCCTCGAATCGCGTTTCGACGCGAACTCAGAAAGTTGACTGGTCCTATATAGTTCCGTAGTATCTCAGAACTTTCATCAAGCCAGATCGGGACATCGATGTCCTGATACCTACACTTCCCCTGCTGGAGACAAACATGTCAGGCAAAGCTGCTGATCACGCCCGCCGGATTTTCCGCCTATTGAACGCTGCCGCCATCACCGCGCTGTTCGCCGCCGGGCCGGCACTCGCCGCCGAAAAGCTGGTCGTGATGGGGCACCGCGTGCACCAGGACACGACCACAAAGGGCCCCGGCGGAGACACTACCGCCGCCTGGCGGACGGCGAACAATGCCGAAATCGAGTGGATCACGCTGGGTGTCGACCCCCTGCGCGAGCGGCTTTTCCGCGAGCTCAGCCTGGGTGAGACAGCGGTGAACGTCGGCTTCGTTCTGCAAACCCAGGCCACGCCGCAGATCGCCAAGCGATTCACGCCGCTCAATGACTACATGGCCAAGGCGCCGATTGCCAACTTCTCTGGCCTTTCGCCGTCCATGGTCAAATCGATGACGTTCGACGGAAAGATCTACGCCGTGCCTTTCCGTCATGCAACGCAGGGACTGCACTACAACGAAGCCTTTTTCAAAGAGCGCGGCATCGATCACCCCCCAAAAACGGTGGAGCAGCTGATCGACTACGCCAAGCGCCTGACCTATGTGCAGGCCGACGGGAACCGGGTGTCCGGTCTGGTGCTCGGAGCGTACTCGCACCAGATCGCATTGCTGCGCGCCATGGGCGGCGCGTTCATCACCGCCGACCTCAAGTTCGGCGGCCCCGAAACAGCCCTCGTCGCCTACTACCAGACCATCCGAGATCTGTTCACGGCCGGTGTCTTGCCCAAGGCGATGCCGACCTTCGACCAAAACACTCCGCTGGAGTGGATGCTGCAGGGCCGTGCCGCCATGGTCATCTATCCGATGGCTCGGAACGCGCAAATGAACGATGCGAAGCTGACCAAGCATGCCGGCCGTGTCAAGACCGTCGCGGTGCCCGCCTCAGCCGGGTCAGGGCTGGCCGTCGCGCCTGCGGTCTTTGAGATCTGGTCCGCGGGTATCCCCGTCAACACGAAGAACAAGGACTTGGCCTGGAGCTTCATCCGTCACCTTTCGGCTCCGGAAAGCACAGTGAGCGCTGCGCTCAACGGCAACGGTCCGGTGCGTCCGGCCGCCTATGACGACCCCCGCATCAAGCAGTTGCTGCCCTATGCCGAGGAAGAGCGCAAGGCATTGACAAACGGCGAGCCGGCCATCCCGGCTTTCGACAACGCGCCCAAGGTCGCCGACATCTGGAAAGAGAATTTCGAGGCTGCAATGCTTGGCCTGATGAGCCCTGCCGACGCGGCGGCAGATCTGCGAAAGCGCGTGTCACCCCTGCTTCGCTAACACGCAATTTCCGCCCTGAGGCAAGCTGTCAGGGCTTACGAACCGCCGACAAATGATGCCGACATTGCGACGCCCGGGTGTGCTGCCTTATCTGATGACCGCTCCGGCGCACATCCTCCTGGCGCTGTTCATCCTTCTGCCGGCTGTCTACGTCTTCGCTCTCAGCTTCATGCAGTCCAGCTATGGCCAGGATGCATCCTTCGCGGGACTGGAGAACTACGCGAAGATACTGGGAGACCGTTACTTCTGGGCATCCGCCTGGAACACGTTCATCGTAGTCAATGCTGTGGTCTATATCGAGCTGGCGCTCGCCCTCGGGCTCACGCTGCTGCTGCCACCGCCCGGCGCGCTCACTCGGATCATCGTCTCCATCATCCTTTTGCCCTACGCGGTGAGCGAGGTGGTCGGAGTTCTGATGATCAAGTACATGTTCGACCCTGGAGCAGGCGCCATCGCGTATTGGTTGCAGGCACTCGGTGTGCCCGAACTGCAATGGACGACGCAGCCGGGCCATGCACTGGTGCTGGTGATCCTCCTGAGCGTCTGGCTGCACACACCTTTTACGTTCCTGATCGTGTATACGGCGCGCCTTGGACTTCCCGCGGAACTGTACGAAGCTGCGCGAACCGACGGAGCCAACGCCTGGCAGCGTTTCTGTCACGTGACCTTGCCATTGCTAATGCCGGCCATTCTGGTTGCGGTGGTTTTTCGCTACATCTTCGCGTTTCGCATATTTCCAGAGGTGTGGCTGCTCACCCAGGGTGGTCCCGCCCGCCAGACGGAAGTGCTTGCTGTCTACCTCTACAAGAGTGCGTTCAGGTATTACGACTATGGCATGGCGTCCGCGACGGCGTGGGCCATGGTCGTTCTGTCGCTTCTGATCGCCGCAGCCTATCTGCGCAGCATGTACCGCAGGATGTTCATTCATGCGCACTAACTTGATTCGTCGTCGTGCCGCCGTTTGCGCACAGGCAGTTGGCCTCTTGATAGCCGTTTTGTGGTCGGCATTTCCCATTTTCCTGCTGTTGTCGTCATCGCTAAAAAAGCCTGCGGACATCTTTGCGGTGCCGGTCAAATTCATCTTCGAGCCGACCTTCGGGAATTACGTCAGGCTCTGGCGTGACTGGCCGGTTTTCTTCGACAGCCTGCTCAATAGCCTGATTATCACGAGCGGCGCGACACTGCTGACCATTGTCGCGTCGGCCTTGGCGGGATGGGTGCTGTCCCGCTGCAGCGGCAGGTACATCACTGGCTCTGCGTTCGCCCTGATCGTGCTGCGCCTGCTGCCGCCCATCGTCATCACGCTTCCGCTGTTCCCCGTGGCCAATCTGCTTGGACTGAATGACACACACATCCTGCTCGTGCTCCTGTACGCGACCTTTTTTGTCAGTCTCGGTACCTGGATCATGAAGGCGTTCTTCGATCAGATTCCACGGGCGCTGGAGGAGGCCGCCGCCAACGACGGGGCATCGCTGCGTCAGACCTTGCAGCACGTCTCGATGCCATTGGCTGTGCCAGGAATGATCGCTGCGGGCGTTTTCGTCTTCATCCACGCCTGGAACGATTATCTGTTCGCCTTTATTTTCACGACGAGCCGGGCCAAGACGGCGCCCGTCGTACTGAGCGAAATCATGGGCTCCGCGACCGGGGTCGACTGGGGCGTGTTGTTCGCCGGTGCCTCGATACAGCTCATCCCCATCGCGATCTTTGTGATCGTGGTGCAAAAGTACCTCATCGCCGGACTCACGGCCGGTTCAGTCAAGGGATGACCCTTGGCCTCTCAATCCAACGAAAAGGACGTGCATGACTTCACTACAGAAAGAATTTGACGTGATCGTGGCCGGCGGCGGCATGGCCGGCGTGTGTGCGGCTGTGGCTGCGGCGCGCAATGGCGCGCGCACGTTGCTCACCGATCGATATGCTTTTCTGGGAGGCAACGCGACCGCCGGCCTGCTGGGAAACTTCCTGACCTTCCATGACATGAAAGGCGAGCAGATCTGCGACGGAATCCCGCAGGAGGTGGTTGACGGCTGCATTGCCCTGGGCGGCGCCTTCCGCGAGCACCGGGGACATCTGCCCAACGCTTACGGCAATGCCTTCTCCGTCACCCCCATCGATGCCGAAGTGCTCAAACTGGTCGCCCAAAAGCTCTGCCTGGGCGCAGGCGTGCGCTTGGCACTCAACACCTACACCGTCGGCCCTCTGGTCGAGGACAACCGGGTGGTCGGCATCCGCACCTTCGACAAATCGGGCGAATCGGAGATCCGTGGGAAGGTCATCATCGACTGCACGGGGGATGCTGACCTGGTCGCCAAGGCGGGCGGCACGTTCAAGTTGGGCGACGAACAGGGGCGCACCATGTCCATCAGCCTCTTCTCGCGCCTGGGCAATGTCGATCTGCAAAGGCATCTCGCCTATGTGAAAGCCAACCCGGAGGAGTTCATGCTGGCTGAGGACCCGTTCCTCGGCAAGACCAAAGCCCAAAAGGCCGCGGAGCTCAATCACTGGATGGACTATCCGCTGGTCACCGGTCATTACACGGCCGTCAAGCAAGCCCAGGCCAAGGGTGAGTTCCACCCCAACAGGCAACGTGTGGTGTTCAGCATCACCACCACGCCTGGCGTTGTCACGCTCAATTCGACCAGCATGCTGGGCTACGATCCGCTGGACGGCGAAGCACTGACCAGGGCGGCCATCGAAGGCCGTGAACAGCTGCTTCGCGTCCACGACTTCTATCGGAAGTACGTTCCCGGCTTCGAAAACGCCTTCATCGTCGATTCCGCGTCCGCGCTGGGCGTGCGGGAAAGCCGCCGGATCGATGGCATGGAGACACTCACTGACGAGGGTTGCGTGCAAGGCCGTAAAAGCGATCGCGACATTGGCAGGGGTGCCTACTGCCTGGACGTGCATCAGGCTTCCGGCATCATCGAACATATGCACATCGAAAATGGCGACTACTACGGAATCCCCTACGGTTGCTTGGTGCCCAGGGATCTCGACGGCATTCTCGTGGCCGGACGCTGCCTCTCGTCTGAGCGCTTTGCCAATGGATCCGCGCGCAATCAAGCTCACGTCCAGGCCATGGGGCAGGCCGTCGGGACCGCCGCGGCAATGAGCGTCAAGACTGGCCGCCAACCGCGCGAGATCGATGTTCAGGCATTGCGCAACACGCTGACGGCGCAGGGCGCCCTGGTGTGAGCGGCAACGCGATGGCCGCCATTCAATTGCGCAAGGCGACCAAGCGCTTTGGGAGTGCGGTCGTTCTCCGTTCCATAGACCTGGATGTTCCCCCGGGAAAATTCACCGTGTTGCTCGGTCCGTCCGGCTGCGGAAAATCGACGCTGCTGCGAATGATCGCCGGACTGGAAGATGTGTCGTCGGGCGATATCGCCATCGACGATCAGGTGGTCAACGATCTAGGACCGAAGGAGCGGGGTGCCGCCATGGTCTTTCAGAACTACGCCCTTTATCCACACAAAACGGTCTTTGAGAACATCGCCTTTCCGCTTCGGATGGAAGGCATCCGAAGCCCCGACATCGACCAGCGCGTACGCGAAACCGCGCGGCAGTTACACATTGAAGAGCTGCTTCAGCGCTACCCGCGTGACCTCTCGGGCGGCCAGCGCCAGCGCGTCGCCATGGGCAGGGCCATCATCCGAAAGCCGAAGTTCTTTCTCTTCGACGAGCCGCTATCCAACCTCGATGCCGAGCTCAGGGTGACGCTGCGCCTGGAGATCGCCCGGCTGCAGCGACAGCTGGCGGCGACCATGATCTTTGTGACCCACGATCAAGTCGAAGCGATGACGCTGGCCGATACGCTTGTCGTGATGCATAGCGGTGTCATTCAGCAGATTGGATCGCCCTTGGAGGTCTATCGCGCCCCTGCCAACCGATTTGTCGCCGGGTTCGTCGGCTCGCCGGCCATGAATTTCTTCGAGGTCATCTCCCATGCTGTGGTGGAAGGGGGGACGCAACTGACGCTCAAGGGTGGCGTGTCGCTGCGCATTCCCAATCGGCTGCCTGATCAACCGGCGACGGTCGGCATCCGACCCGAGCACGTCGAGCTCGATCCCATTCACGCAGACAATCTCATCGTCGCCGCGCCGGGCGACTTTCAAATGGTCGGTGTCGAGCATCTGGGCGACCGCAGCTTTACCCACGTCGAGCTGGCGCTCGGCGAATTCACGTTCGTGACCTCCGCTGGACATTCCATCGGCGAGAACGAGCAAATTCGGGTGCGTTTTCCACCTGAATCACTCCACGTCTTCGGGAAGGATGGCCGGTCCATTGCCTCGGCTGCGCGGTTTTCGAACTCTCCGTAGATCGTCGTCGATGATGAGCTGGACGATTGAGAACCGCGGGCCTCACGCCGCCGCGTGCAAGGCCCAGGCATGATCCTCGGCGTCGTTGCAGACGACTTCACTGGTGCCACCGATGTGGCCAGCATGCTGGTGCGCGCCGGCATGCACACGGTGCAGGTGCTGGGCTTGCCCGAGGGCCGCTTGCCAGCGGCGGACGCGGTGGTAATTGCGCTGAAGACGCGCACCATTGCCCCGGCCGATGCGGTCGCACAAAGCCTGACCGCACTGGCTGCCCTGCGCGCTGCTGGGGCACGGCAGATCTACTTCAAGTACTGCTCGACTTTCGACTCCACGCCGCAGGGCAACATCGGCCCCGTCACCGACGCGCTCATGGCCGCCCTTGGGACGGACTTCACGATCGCATGCCCCGCCTTTCCGGAGAATGGCCGCACCGTGTTCCGCGGCCATCTGTTCGTGGGCGATGCGCTGCTGAGCGATTCGGGCATGCGCCAGCACCCGCTCACGCCCATGACGAACGCCAACCTGGTGCAGGTGCTGCAAGCCCAGACACGGCAGGCCGTGGGGCTGTTGCGCCATGACACACTCGATGGTGGTGCACCCGCCGCCCAGGAACGCATCGCGCAACTTCGCGCCGACGGCGTGAGAATCGCGGTCGCCGACGCCGTGAACAATGCCCACCTGCTGACGCTCGCCGAATCCTGTGCTGATTTGCCCTTGGTCACTGCTGGATCGGGCGTGGCCCTGGGTCTGCCGCCCGCCTACGCCCGCCGTGGCTGGTTCACGCCTAACGCCAACGTCGCCGACCTGGACCCACTGAAAGGCCCCGCCGCGGTGCTGTCGGGCTCGTGTTCGCAGGCCACCAACGCGCAGGTCGCGCATTGGCTGGCGGATGGCCGTACCGCTTTGCGGATCGACCCGTTGGCGCTGCGCAAAGGCCAACAGACCGCAGACACCGTGCTGGCCCAGGCCATGCACGCACTGACGCGAGACCCGGTGCTGATCTACGCCACTGCGGCACCCGAGAGCGTGCGCGCCGTGCAGCATGCGCTGGGTGTACAGGCCGCCGGCGAGCTGGTGGAGCACGCGCTGGCCCACGTCGCACAAGGTCTGGTGCAGGCCGGCGTGCGCCGCCTGGTGGTGGCTGGGGGCGAGACTTCAGGCGCGGTGGTGCAGAAACTGGGCGTGCGGCAATTGCGCATTGGTGCGCCCATCTGCCCGGGTGTGCCCTGGACGCAGTCGACACTGCCCGACAGCGGCGAGCCTGTCCAACTGGCGCTCAAGTCGGGTAACTTCGGCGGCGTCGATTTCTTCGCGCAAGCCCTGCGACAAGTGGGAGTGGCGCTGTGAGCCGGCACTGGCCCGCCGCTCAGGACACCGTGCGGATCGACATCGTCCGCGTTGGGAGCAGCCTGTTCCAGCGGGCATTGGCGCACTCGACCGCCGGCAACATCAGCGTGCGCCTCACGGCCGAACAGGGCGGCGGATTCCTCATCACCCCCACCGACGCCTGCCTGGGATTTCTCGACCCCGGCCAACTGGCCTGGGTGAGTGAAGATGGCACTGCGCTGACCGGTGCCCGCGCCAGCAAGACGCTCACGCTCCACCGCCGCATCTACGCCGCCGCGCCCGCTGCTCAATGCGTGTTGCACACCCATTCCACCCACCTCGTCGCGCTCACGCTGCAAGGCGTCTGGCGCAGCGACGACATTCTGCCGCCGCTCACGCCCTACCAGCTGATGAAGGTGGGTCATGTGCCGCTAGTGCCCTACCGCGCGCCGGGTGACGCAGCCGTGGTCGACGAAGTGGCAGCGCTCATTGCCAACGCTCAGCGGCCCTTGCACGCTGTCATGCTCGAGCGCCTGGGGCCCACCGTGTGGCACGACAGCCCGAGCAGCGCCATGGCGCTGCTCGAGGAGCTTGAAGAAACCGCACGTCTGTGGCTGCTGGCCGAACGCCGCCACGAGCCGCTGACTCAATCGCAGATTGCCGATCTGCGGGCCCGATTCAACATACTCTGGTAACACGCGAGCTTCCCCCAGCATGCCCCGATTTGCAGCCAATCTCTCCATGATGTACACCGAGGTGCCGTTCCTCGACCGCTTTGCCGCGGCCGCGCGTGACGGTTTCGACGCGGTCGAATATCTCTTCCCTTACGACTACCACCCGGACGAGATCGCCTCGCGCCTGAAAGACCATGGCCTCACGCAAGCCCTGTTCAACCTGCCCCCGGGTGACTGGGCGGCCGGTGAGCGCGGCATGGCCTGCCATCCCGGTCGCACAGCCGAATTCGCCGCCACGCTGGAACAAGCGCTGCCCTACATCGAAGCGACGGGCTGCCAGCGCGTGCACGCCATGGCGGGTCTGGTGCCCGCAGGCAGTGATGCCGCCGCCTGCCACGGCGCTTATGTCACCAACCTGCGCCAGGCCGCTGAGCGCCTTGCGCCGCTGGGCGTGAGTTTGCTGATCGAACCCATCAACAGCCGCGACATGCCGGGTTACTTCCTGAGCCTGCAACAGCACGCACACGATGTGCTGGCCGAGGTTGGCGCGTCCAACTTGAAGGTCCAGATGGACTTCTACCACTGCCAGATCATGGAAGGCGACCTGAGCAGACGTCTGCAAAAGCACTTTGCTGGTGTGGGACACATCCAGATCGCGGGTGTGCCCGACCGCCACGAGCCCGACAGCGGCGAGGTGAACTTTCCCCACCTGTTCGACCTGCTCGATACGCTCGCCTACGGCGGATTCGTGGGCTGCGAATACCGTCCCAAAGCCGGCACCAGCGAAGGCCTGGACTGGCTGCACCTGTACCAGGCATCCCGGAAAACACGCACATGAACATCCTCATCACCGGCGGCGCCGGTTTCCTCGGCGACAGACTTGCTCGTGCCCTGCTGCGCCAGGGCACGCTGCATGATCAGCCCATCAAACAACTGATGCTCGCCGACCTCGTGCCCCCACGGGACGCTAGTGTGCTGTCCGACCCGCGCGTGCGCCACCACACCGGCGACCTGCTGGCCCAGATCCCCGCGCTCATGGCGCAGCGCTGGGACGCGGTGTTTCACCTCGCGTCCGCCGTGTCGGCCGAGTGTGAGGCCGACTTCGAACTCGGCCTGCATGCGAACCTGGACACCACGCGCGGCCTGCTTGACGCCTGCCGCGCCCAAACCCTGGCGGGCCATCCAGCCCCGCTGTTCTTCTTTTCCAGTTCGGTCGCGGTGTTCGGCAGCGATGCCGCCGTACCCCTGCCAGCCGTCGTGCGCGACGACACCTTGCCCACGCCGCAATCCAGCTACGGGATCCACAAGTTTGTGTGTGAACAGCTGGTGGCCGACTACACCCGCAAGGGTTTCATCGACGGCCGCGCCGCCCGCCTCATGACCGTCTCGGTGCGCCCCGGGCGCCCAAATGGCGCGGCCTCGGGCTTTCTCTCAGGCCTGTTTCGCGAACCGCTCGCCGGTTTGCCCAGCGTCTGCCCGCTGGACCTCGACACCCGGGTGGCACTGTCTTCGCCGGCCAACACGGTGGCCGGCATCGTGGCCGTGGCCGAAGCCAGCCGCGAGACCTTCGGCGGACGCACCGCGCTCAACCTGCCGGCACTGACCGTCAGCGTGCGAGACATGCTGACCGCGCTCGAGACCCTGGCCGGACCGGAAGTGATGAGCCTGATCACACACGCATCCGACGCCGCAGTGGCCGGCATCGTCTCAGCCTGGCCATCGCGTTTCGAAAGTGCTCGGGCCCCGCGCCTGGGCCTGTCCGCCGACGCCAGTTTCATCACCGTTCTGCAGCAGTATGTGCAAGACCAGCCCGACGCTGTGCTCCACCCTCAGGCTCGCCGTCGGCTGGGCCTGGACCCGCTGAACTGACAACCCACGAAAAGGACGCCCATGCGCCAGAAGGCCAAACGTTCCGGAAACAGCGCGCCCTCAAGACCATGAAAATCACCACCTGGAACGTCAACTCCCTCACCGCCCGCCTGCAGCACGTGCTGGACTGGCTGGCCGCCAACCCGGTCGACGTGCTGTGCCTGCAGGAGCTCAAGCTCACTGACGACAAGTTTCCGCTGATGGCCTTGCAGGCCGCCGGTTACGAGCACTGCGCCGTGTTCGGCCAGAAGACCTACAACGGCGTGGCCCTCCTCAGCCGAACGCCGCTGCGCGAGGTGGTGCGCAACATCGTGGGCTTCGACGACGAGCACTCGCGCGTGATCGCCGCCACCGTCGACCACCCCGAGGGCGAGTTGCGCATTGTCAACGGCTACTTCGTCAACGGCCAGGCGCCGGGCACCGACAAGTTCGCCTACAAGATGAACTGGCTGGCCGGGCTTCAACGGTACATGGCCGCCGAGCTGCAGCGCCATCCGCGCCTGGTGTTGCTGGGTGACTTCAACGTGGCGCCGGAAGACCGCGACTCTTACGACCCGGTGGGCCTGCGCGAGACCATTCACCACACCACGGCCGAGCGTGACCATTTCAAGGCGCTGCTGGCCTTGGGCCTGGTGGACAGCTTTCGCCTGTTCGAACAGCCGGAGAAAAGCTACTCGTGGTGGGACTACCGGATGCTGGGCTACCAGAAGAACCGGGGGCTGCGCATCGACCACATCCTGGTGAGCGAGGCGCTGAGGCCGGCGGTGAAGGCCTGCGCCATCGACCGCACGCCGCGCAAGTGGAAGCAGCCTAGCGACCATGCGCCGGTGACAGTGGAGCTGTAGCCCCGCGCAGCGTCAACGCGCGTCGCGCGTGATCGCCATCAAGGTCACATCGTCATGCGCCGCGAACCCATCGCAATGCCCCGCCAGTGCATCGACCAGGTCTGACACCAGAGTCTGGGCGTCCTTGCCGGCGCCGGCCTGCATGAAGGCGAGCAGGCGTTCGTCACCGAAGCGTCCGGCTGCACCCAGTCCCTCGGTCACACCGTCCGTGAACATCAGCAGCGCATCGCCCGGCGCGAGCTGGTCGCGCAACACCGTCGGGCGCAGGCCGGGCATCATGCCGCAGGCCACGCCCTGGGGCGCCAGCGTGTCGAGTGCGCCGCCAGCGCGCAACAGCATCGGCGCATCGTGGCCGAGGTTGGTCCAGTGCAGCACGCCGTCCTGAGGCTGCAGCACGCCGGCCACCAGCGTGGCGAACATGTTGTCGCGCCCGTGCTCCTGGGCGATGTAGTCGTTGACGAAACCCAGCACCTTCACCAAAGCCTCGTCGGCGGGCGCGCCGGCGGCCGTCTGCGACAGCAGCGCGCGCAGCAGCGTGCGAAACAAGGCCATGTACAGCGCGGCGCCCACGCCCTTGTCGCAGACGTCCGCCAGCACGAAGGCCACGCGGCCGTCGGGCAGCACCAGGGCGTCGTAGAAGTCGCCGCCGACCTGGCGGGCCGGCTCGCAGTGGGCCGCAAAGTGCCAGCCCGGCAGGGCCGGCAGGGCGTCGGGCAAAAAGCCGCGCTGGATGCGCTGGCCGATCTCCAACTCCCTGGCCAGGGCCTGCAGGGTGGCCCGCTTCTGGTCGGCCAGGCGCTTCTTGGCCAGCGAGGCCTCGATGCGCGCCTGCAGGATGGTCGCGTTGAAGGGCTTGGAGACATAGTCGTCGGCGCCCAGCTCCAGGCAGCGCACCACGCTGTCGGTTTCGTCGATGGCCGAGACCATGATGACCGGGATGTGCGCCAGCGCCGGGTCGGTCTTGATGTGCCGCAGCGTCTCGTAGCCGTCCATGCGGGGCATGGTGATGTCCAGCAGCACCAGATCCCAGGGGGCCGCGCGCAGCTGCGCCAGGGCGGCCACGCCGTCCTCGGCGACGCCGCTGTCATGCCCGAGCCGGCGGGCGCGGCGCACCAGCAGGTCGCGGTTCATCTCGATGTCGTCGACCACGAGCAGGCGCGCTCGCTCGGCGGGCGGGGGGGTGATGGGGTCTGTCACGAAGCGTCCTCGGCCTCTCGGGCAGTGATCGCCACCGCGGGCGCGGGCACGCCCAGCAGCTTGCGCAGGTAGGGGATTTCGCGCTCGGCCGCCGCCACGCCGCGCTCGAAAAGCCGCGGCACCACCGAAGCGTCGCGCAGCCCGACCGGAAACTCGACATCGGGCATCACCGGGATCACCTCCGCGTGGTGCGACAGGCTGTAGAAGGCGTACTGCGATCGGTACAGGTGGTTGACGATGACTGTCTTGAGCTGCAGCACCAGGCCCATGGCCGACTGGATGGTGCCGCGCGGCTGCAGGCTTTCCTCGAAGCCCACCGCGATGATGACGTCCGCGCCCTCGCGCACGGCGATGTCCACCGGCAGCGGGTCGCACAGCGCACCGTCGACCAGTTTGCGCCCGTGCAGCATCCACGGCGGCAGCACCAGCGGGATGGAGACACTGGCGCGGATCGCATCGAACAGGCGGCCATGAGACAACACCACCTGCTCGCCGGTGTCGAAGTCGGTGGCCACCAGGTGCAAGGGCCGCGGCAGGTCATCGAAGCGGCGCTCGCCCACGAAGTCGGCCAGCGCCCGGTTCAGGCGCCGGTCGTCGATCAGGCCCAGGGCGCCGTCAAAGCCGAAGGCCCGGGGGAACAGGGCCTTGGCAATGCCACGCCAGGAACGGCGGTCGAAGGTGCCCTCCCAGCCCTGGGCGAAGCGGGCCGATTCGGCGCGGGCGTCGCCGGTGGCGCCGTCGGCCACCCAGACGCCGCAGAATGCGCCGCCGCTGCAGGCCACGACCATGTCGATGGGAATGGCCTCGCGTTGCAGCACGGCCATCACACCATAGGCCGCCGCACACTTGATGCCGCCCGAGCCGATCACCAGCGCCACCTTGTGGCCGGCCGGCGTCAATGACAGGGTCACACCGCCGCTCCCGCCGCGGTGCGGTGGCCCGCATCGGCCTGCAGCAGTTCGCGAAGATACGGCAGCTGCTCGCGGGCTGCGCGTTCGCCCTCTTCGATGATGTAGGGCACCTTCTCGGTGTCGAACAGGCGCACACGCTGGGTGAACTCCGGGATGATCGCGATCACCTCGGAATGGTGCGAGACGCTGTGAAAGGAAAAGCGCGAGCGCAGCAGGTTGTTCGACATGATGGTGCTCAGCTGAAACGCGAAGCGGCCGGCGCTGCCGATCTTTTCCTGATACGGGCTTTCAAAACCCACGGCCACGATCACGCGGGCGCCGTGCTTCATGGCCACGCTCACCGGCAGCGGATCGGCCAGGAAGCCGTCGGCCAGCAGCTTGCCGTCCAGGCGCACCGGGGCGAAGGCAAAGGGCAGCGCCACGCTGGCGCGGATGGCCTCGACCAGGCGGCCGCGGGTGATGTCGACCAGATCGCCGTTGGAAAAATCGGTGGCGACGATGTGCAGGGGAATTGGCGCGTCTTCGATGCGCTTGTCGCCAAAGGCCTCTTTCAGTCGCGCCAGCATCAGGCGGTCGTCGCGCAGGCCGAATTTTTCCGGGCGAAAGCGAAACAGGCGTGGCGCCAGCGCCGCCAGCATGCCGATGTTGTTGCGCCGCGAGGTGAGCTCCTTGGTCCACAAGCGGGTGGTGGCCGAGCGGGCGTCGCCGGCCGAATAGCCCAGGGCGACCAGCGACGCGAAGATCGCGCCGGCGCTGCAGCCGACCACGCGGTCGATGCCGATGCCGCCTTCGGCCAGCGCCTTGACGACGCCGATCGCGGCGGCGCACTTGACGCTGCCGGAGCCGATGACGAGCGAGACGCTCGGGGAGTGGGTGGCTTGCGCGTCGGACATGGCGGGCCTTTGTGTGATCAGGTGCCGAAGCTGTCGACGGCGGCGGGGACGTCGTCGAACACCCGGATGATGCTGGTGAAGCCCGAGAGCGCCAGCACCCGCTGCACCTGCGGCTGCACGGCGGCGATGCGCACGTCGCCGCCCTTGCGGCGGCTGTCCTTGACCGCGCCGAGCAGCGAGCGCAGGCCGGCGCTGCTGGTGTAGTGCACGCCCGAGAAGTCGGCCACCAGGTGCACGCGCCCGCCTTGCACCTGCGCGTCGAACGATTGCGTGAGCTGGTCGGCCGTGAGGCTGTCGACGCTGCCGCTGATGGCGACGACTGTGACGGCGCCGTTGGTGATGAGGTTGATGTCCAAGGGAGACTCCTGTGCAAGCGAGTATGAAAAAGGTCAAGGCGCCAGATGCTTGTACAGCACCAGGCAGTTGCCGTGGACGCCGTCGTGGCGGTATTCCTGCCGGTCGGTCAGGGAGCGGATCAGGTGGACGCCCAGGCCACCGATCGCCCGGTCCTCGGCGGCGGCGCTCAAGTCGGGCGCGGCGCGGGCCAACGGATCGAAGGGCTGGCCGGCGTCGCACACGGTCACGCGCAGCGCGGGCCGCTCATCCAGCGTGGCGCGCTCGAGCATCAGATCCAGATCGCCGGGCGCGGGCGCATCTCGAAACGCGTGCCGCACGACATTGACGCAGGCCTCCTCGATCGCCAGGCGCAGGTCGTGCAGGGCATCGCCGGTGGCACCGCCTTGCTGCAAGGCCGCCTGCACGTCCTGCAGCAACGGCCCCAGGGCGGCCAGCGTCGCGGGGCAGCGCCGCTGCAACAGCAGGCCGGTGCCGCGGGCGGCGCTCAGGGTCACGCGCCGCCCCCGGCAGCCAGCAGGGCTTCCATCTTCTGCAGCAGCCGTGGCAGGTCGACCGGCTTGGTGTCGAAGTCGTCGCAGCCGGCTTCGAGCGCGCGCTCGCGGTCGCCCGACATGGCGTGGGCCGTGAGCGCGATCACCGGGATCGCCCGCGTGGCCGGGTCGGCCTTGAGGCGGCGGGTGGCCTCCCAGCCATCGATCTCGGGCAGGCTCATGTCCATCAGCACCAGCTCGGGCCGGTCGGCCGAGGCGCGCTGCAGGGCCTCGACGCCATTGACGGCCAGCGTGACGACGTAGCCGCGCCGCTCCAGCCGGCGCGAGAGCATGTCGCGATTGAGTTCGTTGTCTTCGACCAGGAGAATGCGCGCGCCCATGAACGGCCTTTACTGCGGGGTTTGGGCCGGCGCGCCCCGCGCGCGCTCGAGCCGGATCGAAAAGCGCGAGCCCTTGCCCGGCTCGGTCTGCACGTCGAGCGTGGCGCCCATGGCCTCGCACAGGCCTCGGGCCAGCGCCAGGCTCAGGCCGGTGCCGCCGGTCGATGGCAGGTCGCCACCGGCGGCGCCAAAGGGTTCGAAGGCGCGCGCGAGTTCCTGCGGCGTCATGCCGCGTCCCTTGTCGCGCACCTGGATCTCGATGTGCTCCGGCCCGTCAGGCCGCACGAACAGCGCGATCTCCTCGCGGCCGCTGAACTTGGCCGCGTTGCTCAGAAGCACCATCAGCACCTGCTTGAGGCGGGTGCGGTCGGCCTGCACGCTGTCGTCGGGCAGTTGCGGCATCACCAGCCAGTTGCCATGCCGCGCCACCAACGGGCGGGCGACGGTGCGCACCTCCTCCAGCAGGGGCCCCAGCGGCACGTCCTCGCGCGCGACCACGAGCTGGCCGGTGTCGAGCCGGGAGTAGTCGAGCACAGTGTCGATCATCGTGAGCAGCTGGCGCCCCGCATCGCGGATGTGCGCCGCCTCGGGCGAGCCGGCGCCGGCGCTGCCGCCGCCCTCGAGCAGCAGCTCGGCGTAGCCGATGGTGTCGGTCAGCGAGGTGCGCATGGCATGGCTCATGCCGCTGAGGTAGCGCGACTTGGCCGCGCTGGTGGCGGCGGTGGCCTTGTGGGCCAGGTACAGGTCGGTGATGTCGGCCACCCCGGCGATCCGGCAGGTTTGCCCTTCGTAAACCAGTTGCTGGGCTGAGACGCGGCCCCAGAACTCGCGGCCGTCGGCCCGCAAAAAGCGCACCTCGTGGTTGTGCCGGGTGCTGCCGTGCTCGACCAGGTCGTTGCGCAGCGCCTCGCCGTCGATGCTGTGCGCGCCATAGAGCTTTTCCATGCGCTGGCCCACCACCTCCGCGGGTGAATAGCCGAACAGCTCGGTGATGGACGGGCTGGCCATGAGGATCTCGCCGTCGGAGGCCCGCCACAGCACCAGGAACACCGGCGCTGCCATCACCAGGGCGCGGATGCGTTCGTCGCTGGCGGTGTCGGCGGCCGGCGTCTGCGCCGGCGCGGTGGCTGCCGGGCGACCACGTTCGCCCTCTACCGCGGGCGGCGGCAGGGTCTCGGGGGGCGCCTCGTCGGCCAGCACGACGGCGGTGAAGCAACTGCCTTGTTCGGGCGTGCTGCGCACCGTGACGTCGCCGCCCATCATGCGGCACAGGCGGCGGCTGATCACCAGCCCCAGGCCGGTGCCGCCGTATTTGCGGGTGGTGGCCGAGTCGGCCTGGGTGAAGGGCTGGAACAGCTTGTCCATCTGCGCCTGCGTCATGCCGATGCCGGTGTCCTGCACGTCGAACACGATGCGGTCGCCCGCCGGGCCCGGCTCGCGCCGCACCGTCAAGGTGATGACGCCGTCGCTGGTGAACTTGGCCGCATTGGACAGCAGGTTGAACAGCACCTGCCGCAGCCGCGTGACGTCGGTGCGCAGCAGGCCGGCCTCAGGCGGCAGCTTCACGTCCAGCCGGTTGCGGTTGGCGACGATCAGCGGATGCGAGGTGGAGCAGACCTGGTCGACCAGCTGCGCCAGATCGCAGTTGTCGTAGACCAGCTCGACCCGGCCGGCCTCGATCTTGGACAGGTCGAGCACGTCATTGATCAGGCCCAGCAAATGCCGGCCGGCCGACTTGATCTTGCCCAGGTCCGCCAGCACGGATTCGGGCGCGCCCTCGTCCACCAGTTCTTCCTCCAGCATCTCGCTGTAACCGATCACGGCGTTGAGCGGCGTGCGAAGTTCGTGGCTCATGTTGGCCAGGAAGACGCTCTTGGTACGGTTGGCCTGTTCGGCCGCCTGCCGGGCCGCTTCGGCGGCGCGGCGCTCGGTCTCGGCGGCTTCCCGCGCCTCTTCGATCTCGCGGCTTTGCTGCTCGATCAGCCGGTTGCGCGCCTGCAGCTCGCGCCGCGTGGCGATCACGCGGCGCACCGCGATATGGGACGAAAGGCCGAACACGGTGGTGTAGCTCAGGATGGACAGCGCGGTGAGCACCGTCGAGAACAGGTTGGTGTTGGGCTCGAACATGTAGCCCGTCACCGCCCCGCCGGCAAACGAGCCGACGGCGAATGCCATCAGGCCGAACACCGCGAAGCGCACCCCGCCGGTGCTGAGGTTGGCTGCATTGATGGCGGTCAGGAAGGCGATGCCCAGCATGGGGTCGAAGCGGACCACGGCGGTCCAGAAGCCGAGCATCGCGCTGTCGAAACCGAGGTTGCGCAATTCGGCCCACTTGGAGTCGGCGGCGCGAGCCGCCACCAGGTAGGCCAGATGCGGCCACAACACGGTCCAGGTGGCCAGCAGCACCCACAGACCGGTGCTCGGTTGCTGGCGCACGAGGAAGGACGCGACGGTCAGGCCGGCAAGACTGAGCGCGACGATGCGCACCGGGTAGTCCAGCCGCACCAGCGCGTGCGGACGCTGGCGGGCACCAGGTTCGGCGTCCGGCATGAGCGAGTCGGGCACCGTGGCGGGGCCGGGAGCGGAAAGCATGCGGTCTCCTCGCGGTCAGCAGATGGGCAGCGGGCAGTGTAGAACGCCCGTGCCGATCGCGCCAGCCTGAAGCGGCCGCCCGCCGCCCGCGCCGCACCCGCCGCGGGGCCGACCCCGGCGAAGCCCGGAATGTTCTGGAAACCAGCGCGATGCCGCGCGGCGCCCTATTCCAGCCCGAGCTCCTGGATCTTGCGGGTGATGGTGTTGCGGCCGATGCCCAGCTTGTGCGCGGCTTCGATACGGCGCCCGCGGGTGTTCTGCAGGGCGGTGAGGATCAGGCGCGATTCGAACCGGCGGGTGAGCTCCTCCCACACGTCGTGACGGCCGCTCGCAAGCAGGGCATGCGCCTCGGCTTCCAGCGCCGATTCCCAGGTGCCGGCGGCCGGCGCCGCGACGCCCGAACCGGCGCCCGGAAGGACCGACGTTGTCTCGTGCGGGACGTCCCCCCCCGCGCCGCCGGCCGCGGTTTGCGGCAAGGGCGCCGAAGGCCGTGGCGTGGATGCGGGCGCATCGGCATGGGAGCCGGCCATCACCTCGGGCGGCAGGTCCTTCGGTTCGATCAGCTGGGCCGGCGCCATGACGGTGAGCCAGTGGCAGATGTTCTCCAGCTGGCGCACATTGCCCGGGAAGGAAAAGGTGGACAGCCGCGACAGCGCCGCATCGGAAATGCGCTTGGGCTCGACGCCCAGTTGCTGGGCCGATTGCTGCAGGAAGTGGCGCGCCAGCATGAAGACGTCTTCGCGGCGCTCGCGCAGCGCCGGCAGGCGCAGGCGGATGACGTTGAGACGGTGGAACAGATCCTCGCGGAAGGCGCCGTCCTTGACGCGCTGCTCCAGGTCCTGGTGGGTGGCTGCGATCACGCGCACATTGGCCTTGACGGCGTTGTGCCCGCCCACGCGGTAGAAGTGGCCGTCCGACAGCACGCGCAGCAGGCGCGTCTGCAGGTCGAACGGCATGTCGCCGATCTCGTCGAGGAACAGCGTGCCGCCCTCGGCCTGCTCGAAGCGCCCGCGCCGCATGGTCTGCGCGCCGGTGAAGGCGCCGCGCTCATGGCCGAACAGCTCGGACTCGAGCAGGTCTTTCGGGATGGCGGCGGTGTTGATCGCCACGAAGGGGCCGTTGGCGCGCGGCGAGTGCTTGTGCAGCGCGCGGGCGACCAGTTCCTTGCCGGAGCCGGATTCGCCGGTGATCAGCACCGTGACATTGCTTTGCGAGAGCCGGCCGATGGCGCGGAACACGTCCTGCATGGCCGGCGCCTGGCCCAGCATCTCGGGCGTGGCGACCAGGCGCTCCTCGGCGACTTCCTCGCGCTGGCTTTCTTCGACGGCGCGGCGGATCAGCTCGATCGCCTTGGGCAGGTCGAACGGTTTGGGCAGGTATTCGAAGGCGCCGCCCTGGAAGGCCGAGACCGCGCTGTCGAGGTCGGAGAAGGCGGTCATGATGATGACGGGCAGGCCCGGCAGCCGCTCCTTGACCTTGGCCAGCAGATCCAGGCCCGAGCCGCCCGGCATGCGGATGTCGCTCACCAGGATCTGCGGGCCCTCCTCGTCGCTCGCCGAATCGAGCGCCTGCAGCACCTCACGCGGATTGGTGAAGCTGCGGGTGGGCAGCTCCTCGCGCAACAGCGCCTTCTCCAGCACGAAGCGGATGGATTGGTCATCGTCAACGATCCAGATCGGCTTCATGCGTTGTCGTCCCTCGGGTTCCTCGGCGTTTCAGGGCAACGGAATCAATAGCTTGAAATCCGTTCGGCCCGGCACGCTGTCGCACTCGATCAGACCATGGTGCTGCTGCACGAAAGTCTGAGCCAATGTGAGTCCGAGGCCGGAACCGCCTTCCCTGCCGGATACCAGCGGATAGAAGATGCGGTCCTTGATGGCCGGGGGCACGCCGGGTCCGTTGTCGATGACATGCAATTCCAGTGCCAATCGATAACGCTGTTTGCCGAAGGTCACCTGACGCGCGATGCGCGTGCGAAACACCAGCTGCGCATCGCCGGCGGCAATGCGTTCGGACAGCGCCTGACACGCGTTGTGCGCGATGTTGAGCACCGCCTGGATGAGCTGCTCGCGGTCGCCGCGGAACTCAGGCAGGGAGGTGTCGTACTCGCGCACGACCTCCAGGCCGCGCGGAAACTCGGCCAGGATCAGCGAGCGCACACGCTCGCACACTTCATGGATGTTGACGTCGCCCACCACATGCGGGCGGCGGTGTGGCGCGAGCAGCCGATCCACCAGGGTCTGAAGCCGGTCGGCCTCGTGGATGATGACCTGCGTGTACTCGGTGAGTTCGCGCGAGTCGATTTCCATCTCCAGCAGCTGGGCCGCGCCACGGATGCCGCCCAGCGGGTTCTTGATCTCGTGCGCGAGGTTGCGGATCAACTCCTTGTTGGCCTGCGCCTGGTCGATCAGCCGTTCTTCGCGCTCCTGGCGTGCCTGCTGCTCCAGCGGCAACATCTCGATCAACACTTCGCCCGGTCTCTCGGTCTGCACCACCACCACGTGCACGGGCATGGGGTCGGCGCCTGGCCGCGCCAGGGCGGCGTCGTAGCGCAGCACCGCGAACTCATTGCTGCGGGCGCCCTGCAGTGCGGTGCGCAACTGCCGGGGATCGACAAAGGCCTCTGGAAAGGCCGAGCCTTCGATGCTGCGCCGCGAGATGCCCATCGCGTCTTCGAGCGCTGCATTGGCAAAGAGGACCTTGCCGTCGGTGCGGATCACCGCCACCAGCGTGGCCAGCAGATCGAAAGCCTGAAAACTCGCCGCGGGAATGGCCGCCGGAGGTGGGGTGGATCGCTTCAAGGCGCAGGGGCAGTGTGAACCGGCCCTAGCGGGTCGACGTCTGGCGCGACAACTCGCGGCGGATGCCGGCGATGTCGGCCTCGTTGCGAGCGATCGCGGCCTTGAGTTCGGCCACGCGGTCCAGGTATTTTTGATAGTTGCGTTCGCTGCCCAGGCGCTCGGGTTCGCCGTTGTTGTACTCCTTGAGCAGCTCCTGGTGACGCGACTCGGCGTTCTTGAGTTCGGTCTCCAGAATCAACCGGGCGTCGGCATCGCGGGCGCGCTGGGCACTCGCGTCGATGCGCTGCTGGGCCGAGGCCCCAGCCTGCGGTGCGGCGGCGGCGGCCGGGCGGGCCGGCGCATTCACGCGCGTGCCCTCGATCACCGTGAAATTGCCGCCGTCCATGGGCTTGCAACCCTTGGCCTGGGCTTCGACAGCGTCGTTGGTGTAGGTGTTGCCGCAGCGATAGATGCGCTGCTGCGCTTGGGCGGCCGACAAGCCTGGCAACATGGCGGCCAACAGGCCGGCCGCGACCAGGAATGCGTACTTGCGTGGGGGTACCGACTGTCGGGTTCTCATGATCCTCGCAGTATGGCCGAACTCGTCCGGGATGGCGCAAACCCCTGTCCTGAAAGGCGAAAAGGGCGGCTTGCGCCGCCCTTTTCGAGGTGTGAACAGGGCCGCGCGCGGACGGCCCGGCGCATCACAGGCTGAAGTACATGTCGTACTCGACCGGGTGCACCGCCATACGGAAGCGCGTGACTTCCTGCATCTTGAGATCGATGTAGGCGTCGAGCATGGTGTCGGTGAACACGCCGCCCTTGGTCAGGAAGGCGCGGTCGGCGTTCAGGGCTTCGAGGGCCTGGTCGAGGCTGTGGCAGACGGTGGGCACCAGCGCGTCCTCTTCGGGCGGCAGGTGGTACAGGTCCTTGGTGGCGGCTTCGCC
>JAZKDA010000120.1:86572-86674 GCA_040387815.1 Pseudomonadota bacterium | reverse complement strand
GCGTGTCGTTGGTGCCGGTGATGGTGATCGTCGCGCTCTGGGCCACAGAGGCGCCGTGTTCATCCGTCACGTTGTAGGTGACGGTGATGACCTTGTCTTCGC
>JAZKDA010000120.1:8246-86472 GCA_040387815.1 Pseudomonadota bacterium | reverse complement strand
CGAGCGACTGGAAGGCGGCATTGGCCGGGTCGACCGACAGGGTCGAGTCGGTCACCGAGACGCCTGCCTCCAGGCCCGCCACGTCGGTGACGGTGAGGACCGCGTTGTTGTCCACATCGGCTGCGCCAGCCAGCAGATCGATGTCGAACGTGGCGTCATCTTCGTCAGCCGAGGCGGTCAGCGCCACACCGACGGTGGGCGTGTCGTTGGTGCCGGTGATGGTGATCGTGGCCGATTGAGCGTCCGAGGCGCCGTGTTCATCCGTCACGTTGTAGGTGACGGTGATGACCTTGTCTTCGCCGAGTTCGAGCGACTGGAAGGCGGCATTGGCCGGGTCGACCGACAGGGTCGAGTCGGTCACGGACACGCCCGCCTCCAGGCCCGCCACGTCGGTGACGGTGAGGAGCGCGTTGTTGTCCACATCGGCTGCGCCAGCCAACAGATCGACGTCGAACGTGGCGTCGTCCTCGTCGGCCGAGGCGGTCAGGGCGGCGGCGACCGTCGGCGTGTCGTTGGTGCCGGTGATGGTGATCGTCGCGCTCTGGGCCACGGAGGCGCCATGCTCGTCGGTCACGTTGTAGGTGATGGTGATGACCTTGTCCTCGCCCAGCGCCAGTGACTGGAAGACCGAGCTGGTGGGATCCACGGTCAGCGTCGTGCCGGTGAGGGTCACGCCCGCCTCCAGGCCCTGCACGTCGGAGACGCTGAGCACGTCACCAAAGTCCGCATCGCTGGCGCCAGCCAACAGGTCGACCTCGAATGCGGCCTCGTCTTCCTGCGCCCCGATTTCGATTGCGCCCTCAATGGTCGGGCCGTCGTTCTGGCCGGTCACACTGAAAGTGACCCTGGCCCAGCTCAGGGTGCCGTTGGACATGCGGATCGAGTAGACGAACGAGTCGGAGATCGTATCGTCAACGCCCAGGCTGTTGAGGTTGCCGCCGGCCTGCGTGTTGAGGGCGTTCGTGATGTCGAGCTCGATCTTCCCGTTGACGATCCGCATCATGTTGCCGCCGGAGGTGGGCTCCCAGCCGGTGGTGATGTTGGACGTGAGCAGGTCCTGCATGAACGTCGCGTTGCCGTCGTCGACCGAATAGAGCGTCTTGGCCGCGCCACCCAGATCGTTGGACATCACGTCCAGCGTCACGATCGACGAAGTGCCGTCGAAACTGAACAGCGAGCTGTCCAGCAGCTGCTGCTCCGTAAACGAATAGTTGTCACCGTTCGCCTGCGGCGCGTTCGTGAACGAAACGGTGTTGATCTTCGTCTTGTTGATGGTGGTGGTGGCCATGACGCTCTCCGGGGCAAAAAGGAAACGGACCAGCCAATCGCCGGTCAATATGAAAGCAGGAAGCTACGAAAACTCACGTTTGGTAACAATCTCAGTGGCGAGTCTATGTCTTTGTCAAATTTACGGGGGCGTTTGAACCCAAAACAAGGGTTTTCCCTAATTTCGACTGGGCCAATTCGGACTTAATGCACATCCAGCCACAATGGTGACGAGGTCACTCAAACAGGTGTAAGTGCCAAAAAAGCACGGAAACGTGTAACTCCGGGACTCGATGTCACCCTGTGGTCACGAGAGAGTTGACGCCCGGCCTTCCGCACTAACAATGCGAAGGCTCGGCTGTTCCGGAAACCATGAAAAGAGCAGCCGCCGAGCTGGCGATGACTATGTCCGTGAACTGGATCACGGTCACCGCACTCGTCAGTATGTAACAATTCTTTGCCGCGCCCCCATAGCCCGAGGGCAAGTACCGAGAAGGCCTGATGTCCTGTCCTACCTGCCACAGCAACGAATGGATCCCCGCCCCAGCGGAGGGAGGATCCTCTTTCTTCAAACGGCTGTTCTCGAGCAAGCCCGTGGAAACCAGTGCGGGCCAGCGCAAGTGCAAGTTCTGCGGCACGGTCTATCCCGCGCCGGCCGAGCCGGACGCTGAAGATCTCGAAGAAGCGCGCATCGCCGAGCGTCTGGCGCGCATGGAGCAGAAGATGTCCGGCTTTCAGGACTCCGCGGCTGCCGACCTGGCGGAGCCCGCCGAGACGCCGCTGCACCTGCTGGCCGCCGGCATCGAGATGCGGCCCGAAAAGGGCTACAAGTGCCTCAAGTGCGGCCATTACGCCTATCTCGTGCCGTCACCCGACTTGGCTTGCCCCGCCTGCGGACGGGTGTACGCCAAGGTGGAAGAGGACGCCGAGCGCGAACGCAAGCGCAAGCTCAGCGACGACTGAGCTCTGCGGCCGGCCAACGCGCCAGGGGAGGGCAGCGGTGAATCCCAGGCACCTGGACCATTTCCTCAAAATCGTGCAGTCGGGCAGTCTGTCCCGAGCGGCTGATCGTCTGAATCTGTCGCAGTCCATGCTCAGCCGCGAGCTGCGCGAGCTGGAGGAGGAAATGGGCGTGAAGCTTCTGCAGCGCCATGCGCGAGGCGTGTTGCTCACCGCTGCCGGTGAGGCATTCAAGAAGCGTGGCGAGCGCATCCTTGGGCTGATCGACGCCCTGCCGGCCGAGGTTCGCGAGGCCGCGCACGAGCCTGCGGGCAGCGTCAATCTGGGCATGCCGGCCACCATGACCAATTCCGTCACCACACCGCTCGTGCGGGACTATCTCGCGCGTTATCCCGGCGTGAAGCTGCGCATCACCGAGGGAACAGGTGCACGGCTGCGCGCCGCGCTGCTGGCGCGTGAGCTGGATCTGGCCCTGCTGACCGCGCCGGTGTCCGAACCCCAGCTCATCATTCGCGCCTTGCTGGTCGAGCCCTGTGTGCTGGTCATGCCGCCGGATTCGCCCTTGATCCGCAGGCGCAGAGTCACCCTGAGCGACCTCACCGGCTGTCGCCTGATCATGCCGCCGCCCCCCAACTACATGCGCGCCCTGCTCGACGCTGCTTTCGAGAAGCGAGGCTATTCGCCGGACATCGTGCTCGAAACGGAAGACGCTCCGCTGATGACCCAGTTCGTGGCCAGCGGACTGGGCCACGCCATCATGCCGGCCTGCGCGGTGGCGTCGGGTTGGCTGGCCGCCGCCGGGATGTTGCGGCACGTGCCCATCCATGGCCTGACCCTCACGCGGTTGATGGCGACCCCTGCCGGGGTGGCCATGTCGCTGGGCACCCAACGGCTGTGTCAGACGATGTGCGACCAGGTCAAATCCTTGATCAACACGCGGGCGCTGGTCGGGCAATACGTCGGCCCCTGAGCCGGGCCGTCAGGCCGTCACGCCGTGTGCCCCAGAGGCATCACAGTTTTGTCATATCAAGCTTTCGGTCAAAGCCATTTACCTGTGGGTGAGCGGTCCCTAGACTGCGCTGGCCCCATCCATCGGAGCGGGCCAATGCAAGAAAACCAGGAGACAAGAGACCATGTGGCTCTACGCGGACATCGAGAACGTCGCGGACATCGTTCGGCATTACGGCAAGCAGACCCCCGACAAGAAGGCCTTGGTCGAAGGCGGGTTCTCCCTGACCTTCGCCGAACTGGATGACGCATCCTCGCGCTTGGCCAACGCCCTGCACGCGCGCGGCGGCAAACAGGGCTCGGTCGTCGGTTTCTTCGGCAAGAACTCGATCCCCTTCTTCGACCTGGTCTACGGCTGCGCCAAGGCCGGTGCGACGCTCGCGCCCCTCAACTGGCGGCTGGCGGCCGCCGAACTGGCGGACATCGTCAACGATGCCAAGCCGGTGCTGATGTTCTTCGACCATGACCTCGAGCCGCAGATCCGCGCGGTCGCGGAGCTGGCCGCTCACAAGTTCGAATGCATCCCGCTGGATCCGCGTGCCAGCGTGCACGGCGGTCTCGAGGCCATGATGGGCGCCGCCCCGGCGGCCGACCCGATGGGCCCCACCGATGCGCGCACGACGGCCTGGCTGATGTACACCTCAGGGACCACCGGCCGCGGCAAGGGCGTGGAGCTGTCGCACAAGGCCCTCAACCTCATGCGCCTGTGCGAGCACTTCGAGCCTGTCTTCCAGTGGAAGGCCGACGATGTGCTGATGATGGTGATGCCCAACTTCCACCTGCTGGGGATCGCCTTGCCGGTGCAGGCCATGTACAACGGCTGCACGGTGTCGGTGATGCCGGCGCTGGAACCTGGCCGGCTGCTGGAGCTTGTTGGGCTGACAAAGCCGACCATCCTGGTGCTGGCGCCGATCGTGATCCAGATGATGCTGGACCACCCGGGCGCCAAGACGGCCGATCTGCGCTCGCTGCGCCTGATCATGTATGCCGGCTCGCCCATCAACGCGACGCTGCTCAAGCGCGCGATGCGGGAGATTCCGTCGCAGTTCATGCAGTTCTACGGCGCCACCGAAAGCGGCGGCGCGATGAGCATCCTGCGGCCCGAGCAACACGACCTGCAGGACGAAACCAAGCTCAAGTCCTGCGGGACGCCTTTGCCCTTGATCGATTTCAAGATCGTGGACGAGAAGGGCAATGAGCTGCCCGACGGCGAGAACGGCGAGATCCTGGTGCGGTCGCCGGCCCTGTTCACCGCCTATCGCAACCAGCCGGAACAGACCAAATCTGTCCTGTCCGGCGGCTGGTATCGCACCGGCGACGCCGGCTACCGTGATCCCAAGGACGGTCTTTACTACATCGTCGATCGCGTGAAGGACATGATCGTCACGGGCGGCGAGAACGTGTACTCCGCCGAAGTGGAGCAAGCGATCATGAAGTTCCCTGGGGTGGCGTCTTGCGCAGTGGTGTCCGCGCCGGACCCCCGTTGGGGCGAGCGGGTGACAGCGGTGGTGGTCAAGAAGGCGGACGCGACCTTCACCGAGGATGACCTGATCGCGCATTGCCGGACGCTGATCGGCGGCTACAAGGTGCCCAAACAGGTGGTCTTCGAAACCGCCCTGCCCATCAACCCGACGGGGAAGATCCTCAAGCGCGTGCTGCGTGACAAGTTCTGGCAAGGGCACGAGCGTGTGATCGGCTGACCGCCGAAGGTCCGATACCACCTGCGGCCTTGCCAGCCGGTGGATGCGGCGTTGGTACTTCTCGCTCGCGCGGATCGCCGCAGCGCCGCCGCCTGCGCCCTTCCCGTCTCAATTCAGTTCTCGCATTCACAGTTCACAACCAGGAGACAGTCATCATGTTTACATCCCGAAAATTGGCTTGCGCCGCTGCCGTCGTGGCCGGCACGTTTGCCCTGTGGGCCGCGGGTCCCGCGGCCGCGCAGGAGCGCACGATCAGGGCTTCGCTCGTGCTGTCCAAGGATCATTCGCTGGGCATCGGCCTGAATCACATGGCGCAGTGCGTCGCTCAGAAGTCCGGCGGCAAGCTCAAGATGCAAAACTTCTTCGACGGCGCGCTCGGCAACGACCAGGCCGTTGTGCAACAAGTGCGAACCGGCTCGGTCGACATGGTGGTCACCGCCACCTCATACATGGCCACCATCGTCCCGCAGGCTGGCGTCTTCGACCTGCCTTTCCTGTTCGCGAACGAACAGGAAGCGGACGCCGCGCTCGACGGTAAGGCCGGAGCGCTGCTGGCTCAGAAGCTGGAGCCCGCGGGCATCGTCACGCTGTCCTATTGGGAGAACGGGTTTCGCAACATGACGAACTCGCGCCGCCCCATCAACCGGATGGAAGACCTCCAGGGTCTGAAGATGCGTGCGCTTCCCACGCCAGTGATGCTGGCCACCTTCAAGGCGCTGGGCGGGTTCGCCATTCCAATGCCGTTTCCGGAGCTGTATTCCGCGCTAGAGACCAAGACGGTGGATGGCCAGGAAAACCCGACCAACCTGATCGAGTCGGTCAAGTTCTACGAGGTGCAAAAGTACCTGAGCATCACACGTCACCTGTACAACCCGGTGGCCGTCATGTTCTCCAAGCGTACTTTCGACACATTGCCTGCGGCCGACCAGGCGACGTTGCGTGACTGTGCCAAGACCTCGGCGATCGAGCAACGCAAGGTCAACCGCCAGCAGGTGGAACAGGCGACCAATCGCCTCAAGGAAAAGGGCATGGTGGTCAACGTTGTCAGCGAAGCCGAGATCCAGCGCATGCGCCAGGCGACGGCATCGGTGACCGAAGCGCAGTGGGCACCACTGGGCGCCGACATGAAGGCGGCGCTGGAAGACGACCTGCGCCGCGCCCGCGCGCGCTGAGCTTTTCCACTCGACTCTTTCCCTTTTTTCGGCAACGCGTGCCGGCCCAGGCGGGCCGCGCCATGCCGCAGACACACCCGAGACGCCAATGATCACCGCCAAAGACCTCGAATTTCACACTCCGCCCAACCCGGGGCACACCTGGGCTGAAACCTATTTTTTCCCCATCATCATTCCCGAGGAACAGTTGATGATCACGGTGTACGTGGTCATCCGCCCAGGCCTGGGCGTGATGAGCAACGATGTCACGGTGTACGGCTCCTTGTCGCCGACACGCGGCGACCTGGTGTACTTCCACGTGGAGCCGCACTTGCCGGCACCAGAGCGTTTCTCAGACATCCGCTCGCCCATGGGTCTGTCGATCCAGGCGGTCAACGCGCCGCGCGACTACCGCATCGACTACGTCGGCTACGACGACACCGAGATCCATGTCGACTGGATCGGGCTGATGGACCCGTTCAACATCCATGACCCCAGCCACAGCCCGCGCGCGGGCAAGACGGTCAAGGAGCAACATGCCAACTCCGGCCTGGGCGAGGCCTGGGGCGGCCACTTCGACCAGACTGGCCGCGTTCGCGGAACGGTCAAGATTCGCGGCAAGACCTTTGAAGTCGATTGTGTCGAGCGGATGGACCACAGCTGGGGCCACCGCAACCCGATCGTGATGAATGCGCAAAACTCCATCTCAGCCTCGTTCGGCGAGGGTCTGGCCCTGCATGCCATCAGCCACCTGGACCTGGATGCGCCCAATGGCAGCGAGCACAAGCTGGCCCATGCCTACATCCTGGAGGACGGCAAAGTCTACGGCGTCAAGGACGGCACCCTCAAGAGCACACGCCTGGGCAATGTGGTCACTGCGCTGGAGATGCAACTGACAGACGTGCGCGACAAGGTGTTCGACTTCGAGGCCTATTCGCTGGTCGGCGCACCCTGGAATGCCTATGTCGCCACGGTCACCTACACCAGCATGATGAAATGGCTGCACGCGGGGCGGGTGGGCCATGGCTGTGTGATGGAGACCATCGGCCTGCCCGCCCTTTCCAAGCGGCGTGGCCGTCGCTGGACCGAGCCGTCCGGGTTGGTGTTCACGGGTTGATGGCATAAAGGAAAGCACCATGAGTGCCATATCGTCCCCTTTGCCAATGGTCGATCGCGACCGACCCGACGCCGCCTTTGTCCAGGCCGTGCGCGAGCGTTATCCGACCGAGCGCGAGATCGACTGGGCTTTCACGCGGCGCACGGACCGCCGCGCACAAGGCCCGTTCAAGGCGCCGAGCCTGGACGATCTGGTGGGCTATCTGCACAAGCTGTTGCGCGCGAAGATCGTGGGCGGCTACGAAGTGCTGGATCCGGCGTGGCTCGGCGGCGGTGGTTCCAAGCTTCAGATGCGCTTTACCCTGCGTACGGAGCAGCCGCTGCATGGTCTCTTGAATCACGTGCTGGTACTGCGGATGGAGCCGGCGGAGTCGCTCAATCCGTCCAGCCGCCTGCGTGAGGCGCAGATCATCACAGCCCTCAAGGACGTTTTGCCGGTGCCCAGGATGTACTGGGTCGACCGTGATGGCGACTGGTTCCCCGAGCCCGCACTGATCTACACCTTCAGCTCGGGCGTGGCCAAGCCCACCCAGTTCAGCAACACGCGCGTGACGGGCATGGGCATCAACTTCGGCCCCACGTTGCGCCGCAAGCTCGGGCTGCAGTTCGTCCGGCAATTGGCAGCCATCCACACCTTCGATCCAAGCAGTGCGGACCTGAGCAGCTTTGACCTGCCGAGCCTGGGCACCACCGAGGCGGCGGTCTGGCAGGTGAACCGGGCGCTGCGCTGCTGGGAGGAAGATCGCGAAAGTCCCATGCCTTTGATGGAAGTGGCGCGTCACTGGCTCAACCGCAACCTACCCGTGCTGGATCACGCCAGCCTGATCCACGGCGACTACCGCAGCGGCAACTTCCTGTTCAACGAGGCGTCGGGCGAAATTTCCGCCGTGCTCGACTGGGAGCGCTGCACCATCGGCGACCGCCATCGCGACCTGGCTTGGGCCACCTCCGAGGCCATCGGGCACTACGACGAGACCGGCAAGGACATGTTGGTCTGCGGGCTGCTGCCGATGGCCGAGTTTCTGGGCGAGTACGAGCGGGCTTGCGGCCTGAAGGTCGATCCCAAGCGGCTTCAGTTCTACACGGTCTTGTGCCGGTTCCAACAGGCGGCCACCGTGCTGGGCACCGGCTACCGGGTGGTGCGCCTGCGGCGCTCGCACCAGGACATCCTGTTGTCGCGGATCGAGGCCGCGTCCTATGTGCTGCTCGAGGAGTTGCGCCAGACGCTGGTCGCGACCCTCACATCCTGAAAGGACTCGCCATGGCTGATCACAACGAAAACGCCCTGCATGCGGCCATCAAGGCGCTCAACCAGGTGGTGGCACCGTCGGTCGACCGCAGCAATCCGCTCGCGGTCGAACAACTGCGGCTGGTATCCATGTACCTTGAGTTTCATGTGCAGCATCGTTCCCATGAACGCAAGCTCGCGTGGACCAACCTGCATCTGCAGGCGCGTCTGGCGCAGGAGGCGGGCAAGCTGCTGGCCACCGTGCTGCCGGACGGCAGTGCCCGGCTGATCGCCGCTGCGCAGGCCGCGCAGCGGCAGCTAGGCGACACTGGCGCCCCGGCCACCGTCTGGGAGCGCATGCACGGCGAACTCGGCCAGTGCATCAGCGAAGTTCAGGCCGAGGCCAATGCCTGCGATGAAAGCGACCGCAACGCGCTGGACACACTGGTTCTTGCGCATGCGCGCGAGCATCTGGAACTGCATCGCGTGTGGTTCAAGTCCTTTGGCTTCGAGGGACGGCCAGAGAGCCTGCCCTCACTGGAGGCCGTGTTGGCCCAGGCGCCGGACATTTAGCGTCATCCGGGAAAACACCGCTGCTATTAGTACACAGGGATACGATACTCTGGCGAATTTAAGTCTCGAAGGATTCCCCGTGCAATGCGCCCCAATCCAGAAACAGGCCGTGACCTGGCACAAGCGTGCAGCCGGCTGACCCCCGAACACCCGATCCAGCCCGCGGCTTTGCCCAGCGGTGGACGACGCGGCTGTTCACCGCAACCGAGGCGATCTTGGCGCTGATGCTGGCGATCATGCTGGCCTTGGTGCTGGGCAACGTGATCCTGCGTTATGGCTTCAATACCGGTCTGGACGTGTCGGAGGAGCTGGCGCGGCTGCTTTTCATCTGGGTGGTGTTCGTCGGCGCAGTGCTGGCCGCGCGCGAGAAGACGCACATCAAGGTCGACCTGCTGTCCAACGCCCTCTCACGCCGGGGCCGTTGGGTCACGGTCATCGTGTCCGAGCTGTTTGTCGTGGGCTGTTGTGTCCTGGTGGTCTGGGGCACGGCGATGCAGCATGACATCAGTGCGACCACGCGCTCGCTGGTGATGGGCTTTCCCATGAGCCTGGTCTATGGCAGCGCCTACGTTTGTTGTGGCGGTATGGGGATCATTTCCCTGCTGCGCATCGTTCGGCTGCTGCGTGAGGGCCCGGCCTCGACTGAACTCGACGATGAGCACACTGGCGCCGAAGTTGCCGCGGAGGCCGGCGTATGACCGTCGCAGTGTTCCTGGTCGCGCTGATGGGTGCGATGGCGCTGGGCATGCCGATTGCCTTCGCGCTGCTGGTGTGCGCCTTCGCCCTGCAGGCGGCCCAGGGCAATCTCGAAATCACCATCGTCGCGCAAAAGCTGATCGAAGGCGCCGACAACTATCCGCTGCTGGCCATTCCGTTTTTCATTCTGGCCGGTGAGATCATGAACGCCTCGGGCATGGCCAGGCGCATCGTCCAGTTCGCGATGGCCTGCGTTGGCCATATTCGTGGCGGCCTGGGCCTGGTCGTGATCTTCGCCGGCATTTTGCTGGCGGCCATTTCAGGGTCGGCCGCCGCCGACGCAGCCATCCTGGCGGCCATGGTGATGCCGGTCATGCGTTCGGCGGGACACGACCCTGCGCGTTCGGCGGGCCTGATTTCATGCTCGGCCATCATTGCGCCGGTCTTGCCACCCAGCGTGGCCATCATCGTTTTTTGCGTCATCTCCAACGTCTCCATCGGCAAGATGTTCATGGCGGGCATCGTGCCGGGCATCATGCTCGGCGTGGCGCTGGTCATCGCGTGGATGTGGGTGGTGCGCAAGGAGCAGGTCAAGCCGCTGCCCCGCCAGTCGGGGGCGCAGGTGTTGCGCTCGTTCCGCGAGGCCTTCCTGGGTCTGCTGATGCCGATCGGCATCGTCGGCGGCATGAAGACCGGCCTGTTCACGCCCACGGAAGCGGCGGTGGTCGCCTGTGCTTACGCGCTGGTGGTCGGCCTTGTGATCCACCGCGAAATGAAACCGTCGGCGTTGTACGGCCTGTTCGTCAATGCCGTCAAGACGACGGCGGTGGTCGTGTTCACCATTGCCGCGGCCCTGGCCTCGGCCTGGTTCATCACCGTGTCGGAAGTGCCCGCGCAGGTCGAGGCGATCTTGCGGCCCTTCTCGGGCGATCCCAAGTTGTTGATGCTGGCCATCATGATCCTGGTCCTGGTGGTGGGCACGGCGCTGGATTTCGCGCCCACGCTGATGATCCTCACGCCGGTGCTGATGCCAGTGGTCGCCAAGGCCGGAATCGACCCGGTGTATTTCGGCATCCTGTTCATCATCGCCAACGCGATCGGGCTGGTGACGCCGCCGGTGGGGATCGTGCTCAACGTGGTCAGCGGCGTGGGCAAGGTCACGATGACGGAAGTCACGCGGGGAATCTGGCCCTTTCTGTTGGCGCAGACCGCCGTTCTCATGCTTCTGGTGGCCTTTCCGGCCCTGGTGCTGGTACCGATGAGATGGTTGCTGGGGTAGGTCAAGCCGTTCGGCTTCCAGGGGCGGCCAGCGGCCGGCGCACGTGGCAGCCCTGGCCCTGAATCGGCGAGGTCATCCGGGAAAACACCTTCTTGGTCGTACGCAGGTTGACGGTAATCTGGCGAATTGAGGTTTCAATTCGCATTCACAGCAGGAGACATCCATGTTCACGTTCAAGAAAATCGCGTCCGCCGTCGCCATCGCGGCCGGCGCATTGGGCCTGTTGGCCGCGGGTTCCGCCGGCGCCCAGGAGCGCACCATCCGGGCGGGCCTGACGACAACCAAGGACCACTCCCTGGGCATTGGAATGACCTATATGGCGCAGTGCATCGGGCAGAAGTCGGGTGGCAAGCTGCGGATGCAGAACTTCTTCGACGGCTCGCTCGGCAACGACCAGGCCGTTTTGCAACAGGTTCGAACCGGGTCGGTCGAGATCGTGGTCACCGCCACGTCCTTCATGGCCACCGTCGTTCCGCAGGCCGCCGTGTTCGACCTGCCCTTCCTGTTCACGAACGAACAGGAGGCGGACGCCGCGCTCGATGGCAAGTCGGGCGCGCTGCTGACCCAGAAGCTCGAAGCCGCGGGCGTCGTGGTTCTGGGCTTTTGGGAGAACGGGTACCGCAACATGACGAACTCGCGCCGCCCCATCAACCGCATGGAAGACCTCTCGGGCCTGAAGTTTCGGGCCCTTCCGACGCCGGTGATGCTGGCCACCTTCAAGGCCCTGGGCGGGTTCGCCATTCCGATGCCGTTCCCGGAACTGTATTCCGCGCTCGAAACCAAGACCGTCGATGGACAGGAGAACCCCACCAACCTGATCGAGGCAATGAAGTTCTATGAGGTGCAAAAGTACCTGAGCGTCACACGGCACGTCTACAACCCGATCGCCGTCATGTTCTCCAAGCGCATCTTCGACACATTGCCAGCCGCCGACCAGGCGGTGCTGCGTGACTGTGGCAGGGCTGCCACCCTCGAGCAGCGCAAGGTCAACCGCCAGCAGGTGGAACAGGCGGCCAGTCGCCTGAAGGACAAGGGCATGATCATCAACGTCGTGAGCGACGCCGAGATCCAGCGCATGCGCCAGGCGACGGCACCGGTGACCGAGGCGCAGTGGGCGCCACTGGGCGCCGACATGAAGGCGGCGCTTGAAGACGACCTGCGCCGCGTCCGCACCCGCTGAGTTTGATAGACATCCGGGAAAACACCCTTCCCGGTCGTACACAGGTATACGGTAATCTGGCGAATTGAAGTTTCGCCGAGGTTTCCCCCGTGTTCCAAGGTACCCAATTCCTCAGGCAGGCCGTCACCTGCCGCCCCGACGGCGTCGCCTCCATCTGTGCCGGGCGGCGGCGCACCTGGCGCGAAGTCGGCCAGCGTGTACCGCGCCTGGCCGCCGCCCTGCGCTCGTTCGGCATCGAAGGCGGTGCCTTCGTCGCCGCGCTGGCGATGAACTCCGACCGTTATGTCGAGCTGTTCTTCGCCGTGCCCTGGGCGGGCGGCGCGTTCGCGCCGCTGAACATCCGCTGGTCCGTGGCGGAGAACGAGTACGCACTCACCGACTCGAAGTCGGCGGTGCTGTTCGTCGATGAGCACTTCATCGACCAGGCCCGCGAACTGAGAGACCGCCTGCCGTGGGTCAAGGTGGTGGTGTACATGGGGGAGGGCGCGACGCCCGAGGGCATGGTGTCCTACGAGGACCTGGTGGCGCAACACGAGCCCATGCCCGACGCCAACCGCAATGGCGAAGACCTGTGGGTGATCTTCTACACCGGCGGCACCACGGGCCATCCCAAGGGCGTGATGATGTCGCACCGCGGCCTGTTCGTCGCCAGCATGGGCTACCTGGCCTGGCTGCCCGACGTCGAGGATCTGAGCTTCGTCTACGTGGCCGGCTACTTTCACTTTGCCGGCGCGAGCGCCTTGCTCTACATCACCCTGGCGGGTGGCACCCACATTCCGCTGCCCAAGTTCGACCCGGTGCTGGTGATGGAGGCGATCTCGCAGCACAAGGCGACCAACGCGGTGCTGGTGCCGACCATGATCAACATGCTGCTGGCCCACCCGGACTTCGACAAGTACGACCTGAGCAGCCTGCGCACCTGCGTCTACGGCGGCAGCCCCATGCCCGAGGCGCTGATCACCCAGGCCATGAAGAAGCTGCCCAGCTGGCGTTTCTTCCAGGTATTCGGCATGACCGAGACCGGCGGCTTCGCCAGCATCTGCGCTGGCGCGACCACATCACCAGCGGCCCCAAGGCCAAACGCCTGCGCTCGGCCGGCCAGCCGGCCTTCGGCAATGAGGTCAAGATCGTGCTGCCCGATGGCAGTACCGCGCCGCCGGACACGCTGGGCGAGATCGTGGTGCGCAGCGACATGCTGATGAACGGTTACCTCAACAACCCGCAGGCGACGGCGGCGGTGCTCAAGGATGGCTGGATGCACACTGGCGACGCCGGCACCATGGACGAGGATGGTTTCATCTACGTCGCCGACCGCATCAAGGACATGATCGTCACGGGCGGCGAGAACGTCTACTCGGTCGAGGTCGAGCGTGTGCTGTTCATGCACCCGGCGGTGCGTGAGGCGGCGGTGATCGGCATTCCCAGTGCGCAATGGGGCGAGGGCGTGCACGCCGTGGTGGTGCTCAAGGAGGGCGCCAGCGTCACCGAAGCCGAGCTCACGGCGCATTGCCGCCTGCACATCGGCGGCTACAAGATCCCGCGCAGCTATGAGTTCCGTTCCGATCCCCTGCCAGTGACGCCGGTGGGCAAGGTGCGCAAGAACGTGCTGCGCGACCCGCACTGGGAAGGCCACGCGCGCAAGATCAGCTGACCGGCCCTGGTTCCCCGCTTCCCCTGCCTCAACCTGGAGACATCATGAAGAAGATTTTTGCAGCAGCCGCCGTCGCACTGGCCGCGGCGGCCGGCCCCGCACTGGCCCAGCAGCCCACCATCAAGCTGGGCGTGGTCAACATCGATGCGGGGCCGCTGGCCATCAGCGCCGCCGCGATCCAGGAAGGCGCCACGCTGGCGGTGGAAGCACTCAATGCCGCCGGCGGCGCCCTGGGCCGCCGCTATGAGCTGGTGACCCAGGGCCATGACGGCCCGCCGGCGGCGGCGGTCGCCGCCGCCCAGAAGCTGGTGCAGCAGCACGGCGTGTCCTTCTTCACCAGCCTGAGCCCCTCGGGCAACTCGCTGGCCCTGAGCGCGAAGCTGCGCGACCTCAACGCCATCTACCTCGACGCGTCGGCCGCCTCCGACGACCTGACCGGCAAGGCCTGCAACCCCAATTACTTTCGCATCGGTGTGCCCGATTCGGCCCATGTGATGGTCTGGCGGGACCTGATGGTGCGCAACAACATCAAGTCGGTCGACATGATGATGTCCGACATCGCCGCCGCGCGCGATGCGGCCAAGCAGCTCACGGCCGTCCTGCCGGAGATCGGCGCGACGCTCCAGAAGGAGCTGTACGCCCCCCTGACGACGTCCGACTACGGTGGCAGCATCGCACAGTTGCAGGCCAAGCCGGCTGATGCACTGGCGATGTACGTGCCGAGCTCGGCCGGTATCAACCTGGCCAAGCAGCAGGCGCCGTTCGGCCTGTTCGAGAAGTACAAGCTGGTGGTGAGCTCCTCCATGGTCAATGAGATCCTGATCCCTGGCCAGGCGGACACCACCGTGGGCGTCTGGTCTTCGCAGAGCTACCACGCCAGCCTGCCGGGCAAGGCCAACGCTGACTTTGTCGCCATGTTCGAAAAGCGCTTCGGCAAGAAGCCGGCTTACCTGGCCGCGGACGCTTACCTGTCCTTCATCGTGCTCAACGAAGCGATCAAGAAGGCCGGCTCGACCGACGTCCCCGCCGTGCGCAAGGCGCTGGAGGGGATCAAGCTCAACACCGTCGTTGGCGAGGTGCAGATGCGCGCCGCCGACCATCAGATGGTCCGCCCGCTGGTGGTCGTGCAGGCCGCTCGCACGTCGCCCGGCAAGGCCGAGGTGGTCATCCGCCTGGTCGAGCCCGCTGAAAAGGTCATCCTGCCGCCGAGCAAGGAATGCAAGATGGGCTGACCGCCGAGGGGGCCTGCCGGCCCCTCAGCCTTTGTCGGTCAACAGCGACTCCTGCGTGACGCTGGCCACCAGCCGGCCGTCACGGGTATGCACCCTTCCGACCACCAAGCCCCGGCCGCGCCCGGCCTGGGGGCTGACCGCATCGAAGTGCAGCCACTCGTTCGGGTTGAAGGGCTGGTGGAACCAGATCGAATGGTTCAGGCTGGCGATATATACGCCGCCCTGGGCCAGCGCCTGGTCGAGGTGCGCGCCCGCCACCACGTAGTTGATCCACCAGTCCGACAGGAAGGCAAAGGCGGCCGCCTGCAGCAGCGGGTCGTCCGGCAGCGGCTGGCGCACCCGCATCCAAAAGCGAAAACGCGGCTCCTTGCCGTCGGGGATCAAGCGATCAGGCGGATCGTTCAGGCGGAAGTCCAGCGCCTCGCGCACCTCGATCACGTAGCCGAGCGCGGCAAGCAGTGCTTCGTGCCAGGCCAGCGGAAGCTGGCTGGGCGCAGGCTGGATTTCAGGGTCGGGCAGGGGATCGGTGGGTGCCGCTTGATGCGACGGCCCAGTCATGGCCGTGGCGAAGGTGAACTGCCCGTCCAGCACGATCCGGCTGCCGCCGGACTGGGCGCCGCTCACATGGCGCGAGGAAAAGCGCTTGCCCTCCTGCAGGGAGCGAACGTCCATCACGATGGCCTCGTCGACCAGCGTGCCTTGCAGGAACATGAACTGGATCGCGGTGGGAAACCGGTCCCGGGGCACGCTCTGGCCGGCGGCCATCAAGGCCTGGGCCAGCAGTTGGCCGCCGTAGGCCCGGCCGTTGTTGTTGGGATCGCTCGAGCGGGTGACGAAGCGGTGGTCGCCTTCGGGTGTCAAGGTCAGCAGCTCGACCAGGTCGCGGCCGTCCCAGATCGGTACCGCACGCACGCTCATCGGCCCAAGAACCGCGGCTTGCGGCGCTCGATCATGGCGGCAATGCCCTCCTGCGCATCGGCGGTGGCGGACACGCGGGCCAGGGTGATCGCCTCGTCTTCAAGAATGGTTTCGAGCGAGGTGGCGGGGGCCTTGAGGAACAGGCGCTTGATCTCGCCATAGGCCACCGTCGGGCCGTTGGCCAGGCGCCGGGCCAGGGCCAGGGCCTCGTCCTGCAGCTTGTCGTCGGCCACCACCTGGTCGACGAGGCCACAGGCCTGGGCTTCGGCGGCCGAGAGCACCTCCGCCATCAGCACGAAGCGGCGGGCGCGGGCGGTGCCCATGCGCGCCGTCAGCACGGCGCTGGAGCCCGAGTCGCAGCTGAAGCCCAACTGGGCGAAGGCCGAGCCCAGCTTGGTGGAGGCACCGGCCAGCACCAGGTCGCAGCCGGCCAGCAGCGCCACGCCGCCGCCCATGGCAAAGCCCTGTACCGCGCAGACCACGGGCACCGGCAGGCGCAGGATGCGCTGCAGGCCCATGTGCAGGTCGGACGTCCATTGCCGCACCAGCGGCGCCAGGTTCTCTCGCACCGGGTGGAAGGATTTGAGGTCGCCGCCGAAACTGAAGTTGGCGCCCGCTGCCTTGACCAGCACCGCACGCAGGTCCTGCATGTCGCACAGCTGGGCGGCGATGAGCTTGAAGCCGTGGCAGAAGGCGCCGTCGAAGGGGTTGCCGCGGGCGCCCTCGGCCAAGGTGACAATGGCCAGGCCGTCTTGAACTTCGAGGGTGATGGCGGTCTTGGCCTCTGGCGATGGTTGCTGCGTCATGCGGGTTGTCTCCTATGGTTTCAGGGTCGAATTTCACGCAAACTGTACACTACCGTACCAACTGCGTCACCTCCGAGGTTTCACCATGCTCACACCCCAGGACGACCTCATCGGTCACCAGCTGCCCACCACCTTCGACCAGCTCGACAACAGCGACCTGGCCTGGATGGAGCGCCTGTGGTACACCGGCCACCCGGTGCCGGGCGGCGATGTGATTTTCGACATCGGGCTGGGCTACCACCCCAACCGTAATGTGATGGACGCCTTCGCCGGCGTGGCCGTGGCCGGCAAGCAGTTCAATTTCCGGGTGTCGCGCCGGGCGCGGCCCGACCCGCTCACCACCACCATCGGGCCGCTGGCCATCAAGGTGATCGAGGGCCTCAAGCACCACCGCTTGACGCTGGCCGAGAACGATTCGGGCATCCGCTTCGACATCGAGTTCCACGCCACCATGAACCCGCACGAGGAAACCGCCCACTTGCGCCGGCGCGACGGCCGCATCACCGAGAACATGGCGCGGGCGCAGCAGATGGGGCGCTACACCGGCTGGCTGGAATACGACGGCAAGCGCATCGAGCTGGGCGACAACTGGCTGGGCCAGCGCGACCACTCCTGGGGGGTACGGTCCGAAATGCGCACCGACGAAACTTCGCCGCCGCTGACCTTCTACCCGCCCTTCTTCTACTGCTGGACCACCGTGCAGTTCAAGGATCGGGGCCTGGTGATCTTCTTCAAGGAGCGCGCGCCCGGCGACCTGATCTACATCTCGGGCGAAGAGGTGTTCACCCTGGGCAGCAAGGTGTCCACCCGCAACCAGCTCACCGACGTTCGGCACGAGGTGAAATGGCTGGCCGACCCGCATGGCCAGAGCATGGAATCGGCGGTGTTCGACTGCCGGTTCGCCGACGGCCGGCAAAAGTCGGTGCAGGTGCGCGCCCTGCCCACCCGCTACTTCCTCAAGGGCGGCCTGTACGGCGGCCTGGACGGCTGGTTCCATGGGGACGACAAGGGCAAGGGCGTGTTCTCGGCCCACGAGACCTGGGACCTGACGGATGCGGCCACCCGCAAGAAGCTGCGCACTCTGGCCGACCAGGTGATCGAGGTGCGTGACGGCGACGAGGTGGGCTACGGCATCATCGAATACGGCGTGGGCAAGGGCTACACGAAGTACCCCGAGGTGCAGGAACACCCGCCGATCTGATCTCCTCGGTTGAGATCCGGTATCACGCGTCGTCGAGCACCAGCGCCTCCACTTGCGGGAGATTGGCGGTCAGGCGCAGCAGCACATCGCGCAGGCATTCGACCTCGCTCGCCGACAAACCCTGCAGCAGCCTCTGCTCGCGCCGCAATGCCACGCGCGCGATGCGGTCGTGCATCGTGTGCCCCACCGGTGTGAGCGCCAACAGCCGCTGCCAGGCGCTGCGATCGACCGCCACCAATCCCTTGTCTTGCAGGCCGCGCAGGCTGCGGCTGATCACCGTGAGGTGAATGGCCGCCTGCTCGGACACGAAGCCGGCGGTGCAGCCGGGATACTGCTTGAGCACGGTGAGGATGCGCCACTCGTTGATGCCCACGCCGAAGCGTTGCAGGTACAGGTCAGACGCGCCGGAGGACAGGCGGTTGTTCAGGATGCTGAGCAGGGCGGGGATGTAGGCGGCGGGGTTGAAGGCGGGGGCCTCTCGCTCGCTTGCGATGTTTGGTGCACAGGTACCGCGCGCCTGGGTCCCCGCCTGCGCGGGGACGACAAATACCTCGTCATCCCCGCGCAGGCGGGGATCCAGGCCGAGGCGCTCAGGCCCGCTGCGCTGCATTCCAAGCCACCACGTCATAGGCTCGTCCCGTGCTGCTTGCATCGACAGCGGCGAGCATCAGGCACACCGGCAGCAGATGCGCCGCATCCAGCAGTTCCATTTTCAGCCCCAGCGCCGCGCGCCCCGGCGTGAGTTCGTCCGAGCCGGTGGTTCGGGTGGGGCCTGGAAAGACCACGTTGACCGCCACGTTGTGCGGCTTGACTTCTTCGGCCAGGTAAAAGCTCATGCTGGTGAGCGCCGCCTTGCTCGCGTCATACGGCTGATTGAGCAGCCCGGGATGGTTGCCCTGCGCCACGCCGGGCGCCACCGGCAGGGTGAGGCTGCCGTTGGCGCTGACGTTGATGATGCTGCCGCCGCGCTGGGCCAGCATGGGCCGGATGAAACGCCGCGTGAGCTTGAGCGTGCCCACCACATTGACCGCGTACATGCGCTCCCAGTGCGCGTCCTCGGTGTCGAGCACGGCGCAGGCGCCGCTCACGGGATAGAAATCGCGCTGACGCATGGCCGCGTTGTTCACCAGCACGTCGATGCGGCCGCAGCGCGCCATGGCGGCTTCGAAGGCGGCGTCGACCTGCGCGTCGTCGGTGATGTCGCAGGGCAGGGCGATGCCGTCGGCGGTCCGCACCGCGTGCGCCAGTGCGCAGTCTTCGTCCCAGTGCCGGTCCAGCGCCACCACGCGGGCGCCGCGCGCCATGAACGCGTGAGACAGCGCCGCGCCGATTCCGCGCGCGGCGCCGCTGATGGCGACCACGCGGCCGGTGAAATCGATTGCCTTGGCGGTGCTCATTCTTCGCCCAGCCGCACCGCGTCGCGGATGCGAATGTCGTACAACTCCTTCCAGTTGGCATCGCTGCCCTCGACGATCATGTCGCCGCTGCGGGCCATGCGGTAGACGAAGGGATCGCTCACGCCAGGAGGCGCCTTGCCTTCGACGGCCAGCGCGCGTGCGGCCTGCAGCAGGCGGCGGCGGGTGCGCACGATCATCATGTCGCTGGGCACCAGGTGTTCGCGGGTGCGGTCGGTGATCTCGCCCATGGATTCGGTCACGGCCTGGTCCTGCACGCCGATGTTGTCGATGCCGCTGTAGATGCGGTCCTCGCGCTGGGCGTCGCGGTCGATCAGGTAGTCATTGCGCGGGTTCTGCTCGGTGCGATAACGGCCATACCAGTCGCTGGTGTTGGGCCGCAGGCGCAGCTCGCTCACGCCCGGCAGCGGCTCGCCGTTGGCCATGGTGCGAAACAGGTTTCCGCGCTTTTTCCACAGCAGCGTGATCGACATGGTGTGGGTGTCGTCCATCGGCACCCAGGCGCGGGCGAACAGGTTGTTCTCGAACTGGCCTTGCGGGGCCTGTGTCCAGCAGGGGAACATGAAGTTGGCGTAGCGCAGGTAGCGGCCGCCGGTGGGCGTGTGCTTGGTAGCGCAGTAGCGGGTGCCCCAGGGCGCGTCGCCCACTTCGAGCTCAGGGGCGCGGTTGGCCACCACATAGCGCATGGGGTCTTCGGGCAGCAGGTCGTCGGGCACGATGTTGCCCACGTGCAGGAAGCCCAGGTGCGAGGTGTCGATGTCGCCTTCCAATGCCTGCAGGAAGTTGCACTCGCGCTGCGCGAACTCGATCTCCAGGTCGCCTTCGTCGGCTTCCATCACCTCGATCAACGGCAGCGGCGGCTCCAGCTCGGGCAGGCCCATGTAGACCCACACGATGCCGTGGCGTTCATAGGTCTTGTAGCGTGTGGTCTTGACCTTGGCGCACACCCGATCGCCGGTGGGCACATTGGGCACCTCGACGCACTGGCCGCTGGTATCGAACTTCCAGCCGTGGTAGATGCAACGCAGGCCGCCTTCCTCGTTGCGTCCGAAGAACAGCGAGGCATTGCGGTGCGGGCAGCGGTGGTCCATCACCCCCAGCTCGCCGTTGGGGCTGCGAAAGGCCACCAGTTTTTCGCCCAGCATCAGCAGCCGCACCGGCGCGCCGCCTGCCTCCAACTCGCTCGATCGCAAGGCGGGCAGCCAGTAACGCCGCATCAGGGCGCCCATGGGCGTGCCCGGACCGACGCGGGTCATGTCCTCGTTGTCGCGGATCAGTTGGTCCTTGATGCTCATGGGAGGCTCCGTTGGATCAAATTGCAATTGCAATTGTTGGCTGGAAAAAAAGCGCGGAGCGACCCGCGCCTGGTGAATCAGAAGGCCAGCGCTTTCTGGTGCTGTTCCTTGTCGATGTCGGCGGTGAGCCCCCGGTCGATGATCTCGCCCTTGGACATCACGACAAAGCGCTGCGTGACCCGACGCACCAGGTTCAGGTGCTGCTCGACCAGCAGGATGCCAGTGCCGGTTTCGCGGATGCGGTTGAAGGTGTCGGCCAGGCTGTCGACCAGCACCGGCGACAGGCCTTCGGAGGGCTCGTCCAGCAGCAGTACGCGCGGGTTGCCCATCAGGGCGCGGCCCACGGCCAGCATCTGCTGCTGGCCGCCGGACAAGGCGGTGCCGGGGTTGTCGCGGCGCTCCTTGAGGACCGGGAACAGCTCGTACACGCTGGCCAGGTTCCACTGGCCGCCGCGGCCGCTGGCGGCCCCGAGCAGCAGGTTTTCCTGGATGGTCAGGTGCGGCAGCACCAGGCGGCCCTGCGGCGAGATGGTGGCGCCGAACTTGGGAGCGGCATAGGCCGGCAGGTTCTGGATGGCGACACCGCCCAGCTCGATGCTGCCGCCCTTGATGGTGGTGCCGCCGAAAAACGAGTTGAGCAGCGTCGACTTGCCGGCGCCGTTCTTGCCGACCACGGCCACCGATTCACCTTCGCCCACGTCGAGGTCGATGTTGCGCAGCACCACCGACTTGCCGTAACCGGCGCTGAAGCCGCGAATCTTCAAAAAGCTCATCCGGCACTCCCCAGGTAGGCGCTGACCACGCGCGGGTCGCTGCGGACCTCGGCGGGCTTGCCGGTCATGATCTTGCGGCCCAGGTCGAGGGCGGTCACGTCGTCGCAGAACCCGAAGACGGCATCGACGTCGTGTTCGACCACCAGGGCCGTGACGCCGCGGTGGCGCACCAGGTTCTGCAAGTGCTGGAACAGCGACACCGTCTCGGTGGTGGACAGGCCGGCCGCGGGTTCGTCCAGCAGCATCAGGCTGGGCTTGCCGATCATCGCCAGGGCGATGTCGACCCGGCGCTGATCACCGTAGGCGATGGTGTCGGCCGCCTGGTCGAGCGTGGCGCGCAGCTCGAAGGCGTCGATGATCTCGCCCAGGTCGGGCTCGCCCAGTTCGGACGCGACCAGCTCCAGCTGCTCGCGCACGGTCAGGCCCGGAAAGATGCTGGTGCGCTGGAACGAGCGCGCCATGCCCAGCCGGCGGCGCCAGCGCACACTGCGTTCGGTGATGTCCTGGCCGTCGACGAACACCTTGCCGCGGGTCGGCTTGCGCCGGCCGGTGATGGCGTCCATGAGGGTGGACTTGCCCGCGCCATTGGGGCCGATGATCCCGTGCAGCACACCGCGCTGGCCGACTTCGAGGTCGACACCCTCCAGCGCCTGCACGCTGCCGTAACTCACACTCAGGTCTTCGACGCGCAGCATCAGGCTTTCCCTCCGCGGGTGATACGGTTCCACAGCGCCAGCACCAGGCCCATGGCACCCTTGGGGAAGACCCAGATCATCACGACGATCGCAATGCCGGTCAGCAGCTCCAGGTAGCCGGTGGAGCCGAAGTAGTCTTGCGCGACCGTGTAGAGCGCGGCGCCCAGCAGCGGCCCGAGCACGTTGGCCGCGCCGCCGATCAGCATGGCAATCAAGGCATGGCCGCCGGTGGCGAAGTCAAGCAACTCGGGCGATGCAAAGGCGCTGTGCAGCGCGATCATCACCCCCGAAATCGAGACCAGAAAGCAGGCCAGGGTAAAGGCCAACAGGCGCGGCAGGTAGGTGTCGAAGCCGGAAAAGCGCATGCGCTCCTCGTTGGCCTGGGTGGCACGCAGCACCTGGCCGAACCGCGAGGTGGCGGCCTTCCAGGCGATCAAGAGCACCAGCGCCAGGGCGATCACGGCGACAGGCCAGAAGGCGTCGTTCTTGGCCAGCGCCGATTGCGACAGCCCCATGAAGCCGCCATTGAAGTTCATGCTCATGCCGTCGTCGCCATTGGTGATCGGACGCATGGATTGCAGCGTGGCGGCGGACTTGAGCATTTGCGCCAGGGCCAGCGTCAGCATGGAAAACGGCAGCGGGCGCGTGCGCACCACCAGGGCGCCGACCAGCGCGGCGAACACGGTGGAACCCACCAGTGCCGCCAGCACGGCGGCGTGCAGCCCCAAGCCGTTGTTGGTGGCGATGCCCACCAGGTAGGCGGGCAGGCCGATGAAGGCGGCCACGCCGAACATGACGAAGCCGCACTGGTGCATCAGGAAGCCGATGCCCACCGCCGCGATGCCCAGGATCATGATGTTGATCATCACGCCCAGGTAGTAGGCGCTGGTGACAAAGCGCGGTACCAGCAGACAGGCAACCAGCACGGCGAGCCACACCAGCGGCCACTTCCAGCGCAGGCCGGTTTTGACAGGGGTCGATGGGGACATGACAGCAGGGGAGGCGGCGGACATCAGGACACCCTTCCGCGACCGAAGCCTTGCGGGCGCCACAGCAGCACCACGAACAGCAGCAGGAAGGGGGCCAGCACCGCGACGTTGGGCACCAGCACGGTGCCGATGACCTGGATGAAACCGTAGACCACGGCCGCCGCAATGGCGCCGCCGATGCTGCCCAGGCCGCCGATGACGACCACGATCAGGCAGCTGATCAGGATGGAGGCCCCCATGCCGGGGTCCACCGAAAGATAGGGGCCGGCCAGCACGCCCGCCAGGCCGGCGAAGGCCGAGCCCAGGCAGACCACCATCAGGCTGAGCCGGTCGGTGTTGACGCCCATCATCCGGGCCACATGCGGCTGCTGGCTGACGGCGCGCGTGTGCATGCCCGATCGGGTGTACTTGAGCCAGGCGGCCAGACCGAGGCAGGTGCTAAAGCCCACCGCGATCAGGAACAGCCGGTACAGCGGATAGCGCGTGCCGAACAGGTCGATGGAGCCGGCAAGCACCGCGGGCGCCTCCACCGACATGGGCGATGTGCCCCAGATCTTGTGGACGGCGGTGCCGATGACCAAGGAAAGGCCGAAGGTCACCAGGGCCACATCCATGTGCGAGCGATGCTGCAGCGGCCGCAGCACCAGCAGCTCGAAGCCGACCCCCAGCACGCCCAGGATCAGCGGCACCAGGATCACGGCAGCCCAGAAATTGAGACCATGCCCTACGGTGAACCCCAGGTAGGCGCCCAGCATGTAGAGCGCGCCGTGGGCGAAGTTCATCACATCACGCAGGCCGAAGATCAGGGCCAGGCCGCTCGCCAGGATGGTGAGCAGCGAGGCCAGGGCCAGCGCATTGGCCAGTTGGCCAATGTTGAAAAGTTGCGAAAAGTCCACGGCGTCTCCGCAGGAATCCTGCTGTCGGGGCGTTCAGATCGGAAAGGTCAGGAGACCTTGCAGTCGGGGTGGGGCGCCGGGTAGATGTCGGCGCCCTGCTTGACCACGCGCATCTCGAAACGGTTCTTGCCGTCCGGGCCCTTGACCACCTGGGCCATGCCGTGCTGGCGGATCAGGTGGTGGTCGGCTGCGCGAACCTCGTTGGTGCCGAAGATGGTGTTGACGCGCAGGCCTTCCATGGCCTTGCGAATGGCGGCGACATCGGTCGAGCCGGCCTTCTTCACGCCGGCGGCGAAGATCTCGTAGGCCGCCATCAGGTCGGCGTCGGTGTAGAACGGACGGCGCTTGGCGCGAGCGGTGAACTCCTTGACGTACATGGCGTTGCGCGCGCCCGGCAGCTCGGGTGTCCAGCTCAGGCTGTTGACCACGCCCAGCACGTTGTCGCCGTGAGCTTCCAGCTGGAAGTCGGTGGCGAAACCATTGCCCACGACCAGCTTGTATTTGTCAAACAGGCCGAACTGCTTTTGCTGCTTGGCAAAGGACTGGCCGTCGCTCATGAACAGCGTGACCACCAGCGCGTCGGAGGCGTTGGACAGTTGCGAGATCTGGCTGCCGAAGTCGTTGGTGCCCATCGGCGTGAACAGGCTTTGCTTGACGCTGCCGCCCAGGCCCTTGACCAGATTGGTGAAGCCGGCATCGAAGCTGCGGCCGGTGGCGTAGTCGGCCGAGATCAGGCTCCAGGTCTTGGCGCCGGAGGCCTTGACGTAGTCCTCCATCATGCGGGTGGTCAGCGCGTCAGGCGTGTTCACGCGGAAGTAGTTGGGCGCACAGGCCTTTTGCATCAGGTCGTTGGCCTGGGCATAGCTGTCGATGAACAGCACGCCCATCTGCTCGAGGCGTGGCGTCAGCGCGATCGAATGCGAGCTGATGGTCTGTCCGCCGATCATGATGGCGCCCTGCTGGGCCAGGCGCTGCGCGGCGGCCAGTGCGGACTGGGGCGTGCCCGAGTGCGACTGCACGATCAACTCGAACTTGCGGCCCAGGGCGCCGCCCTCGGCGTTGAGGATGTCGACGGCCGTCTTGCCGCCGCTGTCCATCAGGTTGGCATAGGTGGCGAAGGGGCCGCTGTCGATCGTGATCAGGCCGATCTTGATGGTGGGCTGCTGCGCGAACGTCAGCGGCGCGGCGAGCGCCAGGAGCGAGGCCATGAGGCCGCGGCGAAGGATGTTGGCCATGTGTTGTCTCCAGGTTTGAAAGTTGGCGGTCTACTTGTTGCACTAGTGTACGGTCTGACGCGAAAGGTACCTCAAATCCGGCCTGTGTCAACAGAGGCGAATCCCTATGCCGACCCAAGATGCCTGGGCTCGGGGACGTCAGTCCTCACGTCCGCTGGACATCTCGGCGAACAGCGGGCGCGGCGCGTACTTGAGTTCGAGGTCGACCTCGCGGCGCATCGCCTGCCGCAGCGGTGCCAGGGTGTCGCGCGCGGTGGCGGCGTCGAGCGCCGTGCCCTGTGCTTGCAGCCATCCGAGCAGCGCGCTGATCGCGGCGTTCAAGCTGTCGCGCCGGGCCATCAACTCGGCGATGGGCGCGTGCTGCGCCGCCTCCAGCGAGGGCGGCGGGGGCGGGGTGAGGGTGGGCGCACCCCGGCGCAGGCAGGCATAGGCCGCCTCCAGCGCGCCGCGCTGCGACTCGATCTGCTCGAGCAGGAACTCGGCCGACCAGTTGGCCCGCACCTTGAAGGTGTTGAGCAGGTTGATTACGCCGAACACCTGGCCGCGGCCGAATTCGTCGTCGAGCCGGGTGAGGACTTCGGCGCGCAGCGTGGCGCACATGCCGTCGATGAGGCGGGCAAAGCTGTTGTTCATGGGGCGGCTCCGGTCTTCACGCGGTCTCGATCATCTTGTCCATCTGGCGCAGGCAGGTGGCGATCTGGCTGCCCATGGCGGGCATGCGCAGGTCGTTGAAGCGCCCTTCCTCGAAGCAGCGCGCCGCAGCCATGTGCGTGGCCGCCAGCTTGAGCATCGAGAACACCTGGTAGTAGCGAACCGAGTCCATCGACACCGTGATGCCCGACTTCTCGGCATAGCGCTCGTAGAACCAGTCGGGCTCGCACAGGCGGCCGATGTAGGGCGTGCCGCCTTTGTACATGGGCATGCTGGCCCAGGCCAGGTCTTCATGCGGGTCGCCCAGGTGCACCAGTTCCCAGTCGAGGATGGCGGTGATGGTGCCGCCTTCCTCCAGGAAGTTGCCGGTGCGGTAGTCACCGTGGACGATGGTCACGCGCGGCGCCACCGGCTGGTGTTCCTTGAGCCAGCGCACGCCCCACTCGGCCAGCGGGTACGGCCGCATCGCCCAGCGCTCGATCAGCGCTTCCCACTGCTCGACATTCAGTCGCGCCGCGTTCTCGGCGGTGATGCCGTGGCCCATGCTGGCGATGGGCTTGTCCTGCCAGTTCACGCGGTGCAGGGCCGCGAGCGAATCGATGAACTGCGTGCCAAGGCGTTTGCGCAGGTCTTCGGGCAAGGGCGGTTCGCTGGGGGAAACCCAGGGCACCACCGCCGAGCCCGAGACCTTCTCGCAGAACATGAAGGGCGCGCCGAAGATCGAGGCGTCGTCGCTGTGCCAGAAGACGCGCGGGTAGGGCACGCCGCTGCCGTCGAGCGACTGCAGCGAACGCACCTGCGGCTCGGCGCTGTAGGGGGCGAACAGGCCGTAGTCGGGGCCCAGGCGCAAGATCAGATCGCGGGTGGCGCCGCCGGGCTCGAGCCCTTGCACGGGCACCAGATACGTCAGCCAGGAAAACCCCACCGGGAAACGGCGGACGTTGCCCACCGTGACCGGCTGGCCGGTCTGCTGCGTGAGGTATTGCGCGATTCGGACAGCCAGGCTGCTGTCGTCGAGGACGGCGGTCATGTGGTCGGTTCCCCCAGGGTGGCGTGCAGTGGCGATGGTGCCCGGTTTCTCGGGCGCTGACGATACCGGTCAGTACTGAACGGCGGTGCGGCCGATACGCTCGCGGGCGATGATCAGCTTCATGACGCCGGCCGTGCCATCGCCGATCTCCAGGCCCATCACGTCGCGCATGCGCTGCTGGTGCGGCAGGTCCTTGCTCCAGCCGTAGTGGCCGAAGGTCAGAAGGCACTGGTGGATCACGTCGAAGGCGTAGCGCGGCCCCATCCACTTGCACATGGCGGCCTCCTTGGTGTGCGGCTGGCCGGCATCGCGCAGGGCCAGGGCGTGATAGCACAGCTGGCGGATCGCCTCGATGTGCGATTCGCCTTCGGCCAGCGGAAAGCTCACGCCCTGGAACTGCCCGATCGGGCGGCCGAAGGCTTCGCGTTCCTTGCTGTAGGCCCAGGCTTCGTCCAGCGAGGCCTGCGCCGCGCCCACGCATTGCAGGCCGATCAGCGCGCGGCTGTAGTCGAAGCCCTGCATCACCTGGGTGAAACCCTTGCCCAGGTCACCGAGCATGTGGTCGACCGGCACCGCCACGTCGTCGAAGAACACCGAGCCGCGGCCGATGATCGCGCTGCCCACATCGTCGAAGCAGGTGCGCGAGATGCCCTTGCTGCCCTCGTAGGGAATGAAGAAGGCGCTGACCCCCTTGGCGCCTTCCTCGGGCGTGCCGGTGCGGGCGAAGATCAGGTAGGCGTCGGCCCGGTCGGCGAAGGTGATGGAGGTTTTTTCGCCATTGATGATGTAGTGCGTGCCTTGCGCGTTCAGGCGCGCGCGCAGCTGCAGGTTGCTGGCGTCGGAGCCGCCGCGCGGCTCGGTCAGGCAGATGGCCACCACCGCGTCGCCGGCCACCATGCGCGGCACCCATTGCTTGATCACATGGGGTTGGGCGTGGCGGATCAGGATGGCGGCGTTGAGCGAAATGCCCACCGGCACGGCGCTGACATTGAAGTCGCCGTAGGCCAGTTCTTCGGCGATCAGGCCGGTGGTGACGGAGTCGACCCCCAGACCGCCGTATTCCTCGGGCAGGTCGGTGCCCAGCAGGCCGAGCTCACCCATTTGCTTGATCAGTGCGCGGTCGAGCACGCCGACCTTCTCGCGCTTTTGATAATCGGGCAGCAGGCGCTCGCGGGCGAAGCGGCGGGCAGTTTCCTGCAGCGCTTTCTGGTCGTCGGTCAATACCATGGTCTCTCCGGTTCGGCGCGTGATCGTACGCCTCGTGGGGGCGATGATAACTTACACTAGCGTACGATCTACATAGGTATTTTCAAGGAGAACCCCCGGGATTCTCCTGATGACCGCCAACCTCTTCAGGTGCTGATGCCCCAGTCGCGCAGGACTTCCTGCTGGTGCTGACCCGGCTGCGGCGTGCCATTGCGCAGCGAACCCGGCGTTGCCGACAGGCGCGGCGCCGGCGAGGGATGCAGCAGCCCGTCAAAGCGGGTGAACGTATTGCGCTGCACCATATGCGGATGTTCCCAGGCCTCGTCGATCGACAGCACCGGCGACAGGCAGGCGTCGCGGCCGGCTGCGGCGTCCACCCATTCCTGGCGGGTGCGGGTGCGAAAAATGGTGGCGAAGCGCTCGCGCATTGCTGGCCAGGTGCCGCGGTCGTTTTGCGACGGAAGGCTGGCGGCGTCCAGGCCCATCACCGACAGCAGCGCGGCATAGAACTGCGGCTCGATGGCGCCCACGGCGATGTAGTGGCCGTCCCGGGCTTGGTAGGTACGGTAGAAGTGGGCACCGCCGTCGACGATGTTGTCGCCGCGCTTGGCCGTCCAGGTGCCCTGCTGGCGGAAGGCCTGAAAGGCCGACATCAGATGGGCCACGCCGTCGACCATGGCCACGTCGAGCACCTGCCCCTTGCCCGTCGTACGTGCCGACAGCACAGCCGCCAGCACCCCCAGGGCCAGGTACATGCCGCCGCCGCCCAGGTCAGCCACCAGGTTCAGGGGCGGAGGGGGCGGCTCGGCGGCCGCGCCCATGCTGTGCAGCGCGCCGGTCAGGGCCAGGTAGTTGATGTCGTGCCCGGCCTCCATGGCCATCGGGCCCTCCTGGCCCCAACCGGTCATGCGCCCGTACACCAGGCGTGGGTTGACCGCCATGCAAGCGTCCGGACCCAGGCCCAGGCGTTCGGTGACGCCGGGGCGAAAGCCCTCCATCAGCACGTCGGCCTTGCGCACCAGCGCCAGCACGGCGTCCTTGTCGGCCGCCTGCTTGAGGTCGAAGGCCACCGAGCGCTTGTTGCGGTTGTAGAAATCGAAGCGGGCGGACCGGTCGGGTTCCTGGCCGGCTTTGGGTAGGCGGTCCACCCGCACCACGTCGGCGCCGAGATCGGCCAGCAGGCCGCCGGCAAAGGGCGTGGGGCCCAGGCCCGCGAGTTCGACGATGCGAATGCCTTGGAGGGGTCCGGTCATGAGGATTTCCTTTCGTTGGGGACTTGCCGCCAGGGCGTGAGCCCTCGCGGATCGGCGGCGCGCTCGCGCAGCCAGGAACCAGTTTCGAAGCGTGTACCGTGGGTGCGCGCCAGTTGCTGCGCGTCGGCGACAAGCTGCGCCAGGCCATGCTGCTCGCACCAGCGCAGGATGCCGCCCTGGGCGCGGGGGAAACCCAGGCCGAGCAGGGATGCAGTGTCGGCGTCGTCGGCGCTTTGCACCACGCCCTGTTCCAGGCAGCGCAGGGCTTCCAGCGCCTCAGAGCAGCGAAGACGCAGGGCCAGGGTGTCGTCGTCGGGGGACTGCGCGTTCGGTGGAAAGAGCAAGCCCAACCCGGCCCAGGGCCTGCGGCCGCCGTCATCGGCCATGTCATAGAAGCCGCCGCCGTCACGCCGGCCGCGGCGGCCGGCGCCGACCAGGGCTGCCAACACCGGCTCGGCCAGAAGTCGGCAGCGCTCGGGTGGCAGGCCGTCGGCGCGCGCCTGCCGAGCCTGCTGCAGATTGAGCGACAGGCCGATGTCGTCCAGCAGCGCCAGCGGGCCAATGGCGCGGCCCAGGCGAAGCCCGGCCGCATCGACACGCACCGGATCGACGCCTTCGCCCACCATCGCGATCGCCTCGTCGAGGTAGGCTGCGAACACGCGCGAGGTAAAAAAGCCCGGGCCGTCGCGCACCACCACCGGGACTTGACCCAACCGGCTCAGCAGTGCCAGCGCCGACGCCAGGGTGGCGGCGGACGTGGCTTGGCCGCGCACCACCTCCACCAGCTTCATGCGATCGACCGGCGAGAAGAAGTGCAGGCCGATGAAGCGCGCCGGATCGGCCAGCGCGGCGGCGAGCCCGGTGACGGGCAGGCCCGAGGTGTTGGTGGCGATCCAGGCGCCGGGCGGCAGTCCGGCTTGCAGGCGCTGCAACACGGCCTCCTTGAGCGGTCGGTCTTCCGGGGCCGATTCGATCGCGGCGCCGCAACGCGCCAGGCAGCTGTCGTCAGGGGCGGCCTCGATGCGCATCATCAGCGCATCGGCCTGGGCGCCCTCGAGCTTGCCGCGTTCGACCTGCCGTGCCAGCGCCTGTGCCAATCGCTCGCGCCCGGCGCTTGCAGAGGCAGCGTCGCGCCCGAGCAGCCAGACCCTCAGGCCGGCGGTCGCGCAGACCAGGGCGATGCCGCGGCCCATCAGGCCGGGGCCGATGACGGCGATCTCGTCCACGTCGCGGACCTGCCCGTCAGCGATGGAACATCACGGCTTCGTCCAGCGAGGCACGGACGGTGCGAGCCTTGTTGGCCGCCACCGTGGTGTCCTCGTAGCCGAAGGAGATGCCAAACATCAGGCGGTGGTCTTCGGACAGCCCGAGGTGACGACGCACGATACCGGTGTACAGCCCCAAGGCCCCTTGCGCGCAGGAGGCGACCCCGCGCGAGGTCATCACCAGCATGAGCGTCTGCGCATACATGCCAACATCGGTCATCTCGCGTGCGTCGAAGGGCTGGCGCATGAAGATGAACACCGCATGGGGCGCATCGAAGCATCGAAGGTTGCGGATGTAGGCGGCACGCCGCGCAACCAGGTCGCGCCGCTCCACGCCCATGGCGCCGTACAGGCGCGCGGCGGCGTCATGCTGGCGGTCGCGGTAGACGCCCTGGTATTTGCCGTCGGCCGGCCAGTCGGGGTCGTAGGGCTGGTCGGCCTCGGCCGCGGCGCCCATCTCACCTGCCAACGCGCGCAGCGCAGGGCCGGACACCACATGCGGCACCCAAGGCTGGATGTTGCAGTTGGACGGCGTCCACTGGGCCAGCTCGAACATTTCGCTCAGCAGCGGTTCGGGCACCTCGCGGGGCAGAAACCCGCGCACCGATCGGCGCGTGCGGATGGCCTCGTCCAGGGTCATCATGTGTCCTCGCCGCGCTCGCGGATCAATTCCAGGCCGCGCCCGGCATAGGCCAGGGCCAGCTTGCGGCCGATGCGGGCGGCGTCGGGCAGAAAGCCGTTGCCGGCCTCGCCGCGCGCAGCCACGCCGGCACTGCCGACGGCGCCGCGGAACATCGCGAACACCTGGTGGAAGGTGGTCATGCGTTCGGTGGAGCCGGCCAGCTGGTAATAGCGCTCCAGATAGCTGGCCTCGTCGGGAATCCCCAGCTCGGCCAGGGGCGCGCCTTCGAGGCCGCCGTTCTCGTCGGGCCCCATGCGCCAGGCCTGGGTGTTGAACGCCACGTCGACCAGCGGATGACCCAGGGTCGACAGCTCCCAGTCGAGCACGCCGATCACGCGCGGCTCGGTCGGGTGGAACATCAGATTGCCGATGCGCAGATCGCCATGGCACAGGGCCTGCAGTTCGCTCTCGGGCACACGCTGGGACAACCACGCGACCACCCGGTCGAGCGCCGGGTTGTCCTCGTCACCCTTGCGGAACTTGAACCACTGCTCGGACCAGCGCTTGAGCTGGCGGGCAAAGTAGTTGCCGGGGCGCCCGTAATCGGACAGGCCCAGCGCCTGGATGTCCAGGCGGTGAATGGCGGCCATGGTGGCCACCATCGCTTCGTAGATGGCGCCGCGTTCCCGCGGGCTCATGCCAGGCAGCGCGTACTCGAGGAAGACACGGCCTTGCAGCCACTCCATCAGGTAGAACGGCGTGCCCACGACCTCGCGGTCATGGCAGTAGTGCAGTGCCCGCGGCACTGGCACATCGGTACCCTGCAGCGTGCTGAGTACGCGCCATTCGCGGTCGATGGCGTGTGCCGAGGGGGCCAGCACGCCGGCCGGCTGCTTGCGCAGCACGGCCTGCCAGTCGCCCCGCCGCAGGAAGTAGGTCGGGTTGGACATGCCGCCCTCGGTGCGGCGCACCTGCAGCGCGCCCGACCCGGTGTCGGGCAGGCCGCGCAGGTAGTTTTCGAGCCGGGCGACGTCAAAGTCGATCTCGCGCCCGGATTCGTCAACGCTCACTTGGCTCATGTGGCCCCCACGCTCGGCGCTGCGCTCATGTGAGCCCCCACGCTCGGCACTGCGTGTCCTCGCTGCCCCCCGAGGGGGCGCGAGCTTGCTTGAGGCGGCTCGGCACTGCGCTCATGTCGCCGCGGTCGTGTTCGCCTTCTTTCCGCCAAAGCCGAACAGGTACTGGCTGACGCGGCGGATCTGGACCTCTTCCGATCCCTCGGTGATCCGATAGCGGCGGTGGTGGCGGTAGATGTGCTCGAAGGGCTTGTGGCGGCTGTAGCCGACGCCGCCGTGGATCTGCATGGCACGGTCGGCGGCCTCGCACACCAGGCGGTTCGCGCGGAAGTTGCAGATCGACACCATGTCGCTGATCTCCAGCGGGTCGCGGCGGTCCATCTCCCAGGCGGTGCGGAAGATGTAGTTGCGGATCATCTCGCACTCGGCATACAGCTCGGCCAGCGGGAACTGGATGGCCTGCTTCTTGGACAGCGGCTCGCCGAAAGCGATGCGCGACTTGGCATATTTGGCCGCCTCGGTGATGCAAAAGCGCGCGGCGCCGGCGCTGGCGGCGGCCTGGCGGATGCGGTTCTCATGCACGAAGCGCTGGGCCACCATCAGCCCTTCGCCTTCCTTGTACAGGATGGCGCTGTTGGGCACGCGTACGTTCTTGAGCTCGGTCTCGGCGTGGTCACTGGGCATGTTGAACGTCCAGTGGTTGTAGAGGATCTTGTGACCCTCGGCGTTGGTGGGCACGATGAAGGCGGTGATGCCGGTGGCGTCGCCGTCCTTGCCCGAGGTGCGAGCAAAGACCAGGTTGGCCTCGGCCCGCGCGACCTGGCTGTTCCAGCGCTTCATGCCGTTGATGATCCAGTCGCCCGAGCCGTCCGTGGCGCGCACAGCCTGGGTGTCCAGCCAAGTGGCGTCGCTGCCGTGGCCGGGCTCGGTCAGGCCGAAAGCCAGGTGGCACTTGCCGGTGATGATGCCCTCGACATACTTTTGCTGTTCGGGTGAGCCGTAGGTGGCGATCACCGGAACGATGGGGAAATTGCCGACGATGGATGACTCGTCCTGCAGGTCGTTGTGCAGGCCCAGCCCCTTGGCCGCCAGGTGCTCTCGGATCGCGGCGGTCATGAGGTTGGAAGCGCCGCCGCCGCCGCAGTTCTTGGGCAGGCCCAGGCGCAGGTGGCCGGCCTTGTCAGCGCGGCGCTCCATTTCCTCGATGACGGCGCGCCAGTCGGCGCGTGGCCGGCCGTCGTTTTCCCAGTCGGTGCGGGCATTCTCGCGCCGGTGGTCGAAAAAGCGGTTGTTGTCGTCCTGCTGTTGCAGCGGCTTGATCTCCTTCTCGATGAAGGCGTCGAGCTCGGCCAGCTTGGCCGTGATTTCCTCGGGGAGGTTGAAGTCCATCGTGGTCTCCTGAATAAAAAGGCGATCCGGTCGCCATGGGTTGAATCTATTGGTAAGGCTCTATGACCGTACACCAGCGTATGAATTTCGTCAACCCGGCTTTCCCCAGGATCGCCTCCTGGCAGGGCTCACATCTTGAGCTTGCAGGCCGGATCGGCCGGCGGGTTGGCCTTGTCAGCCGGCAGGGTGAAGACCACGGTGTTGCGCATCTTGCCGCCACGCTCCTGCACCTGGCCGAAATAGTTGGGCAGCAGCATCTGGTGGTCTTCGGCGCGGATCGTCGCCTTGCCGAACACGGTGTCGAAGGTGCCGCCGTGCATGACCTTGGCCAGGTCAGCCGGCTTGACGCTCTTGGCGCGCTCCACGGCCTGGATGATGGCCTGCATGCCGACGTAGTTTTCGCCCTCGAGGTCGGTCGGTTCGTCGCCGTTGTAGTGCTTTTTCCAGGCTTCGACAAAGCGCTTGTTTTCCGGCGTGTCGATCGAGGGGCTGTAGTTCATGTTGCCCCAGATGCCCTTGGCCACCGCGCCCACCGCGCGCAGGTTGGAGTCGAGGTTGATGCTCACCCCGGCGATCTGCACGGTGTCGCTCAGGCCGAACTGCTTGGCCTGGTTCAGCAGGTTGATCGCGTCGCGGCCGGTCATGGCCACGAACATCCCCTCGGGCGTCCCGCTCTTGATCTGCTGGATGAAGGGCGCGAAGTCGTTGGTGCCCAGTGCGGGGTAGTTTTCGGCGGTGATCTGCCGGCCGTCGGCGATCGCGGCTTCCTTGAAGCTCTTGCCGATCTCGCGGCCCCAGGCCATGTCAGAGCACAGGATGGCCCACTTCTTTTCCTTGCGGGTGGCCAGCCAGGGCTTGATCACGGCCAGGTCTTGCGGGTCGGCCTGGTTCGCGCGGAACAGGCGCGGCGAGCAGGTGTCGCCGGTGATCTTGGTGTTCTTGGCGAAGGTGCTGACCATCACCGCGTCCCAGCGCTCGAGCATGGGGCTGATCGCCAGGATCTCGCCAGAGGAGATGGTGCCGATGAGGACCCGGAAGCCATCGAGCGCGAGCTTTTCGGCCTGGCGCCGGGCCACGTCGGGCTTGAGTTCGGAGTCGAGGAAGCGCACCTCGATCTTGCGGCCGTCCGGGCCGCCGCGGGCCATGGCCTCGGCCACCGCGAATTCGATGGAGCGCCGCACCTCGGGGGCCAGCACGGCATAAGGCCCCGACAGGGCGGTGGGCACGCCGATGCGCAGCGGCTCTTTTTCCTGTGCGATCGCCAGCGAGGCGGCCATGCCGCCCGCGGCGGCCAGCAGGGTGCGGCGGTTGATGAGGGTGTCGGTGGGACGGTTCACGTTTGTCTCCTTCTTGGTAGGCCGGTTGAAAACTGAAATTACACGGATACGTGGCGCTTGAGGCTTTCCATGGACAGGCCGGCGAGCTCGCCTTCCTCCACGATCGAGCCCTTGGACAGCACGTGGTAATGGGTGGCGACCCGGCGCACCAGCCCGTAGTTCTGCTCGATCAGCAGCAGGCTGGTGCCCGCTTCGTAAAGGCGCACCAGTACCCCGGCCAGCTCGTCGACGATGACCGGGGCCAGGCCTTCGCTAGGCTCGTCCAGGATCAGCAGCGACGGGTTGGCCATCAGCGCGCGGCCGATGGCCAGCATCTGCTGCTGACCGCCCGAGAGCGCCGTGCCGGGGGTGTCGGCGCGCTCGCTGAGAATGGGGAACAACTCGAACACGCGTTGCAGGTCCCAGTGGCCGCGGCGGCTCACCGCGGCGCCCAGCTGCAGGTTCTCGCGGATCGACAGCGTCGGCACGATGCCCCGGCCCTGCAGCACCACCGAGATGCCGGCGCGGGCGGCGGCATGGTGCGGGATCGGGTCGACGGCGCGTCCGTTCAGGAGCACCTGGCCCTTCATCAGGCGGGCGACGCCCAGCACCGTGTTGACCAGCGTGGTCTTGCCCACGCCATTGCGGCCCAGGATGGCCACGCGCTGGCCGGCGCCGATGGCCAGGTTGACGCCGTGCAGCACCTTGGCGGCGCCATAGCCGGACTCGACATCCTTGAGCTGCAGCAGGGGCGTGCTATCGCTCATGTTTGCTCCTCCATCGATTCCATCGCACTGGTGCCCAGGTAGGCGGTGACCACCTCGGGCATGTTGCGCACTTCGTCGGGTGTGCCCTCGGCCAGCACCTTGCCCAGGGCCAGCACGGTGATGCGGTCGCAGATCGAGAACACCACCTCCATGTCGTGTTCGACCAGCAGCACCGTGACCTTCCAGCGCGACACCAGCTCCTTCAGGTGCTGGGCCAGCGACAGCGACTCGGCCATGGACAGGCCGGCGGCCGGCTCGTCCAGCAGCAGGATGCGCGGCCGGCCGATCAGGGCCAGGGCCAGGTCGAGCCGGCGCTGGTCGCCGTAGGAGATGTCGGCGGCGATGCGGCGCGCCAGGTGCGCCAGGCCCAGTTCGCGCAAGACTTCGTCGACGTTTTGGACCTCGGCCGAGCGGGCCGCGATCTCCAGTTGCTCCCGCACGGACAGGCCGGGGAAGATGTTGGTGCGCTGGAAAGAGCGTGCCAGGCCGATGCCGCGCCGCTGTTGCACGGTCATGGGGCCGATGTCTTGGCCGAACACATGGACGCTGCCACTCCAGTGGGTGTTGCGGCCCGACAGCACGTCGATCAGGGTCGACTTGCCGGCGCCGTTGGGCCCGATCAGTCCGCGGATCTCGCCTGGCGGCACGGCGATGTCGACACCGCCAAGCGCGGCGAAACCGCCGTAGCGGCGCACGATGTTTTTCGCTTCGATGGCGTAATCTGGCGCGGCGCTCATTCCACCGTCTCCTTGGCCGCGCGGCGGCGGTTCAACCAGTCGGCCAGCACGCCGCCGATGCCCTTGGGTATGCGGACCGTGACCAGGATCAGCGTCAGGCCGATCAGCGCAGGCCAGTGCTCGGTGAAGTTGCCTGCGACGTCCTTGAAGAAGAAGAACACGATGGCGCCGAAGGCCGGCCCCCACAGCAGGCGCGGCCCACCGATGATGACCATGATCAGGGCCGAGCCTGACAGCGACCAGTGCAGCGTGTCGGGCGAGGCGAAGCCGTTGTACAGCGCCGCCAGCACCCCGGCCAGCGCCGCGATGAAGCCCGAGACGCCGACGATGATGGCCCGCGGCAGGCGGGTGCGGTAGCCGATGAAGCGCGCCCGCTCCTCGTTCTCGCGGATGGCTTCCACCAGCCGGCCGAAGCGGCTGCGCGTGAGCAGCCACAGCGCCAGTACCAGCACCACGAGAATGGCCCAGCAGACCATGAACATGCTCTGCGGCTTCTGGAACACCCCCAAGGACATCCCGAACACCTCGGCGGGCAGCCGGATCGTCATGCCGTCCTCGCCGCCGGTGACCTCGCGGGCCTTCATTGCAAATTCGTAGGCGGCCTGGCCCACCGCGAGGGTGAGCATGGAGAACGCGATGCCGGGAATGTTGACGATGCCCACGCCCAGCAGGAAGGCCAGCACGGTGGGCACCACCAGCGCCAGCACGATCGCCGCTTCGGCCGGCATCCACTGGTTGTTCACCGGCAGCGCCACCAGGTACACGGCCATGCCGTAGAACGCGGCATGGCCGAAGGTGATCACGCCGTTCAGGCGCAGCAGGGTGCCGATGCTCATGGACAGGATGGCGGCGATGGTCGCCTGCGCCAGCAGGGTCATCAGCAGCACGGAACCGATCATGCGCGGCAGGGCCATCCCCACCACCAGGAAGATGGCGGTGAGGACGAGCGCGTGCGTGAGCGAGATCGGCGCGGCGCTAGGGGTTCCGGTGATGCCGGTCGGGGCCGAAGCCACTTGTGTGCTCATGCGTGTCGGCTCCTAGACATGCTTGCCGGCGAAGCCTTGCGGACGCCAGACCAGCACGGCGACCATCAGCAGGAAGGGGATCATGGTGGACGCCCAGGGCAGGTGCACCACGCCGAAGTTGTAGATCTGCCCGATCACCAGCGCGGCGATCAGGGCGCCGCCGAAGCTGCCCAGGCCGCCGATCACGATGACGATGAACGATTCGACCAGGATGTAGCCGCCCATGGAGGGCGACAGCGACAGCAGCGGGGCGGCAATGGTGCCGGACAGGCCGGCCAAGGCGGTCCCGATGGCCACCACTGTGATGCTGACACGGTTGGTGTCGACGCCTTGGATCGCGGTCACCACCGGGTCGGCGCTGGAGGCGCGCACGAACAGGCCGATGCGGCTGTAGCGCAGCCACAGCATCAGGCCCAGGGCCACCGCGCCGGCCACGGCCATCACCATCAGCCGGTACACCGGAAAGGCCTCGCCGGCGATCTGGACCGTGCCGGACAGCAGCTCGGGGACCGCCATGGTGCGAAAGTCCTTGCCCCAGACGATCTGGGCGAAATCCTCCAGCACCATCAGCAGGCCGAAGGTCACCAGCACGGTGACCAGAGGGTCGTGGCGTTGCAGCGGCCGGAACACGAAGGTGTCGAGCAAGCCGCCCAGCACCGCGAGCACGATCACCGCCACCACCAGGCCGACCCAGTAGTTGCCGACGGCGGCGGCGCTGAAGCCGACATAGGCGCCGATCATGAACACCGCGCCGTGCGCGAAATTGACCACCCTTCGCAGGCCGAAGATGAGGACCAGGCCGACGGCGACCAGATAGAGCAGGCCGCCGTAGACCAGTCCGTTGAGCAACTGGATGATCATGCAAGAGCCCCAGGGGTGAAGCGGAGGTGGGAGGTCATGGTGGATGTGCGGATCAGTAGGTGGCGCGACCGCCGGACAGGTCGAAGGTGAAGCCCGTGGTGAAGGCGCATTGGTCGGACGCGATCCAGGTGATCAATGCCGCAGCTTCCTCCGGCTTGCCGATGCGGCGCATCGGTATCTTCTCTAGTGCGATCTGCATGGCTTGCGGGTTTTCCCGACGCGCCCAGGCCAGCAGTGGCGTCTCGAACAGCGTGGGCGCCACCGCGTTGACCGTGACGCCGCTGGTGCCCACTTCCTTGGCCAGGCTCTTGGTGAAGCCGATCACGCCGGCCTTGGCCGCCGAGTAGGCGCTTTGGAAGGGGTTGCCCTCCTTGCCGGCCATGGAGCTGAGGTTGATGACACGGCCCCAGCCGCGCGACACCATGCCCGGCACGAAGGCGCGGCAGGTGAAGAACACGCCGTCGAGATTGACGGCCATGTTCTCGCGCCAGTCTTCCAGCGTCACCTCGGCCATGGGCAGCATGCCCGGCGTGACGCCGGCGTTGTTGACGAGGATGTCCACCGCGCCCAGCCGCCGCAGTGAGTCCGCGGCTGCGGCTTGCACCGCGGCAGGGTCGCCGACATTGACCGACTGGGTGCTGACGCGCTCGGGCGCGCCAAGTTCCTTCGCCGCGGCCACGAGCCGGTCGGCGTCGCGCCCCCACAGCTCGATGCGGGCGCCCGACAGGAGCATCTGGCGGGCGGTGGCAAGCCCGATACCGCTGCCGCCGCCAGTGATGATGGCCGTGCGGCCGCTGAGGTCGATCGTGTTCATGGATGGCATGTCAGGACGAAGCGAGGATGGGAAGGTCGATGCACTGGCACACCGTAAATGTGCGTACGATTGATGTCAACGGGGGAAACGCTGTTTCGCCCCAGGGGCGCTTGCAGCGATGCTGCTGGAATGACCGACGCCGCCAACCGCCAATGGATCTACCGCCGCCGCCCCGACGACCGCCTGACGCTTGAGCATTTCGAGTGGCGCACCGCGCCGCGTCCGCGGCCCGCCCCTGGCGAGGTACTGGTGCGGGTGCAGGCGCTGTCGGTGGACCCCTCGCAGCGCGTATGGATGGCCGGGCCCAGCTACCGGCCAATGCTGCAACCGGGCCAGGTGATGGCCTCGTACGCGGTGGGGGAGGTGGTCCAATCGCAAAGCCCCGACTTCGCGCCGGGCGACCGGGTCGAGGGCGACCTCGGCTGGCAAGACTTCGCCTGCGCAGCGGCCAGCGCGCTGCGCAGGCGCGACGCCGCGCGCCCGCTGGAACAACTGGTCGGCGTGCTGGGCATCACGGGCGCCACCGCGCACGTCGGCCTGTTCGACATCGGCCGGCCGCTGCCCGGCGAGCAGGTGCTGGTGTCCGGCGCGGCCGGGGCGGTGGGCAGCATCGTGGTGCAACTTGCAAGGAAGGCCGGCTGCCGCGTGGTGGCGGTGGCTGGCGGGCCGCACAAGGCGCAAATGCTGCGCGAGCTCGGCGCCGATGCGGTGGTCGACTACAAGGCCGGTGCGCTGCGCGCCGACCTCAAGCGCGCGCTGCCCAAGGGCATCGATGTCTTCTTCGACAACGTGGCCGGCGCGGTGCTGGAGGCGGCTCTGCCATCGATGAACATCGGCGGGCGTGTGGTGTGCTGCGGTGCGGTGTCGGCCTACGACGCCGGCCAGGCGCCGGCCGGCCCGCGCGGCGTGCCGGCGCTGCTGATCGCGCGGCGCCTTTCCATGGCTGGCTTTGTCGTGCTCGACGACGCACTGCGCCGCGAGGCCGCCGAGACGGCGCTGGCCGCCTGGCTGGACGAGGGCACGCTGCATGCGCCGGTACAAGTGGTGCAGGGCCTGGAGAACGCCCCCCAGGCCTTGATCGACCTGCTCGCGGGGGGCAACACCGGCAAGATGATGGTGCGGGTGCGGTAGCTGATTCACCCACCCTGCAGGAAAGCAGTGTGCGGATCAGCGGCCACCGCGGAACCGGCTTTGCCGGGCCGCTGGTGGCGCCCCCTTGAGGGGGAGAGGGCAGCGCCCGAGGGGGCACGGCCGAAGGCGCATCGGGGGTGGGCCTGATCTCAGGCTCTTGGCGCCGCCCACTGCGCCAGCGCGACGCCGCCCATGGCGAGCGCGCCGCCGATCAGCTTGGCGGTGGTCAGCGCTTCGCCCAGGAACACCCATCCGATCACGCCCGCCACCGGCGGGATCAGGTACAGCAAGGGCGCGGTACGCGCGACCCCTCGGACGGCGTTGACCCAGTTCCATGCCACCCAGCCCAGGAAGGCCGAGACCAGCACGGACCAGAAGAACGCGAACCAGATCATCGGGGTGATGGTGGCCAGAGAGGATTGAAGCACCGGCGCCAGCGTGCCGGCCAACATCAAGGGCGTGGCCAGCAGGGTGCTCCAGCACAGCATGGCCATGCCGCCATACCGACGCGCGAGCGGCGTGACGCGGATGGTGTAGAGCGAAAACGTGACGGCGGAGGCCAGCATCATCAGGTCGCCCAAGGTCGCGCGCAGGTCGGCCTGCATCAGCTTGTCGGCCATGAACAGCAACACGCCCGCCATGGCCACCACCACGCCCAGCATCTGCGGCGGGCGCATGCGAACGCCGTGCAGGATGAGCAGCAGCACCAGGGTGATGACCGGGCCGCAGGCCGTGATCACCGCCGCCGAGAACGGTGTCGACATGTGAATGCCAAAGGTTGTCAGCGCAACCTGCAAGATCGACCCGGTGACGGTCACGCCGAGGAATGCGCGCCACTCCCCTGGCGCCAGCGTGGGCCACAGCGGCAGCTTGTACCAGGCGAGCATCGCCACGGAACACACGGCCATCACGATGGCGCGCAGGAACAGGTAAGCGCCCGGCCCCATGGCCGCATAGGCGGCCTTCTGGATGCTGAAGGCGGCGGCCCATATCACCACCAGCGCCAGGCCGACGGCAAGGGCGCGGCCCTGCGGGGTGGACTTCACGTGCGCTGCCCGCCCCACTGCGCCAGCGCCACGCCGGTCATGGCGATCGCGCCGCCGGCCAGCTTCCAGGCGGTGAGCACTTCACCCAGGAACAGCCACCCGATCAGCCCCGCCACCGGTGGCACCAGGTACAGCAGCGGCGCGGTGCGCGAGACGCCGCGCACCGCATTGGTCCAGCTCCACAGGATCCAGGCCAGCAGTGCCGTGAGCCAGACGGTCCAGAGCAGCCCGCCCCAGGCTGCCGCCGAAAAGGTGGCCACGGGTGCGTTCAGCGCGGGCCAGAAGGTCAGCGCCATGAACAGCGGCGACGCCAGCAGGGAGGTCCAGCACATGATCTCCATCCCGCCATAGCGGCGGGCCAAGGGCGTGACGCGGATGGTGTAGAGCGAAAAGCTCACAGCGGCCCCCAGCAGCATCAGGTCGCCGCCGGACGCGCGCAGATCGGCCTGCATCAGCTTGTCGGCCATGAACAGCAGCACCCCCGTGAAGGCCAGGGCCACGCCCAGCACCTGAACCGGCCGCAGGCGCGTGCCGTGCAGCAGGCGCATCAGCACCAGCGTGATCACCGGCCCGCAGGCCATGATCACCGCGCTGGTGAACGGGGTCGACCAGTGCACGCCGTAGGTGACAAACAGCACGTGCAGGAACGGGCCGGTGAGCGTAGCGGTGGCAAACAGGCGCCCGTCGCCCGGCTGCAGCGCCGGGAGCCAGGGCCGGCCGTACCACAGCAGCACCGCGATGACGCTCAGGGCCATCACAGCCGCGCGGAAAAAGAGAAAAGGCCCCGGTTGCATCGCCCCGTAGGCGGCCTTCTGGATGCTGAAGCTGGCACCCCACAGGACGACGACGCCCAGCCCCGCGAACAAGGCGCGGCGCTGCAGGGCGGCGTCCGCCTGCAGGATGGGCGGCGCGCTCAAGCCGTCGTCTTGCCGAACGGGTGTGAGCTGCTGATCCCGCCGTCGACGGCGTAGCACTGGCCGGTGATGAAGGAGGCGTCCTCGCTGGCCAGAAACGCGACCATGCTGGCGATTTCATGCGGCTGGCCTGGGCGCCGCAGCGGCACCATGTAACCGATGCGATCGGCCTTGCCGCGCGCCGCCGCGTAATCGAACACCATCTTGGTCATCTTCGTTTCCACCAGGCCCGGCAGCACGGCATTGACGCGCACCAGCTGCCCGGAGAAGGCGTTGGCCGCCGTCTGGGCCAGGTTGTTCACCGCCGCCTTGCTGGCGCAGTACGAGATGGCGCCGGCGTTGGCCCTCAGCGACCCCGCCGATGAGGTGAGGATGATGGAGCCGCCGCCGTGGGCGACCATATGGCGCCCGGCATGCTTGATGGCCAGCATGCAGCTGATCACGTTGACCTTCCAGACGTCGTTCCATTCCTCGACGGTCTGCTCGAGAATGCCGGCGCCGGTGCCCGGGGTGCCCGCATTGGCGAAGAACACCTCCATCCCGCCGAACTCGGCGACGCAGCGCTCGACCATCGCCTGCACGTCGGCCTCGTCGGTGGCGTCGGCCACCATGGCGGCGGCCTTGCCGCCGGCCTCGCGGATCAGATTCGCCGTCTCTTCGGTGTTGTCCTTGCTGCGCCCGACCACCAGGATGGAGGCGCCTTCCTGCGCCATGCGCTGGGCGCTGGCGCGGCCGATGCCGCTGCCGCCGCCGGTGACGATGCAACGCTTGCCTTCGAGTCTGTTCAACATGACGCGGGTTTCCTATTCAATGAATTCAATCTTTTCCGACGGTCCAGGCGCCGTCGACGACCAACTCGGTGCCGTCTACATAACGTGCGTCGTCGCTGGCCAGGAAGGCCACTGCGCCGGCGATGTCGGCGGGGTCGCCGAAACGGCCCAGCGGCATGGCCGCTTCGCGCACCGCCAGCGTGGCCTCGTCGTACTGGGCCTTGGACGCATCGGTGCCCACCATGCCAGGCTGAAGGGTGTTGACCCGGATGCGGTCGGGGCTGAGCTCCACCGCGCTGGCGCGCGTCAGGCCCAGCACGCCGGCCTTCATTGCGGCATAGACGATGGCCCCCGCGCCCGCCGGATGCTGCGCCGCCGTCGAGCTGAAGTTGACGATGGCACCGTCGCCGCGCTCGCGCATCTGCGGCACCACCGCCTGGGTGGTCCAGATCAGGCCCTTGAGGCCCACCGCCAGGGTGCGGTCGACGGTTTCTTCGTCCACGCCGTCCAGGGGTCCGAAGCGGGCCCAGACGGCGTTGTTGACCAGCACACCGATCGGCGCGCCAAAGGCCTTGCGCACGGCCGCCATGGTTTCCTGCACCGAGGCGCGCGAGCTGACGTCGCAGGCGAAGCCGCGCACATCGAGCCCGCGGGCGCGCAGCGCCTCCACGGTGGGGGTGAGCCGGCGCTCGCTCATGTCAAGCGCCGCGACCATGCCGCCTTCCATGGCCAGACGTTCGGCAATGGCCTCGCCGATGCCGCGCGCGGCCCCGGTGACCACGCAGACCGTGCCTTCAAAGCGGCGGCAGCTGACGGCGCTCATGCGGCCCCCGTTGCGAAGGCCTTGGCCTTCTCGCGCAGGATGAACTTCTGGATCTTGCCGCTGGGGGTGCGTGGCATGTCGGCGATCACTTCGACCCGCTCGGGCCAGTACTGCTTGGCCACCTTGCTCTCGGCCATGTAGGCGTGCAGCGTGGCCAGGTCAAAGCTCTGCCCTGGCCGCAGCGCCACGAACAGGCAGCCGCGCTCTCCCAGGCGCGCATCGGGAATGCCCACCAGCGCGGCGCCGGCGATGGCCGGGTGCTTGAGCACCAGGTTCTCGATCTCGACCACCGGCACGTTCTCACCGCCACGGATGAGCACATCCTTGGTCCGGCCGTTGATGCGGATGTAGCCCTCGTTGTCCATGTAGGCCAAGTCGCCGGTGTCGAACCAGCCTTCGGCGTCGAAGGTCTCGATGTCGGGGCGCTTGTAATACCCCACGAACATCTGGGCGCCGCGCACCATCAGCCGGCCGGTCTCGCCGGTGGGCAACGGCTTGCCGTCGGCGTCGACGATGCGCACCTCGGTGCCCTCCAGCGGCCGGCCGTCGGTGCTGGCCGACTTCTCATGGGCGCGCGAGGGCTCGGTCAGCGTGCTGCCCAGCGATTCGGTCATGCCCCACAGGCTGGAGACGTTCAGGCCGAGCTCAGCGGCCGCACGTTGCACCACCACCGGCGGGATGGGCGCGCCGCCGCACAGGAAGGTGCGCAGCTTGGGCTTGGGGCCGCCGGCGGCCACCGCCTCGCAGATGTCCACCAGGAAGGGGGTGGCGGCGCCGATGTGCGTCACGCCCTCGGCGGCCATGATGGCCACGCCGCGCTTGCCCTCCCACACGTCCTGCAACACCACGGTGCAGCCCAGGCACAAGCTCTGGAACATCACCGCGGCATAGCCCATCATGTGGCCCATCGGCGAGCAGGCCAGCAGCACGTCGTCGGCGCTCAGGCCGAAACGCTGTGCCAGCCCGCGCACGCAGGCCACCAGGGTGTTGTCGGTGTGCATCACGCCCTTGGGCGAACCGGTGGTGCCGGAGGTGAACATCAGCACCGCCATCTCGTCGGCGCGGCGCGGCGCGGCTCGGTTCGGGCCGGCGGGCTCGATCGCCTCGGTGCCGGAAAACAGCACCTTCTCCAGGTCGTTGTCGCCGCCGCTGCCCACCACCAGCACATGGGCCAGTTTCGGGCAGTTGGCCTGCACCGCCTTGGCCATTTCCTCATGGTCGAAGCCGCGGAACTGCTTGGGCACCACCAGCACCTTGGCTTCGCAAAAACCGACCATGTAGGTCATTTCGCGCTCGCGGAAGATGTGCATCAACGGGTTCACCACCGCGCCCAGGCGGCCGCAGGCCAGCGTCACCAGCACGAACTCCCACCAGTTGGGCAGCTGGATCGACACCACATCGCCCTTGGCCACGCCCAGCTTGCGCAAGGCGGCCGCGCCGCGGCCGATGTAGTCGTCGAGCTGGCGGTAGGTGAAGCGCCGCACCGGCGCCTCGCCGCTGTCGGCGCGGTAGGCCACGATCGCGGCCTTGTCTGGGAATTGCCGCGCGGCGTCGGCGATCATGCTGTCGGTGGTGCGGTCCACCCACCAGCCGTCGGCGCGCATCTTGGCGGCGTGGGCGGCGGGATCGAAAGTGCGGATTGCCATGGTCTTGGTCTCCTGGGTTACCGGCTGGGCGCGCTGCACCCCCAGCCGGATGGTTCACTGGCGTACCAATTGATCGTACCGAGCCGCACGGCCCAGCGTCAACCGGCAAAACCATTCTGGCGGCCCGCGAGCCTAGGTGTTTACCATGATCGTACGCTGGTGCACGATGCATATCCTCACTGGTTCAACCGAATCACGTCATGAACACCCCTGCTCTCCCCCTGGCCGGCAAGGCCGCCCTGGTAACCGGCGCCGCGCGTGGCCTCGGCCGTGCGTATGCCTTGCGGCTGGCCCGCCTGGGCGCCGATGTCGCCGTCGTCGACCTTGATCTGGACGGCGCGGCGCGCTACGGCGAGAAGCTCAGCGCGGCCAGCGTACCGGCCGAGATCGAGGCCTTGGGCCGGCGCAGCATCGGCATCCAGGCCGACCTGGCCAAGAGCGACCAGGCCACCGCCGCCGTCGAGCGGGCCATCGCCCATTTCGGCCGCCTGGACATCCTGGTCAACAACGCCGGTGGGGCCATCACGCCGGCCGGCCGCAGCCACCCGTCCGAGGCGACCGAGGAGGACACGCGCCTGCTGTTCGACGTGAACTTCATGAGCACGCAGTTCTGCTGCAAGGCAGCGATTCCGGCCATGAAGAAGCTGGGCGCGGGCGTCATCGTCAACATCAGTTCGCAGTCGGGCATCACCACCTACAAGGGCGGGATGATCGCCGCCTATGCCGCCAGCAAGGCGGCAGTGGCCCAGTACACCCGTTACCTGGCGGCCGAGGTCGGGCCGCACGGCATCCGCGCCAACTGCATCTCGCCCGGCGTGATGATGACGGCCCGCATAGCCCAGGCCGCGCGCGAGCGCGGCATCGGCACCGACGACGAACTCAAGCAGATCCCCCTGCGCCGCTTCGGCGAGGTCGAGGACTGCGCGGGTGCGCTCGAGTTCCTGGTCACCGACCTGTCGCGCTATGTCACCGGGCAAGTGCTCTCGGTGTGCGGCGGCGCGGTGCTCACCCCAAATTAATCCAATCGACGAGGCAGGTTTTCCATGCGAGCAGCCGTTCTAGAAACCCGTGGCCGCGAGGGCCTGAAAGTCCGCGACATTGCCGACCCCACCCCCGGCCCGGGCGACGCCGTGCTGCGGATGCATTCGGTGGGTCTGAACCGGGTCGACCTGTACATGCGCGATGTGGGTGTGGGCATCACCCACAGCCTGCCGCTGATCCAGGGCGTGGAAGGCGCGGGCGTGATTGAACACGCGCCGGCCGGCAGCGGCCTCAAGGTCGGTCAGAAGGCCATCCTGTTTTCCAACGCGTTCTGCGGCACGTGCCGCTATTGCCTGTCCGGCGACCAGACCCTGTGCACCAAGGCCAACATCCAGGGCGAGCACCGGCACGGAACTTTGGCCGAGTACTTCGCCACGCCGGCGTATTGCGTATTGCCCTTGTCCGACGATGCGGACCTGCAAGGCGCCGGCGCGCTGATGGTGGGCCACCTCACGGCCTGGCGCATGCTGTTTGGCAAGGCCCGTCCGCTGGTCGCCGGCGAAACCGTGCTCATCGTCGGCATCGGCGGCGGCGTGGCGGTGGCCGCCCTGCAACTGGCTCTGATGGCCGGCGCCCGTGTGCTGGTGACCAGCAGCAGCGACGACAAGATCCAGCGCGCCATTGCCATGGGCGCCAGTGGCGGCGTCAACTACCGCACCGAAAAGAAGGTCTACGAGCAGGTGCTGGCCCACACCGCCGGCGAGGGCGTGGACATGGTCATCGACAGCGTGGGGGCGGCCAGCTGGGGCGATTCGCTGCGCAGCCTGCGCCGCGGCGGGCGCCTGGTCACCTGCGGCGCGACCACCGGCTCCAATCCCGGCGCCGACCTGCAACGCATGTTCATTCGCCAGCTCGAGGTCTACGGCTCGACCGGTGGTTCGATGGAGGAGTTCCGCCAGCTGCTGGCCTTGTTCGGGCGCGGCGGGCTCAAGCCCGTGATCGACAAGGTCTACCCGCTGGCGCAAGTCACCGACGCCTTCGACCGGCTCAGTGCCGGCGAGCAGTTCGGCAAAGTCCTCGTGACGATCGGCTGAAGGAACGTCATGAACCTCCAACACGTGTTGTCCTTGCGCTTTGCGCCCACCGACCAGGACTACGAGATGCGCGACAGCCTGCTGTATGCGCTGTCGCTGGGCATGGGCAGTGACCCGCTGGACGCCGACGAGCTGCCCTACGTTTACGAAGGGCAGGGCGGCGGCGCGCCGAAAGTGGTGCCGGCCCAGTGCATGGTGCTGGGCTGGATCCCGTTCTGGCAGGATGACCCCGCCACTGGCATCGACTGGAAGCACCTCCTGCACGGCGAGGAACGCTTTCAGATCCACAAGCCGCTGCCGGCCTCCGGTCGCGTGCGGGCCCAACACCATGTCGCGGCTGTGTCGGACAAGGGCGCCGGCCGCGGCGCGGTGCTCCAGATGGACACGAAACTCTACGACCGCGACAGCAACGAGCTGCTGGCCACGTTGCAGAGCATGGCCTTCATGCGCGGCGACGGCGGTTGCGGCAGCAGCGGTACGCCGGCCGAGCCCTTGGCTGCGATCCCCGAAGACGCGAAACCCGACGCCGTGATGGACATCGCCCAGACGCGGCAGGCCGCCCTGCTGTATCGGGCGGTCAGCCGCGACTGGATGCCGATCCACGCCGATCCGGCCATCGCCCGCGAGGCCGGCTTCGAGGTCCCCATCTCCCACGGACTGAACAACCTGGGCCGGGCCTGCCGCGCGGTGCTCAAGCACTTCGCGCCGGGCCAGCCCGAGCGCCTGCTGTCTTTCGGTGCGCGCTTTGTGGCACCTGGGCTGCCCGGCGATACGGTGCGTGTCAGCATGTTTCGCGACGGACCGGCTCGGGTGCGCTTTCGTGCCGAAGCGGTCGAGCGCGGCGTCCGCCTGATCGATCGCGGCACCTGCGAGCTGCGGCCCTGAACCCCCCATCAAGGACATTCCCATGAAGATTTGCATTTTCGGCGCGGGCGCCATCGGCGGCTTTGTCGCCGCCCGCCTGTCTCAGGTTCCCGGCGTCGAGGTCAGCGTGGTCGCCCGGGGCGAGCACCTGGCCGCGATTCGCGAGCGCGGGCTGCGCCTGACTTCGCCGTCCGGCGACGTCACCGCCCGCGTGACGGCCACCGACCGGCCCGAGACCCTGGGTAAGCAGGACGTCGTTTTCATTTCGCTCAAGCAGCACCAGCTGACGTCGGCGCTTGCCGGCATCGCCACGCTGCTCGGTCCCGACACCATGGTGCTGCCGCCGACCACCGGCATCCCGTACTGGTACTTCCACGGCCTGGCCGGCCCGCACGCCGGGCGGCAGATTCCGCGGCTCGATCCCGGCGGGCAGCAGTGGCAAGTCTTGAGCCCCGAGCGTGCGGTCGGCTGCGTCTACTGGGTGGCCGCCGAGGTGCCCGAGCCGGGCGTGATCCACCACGACGGCGCGCTGTTGCGCTTTCCGATCGGCGAACCCGACGGCAGCGAGAGCCCCCGTGTGACGCGCCTGGCCAAGGCGATGAACGACGCCGGCATGAACGCCCAGGTCGTGCCCGACATCCGCGCCTGGATCTGGGCCAAGATGATCAGCAGCCTGAGCTGGAACCCGCTGGGCGTTCTCACCCAGGCCACCAACGACATGCTCACCAACGATCCCGCCGTGGTGCAACTGGTGCGTCGCGTTATGCGCGAAGCCGAAGTGGTGGCCGAGGCGCTGGGGGTGAAGTCCTGGCCAATCACCATCGACCAACGCATCGAGGCCGCGCGCAACTCGGGCAAGCACAAGATGTCCATGCTGCAGGACTGGGAGCGCGGCCGTCCGCTGGAGATCGACGTGCTCACCGACTCGGTGCAGGCCATGCGCGAGCTGGCGGGCGTGACCACGCCGACCATCGACGAGGTCTATGCCTTGCTGCGCATTCGCGCCAAAGCCGCCGGCCGGCTTTGAGGCCATGGCCATCCCGTTCATTCACGAAAACAGGGGCATCCGATGAAGGTTGAAAAAATCGAGGTTTTCGGCATCGACGTGAAGAACCTCGAGAAGGCCATGACCTTCTTTTCCGAGGTCTTCAACATCGAGTTCCAGCATTTCCGCCTGGGCCAGGACATCGCGGTCCAGCCCAGCGCGGTGGACGCCGCCGATGCCAAGCAGCCCGATCTGAGCGCGACCCGCATCGCGATCGACAAGCGCGGCTTTTTCGAGTTGATCGAGACCAAGCCCGAGCCGAAACGCGAAGGCAATCGCAACATTCATTTCAAGGTCAGCGACATGGACGAGGCCAAGACGGAGCTTCAGCGCCGTGGCGTTCGCGTCGTCGCCGACCACCGGGTGGGCGGCCTGCGCGAGGTCATCCTCCATCCGGACGACGTGTTCGGCATCCGGCTGTGCCTGATCGAATACAACGCCCCGACCATGATCGAAGCCTTGATGCAGGGACGAAAGTCCTGAGTTGCGTCATCCCCGCGAAGGCGGGGATCCAGTCTTTCGGCGCGCGACCAGCGCCTCGGCGGCGCGTTGCAGCTCACCGGTGGTGCGCGCCAGGATCTGCGTGCGATTCTCCAGCTCGATGGCCGCCTGCAGGCTGCCCGCCTCCACATTGGCCCAGCCGCTGCGCTTGGTCATCCACATGCCGAAGGGATGGCGCGAAGCGATCAGGCGCGCCGTCTCAAGGGCGCGCGGCATCAGCGCGTCGTCGGGCACGGTTGCCGACACCAGGCCGATGCGCAGGGCCTCGTCGGCGTCGACCATGCGGCCGGTGAGCATGATCTCGAACGAGTTCGACAGGCCAACGCAACGTGGCAGCAGCCAGCTCACGCCGATGTCGCAGGCGGACATGCCCACGTTCACGAAGGCGGCATTGAAGCGCGCGGAGCTGGCGGCATAGCGGATCTCGGCGGCCAAGGCCAGGCCCAGGCCGGCGCCGTTGGCCAGTCCGTTGACGGCGGCAATCACCGGCACGCGCAGCGCGCGCAACTTGGTCACCAGCCCGGCGAAAGATTCCTGCCGCACCGTCCAGGCGGCGGCCTCGCCCAGGGTGTCCTGATCGGGCGCGGCGGTGGCCAGGCCCAGGTCGAAGCCGGCGCAGAACCCGCGGCCCTCGCCGGTGAGGATCAGCGCCCGCATCTGTGCATCCTTGGCCAGATCGTCGAGCAGGCGGCCGAGGTCGGTCACCATGTCGTCGGTCAGCGCGTTCAGGCGCTCGGGCCTTGCCAGCGTGAGGACGGCCACGCCGTCGTCATCGCGTCGAAGGTGAAAGTGCGCGCTCATTTCTGGCTCATTTGCGTTCACCCGCGGCCATCTCACGCAACTTGAACTTCTGGATCTTGCCGGCGGGGGTGCGCGGCATGTCCGGCATGATCTCCAGTCGCTCGGGCCAGTAGTTCTTGGCCACCTTGCACTGCGCCATGTAGGCCTGCAGCTCGGCCAGGGTGAGGCTGGCGCCGGGGCGCAGGGTCACGCAGGCGCAGCCGCGCTCGCCCAGGCGGGCGTCGGGGTAGCCCACCAGCGCCGCGACGGCGACCGCCGGGTGCTGGTACAGCAGGGCCTCGATCTCGACCACGGGCACGTTCTCGCCGCCGCGGATCAGCACGTCCTTGGTGCGGCCGTTGATGCGGATGTAGCCCTCGTCGTCCATGTAGGCCAGGTCGCCGGTGTCGAACCAGCCCTGGTCGTCGAAGCTCTCGATGTCGGGGCGCTTGAAATAGCCCAGGAACATCTGGGCGCCGCTGGTCAGCAGCCGGCCAGTGGTGCCGCGCGGACATTCATGGCCTTGCTCGTCGACCACCTTCACGCCGACCCCCTCCAGGGCGCGGCCGTCGGTGGTGGCCGATTTGTCATGGGCACGGGCGGGCTCGGTCAGGGTGGCCGACAAGGCCTCGGTCATGCCGAACAGCGAGCACACGGTCAGGCCGAGCTCGCGCTTGGCGCGTTCGATCAGTACCGGCGGGATCGGCGCGCCGCCGCACAGGAAGGAACGAAGCCGGGCCGGGCGCTGCGCGCCGCCGGCGACGGTTTCGACGATGTCCGACAGGAAGGGCGTGGAGGCCGCGGTGTAGGTCACGCCTTCGTCGGCCATGATGGCGACGCCGCGCTTTACTTCCCAGACGTCCTGCAACACCATGGTGCCGCCGATGGACAGGCTCAGGTTCAGCACCGCGGCGTAGCCCGTCATGTGGCCCAGCGGTGAGCAGGCCAGCAGCACGTCGTCGGCGGTCAGGCCGAAGCGGCCCGACAACGAGTGGCTGTTGGCCACCAGGGTATTGGTGCTGTGCATCACCCCCTTGGGCGAGCCGGTGGTGCCGGAGGTGAACATCATCACCGCCATGGCGTCGGGCGCGAGCAGCGGCGGCTGGCTCGGCGCCAGCCGGTCGGCGCCGGACAGCAGCATCTTGTCGAAGCTGTTGTCGCCCTGGCCGTCGATCACGATCACGTGCTTGAGATCCGGCAGCCCTGGCCTGAGATCGCGCGCCATGGCTTCGTGGTCAAAGCCCCGGAATACGCGCGGCACCACCAGCACCTTGGCCTGCGCGAAGCCCAGCATGTAGGACAGCTCGCGCTCGCGAAAGATGGGCATCAGCGGGTTGACCACCGCGCCGATGCGGTTGGTGGCCAGAACCGTCACCACGAACTCCCACCAGTTGGGCACCTGCAGGGCCACGATGTCGCCAGGGCCCACGCCCAGGCCGCGCAGCGAGGCGGCCACCCGGGCCACCAGGTCGGCGAAGGCTCGGTAGCTGAACCGTTGCGTGCCTTCGCGGTCTGCGCGGTACGCCACGACAGCGAGCTTGTCGGGCGTGGCCGCGACCGTCCGCATCAGGAAATCGTCGTAGTTGGTGTCGCGCCAGAAACCCTGCTCGCGCATGGCGCGGGCGTGGGCGGCGGCGTCGAAACGGGGGGTGTTCATCGAGGCGGGGTCTCCTGGGGCGGGGCACGGCGCACGCCCGGTCCAATATAGTACGGTACTGTACTGTATGAGCCGCGTCGCCATGCGTCTGTGAAATAACGCTAGGACAAACCCTAGGTGATGATCCGCAGCGAAGTGCGGCTGCTAGGGTGTCGAACGAGTGGGGAAAACCCCGGTCGTCGGGCCGGCGTGGCGGGTTGCGGCCGCATAGTTCACTAGCGTATCATGCATCACAGCACCAAAACATGACGGTCCGGCGCAAGCCCTGCCTGACCGCTTGTCATTCCCTCGGCCGGCCGGGACGTCCCGGCCGCCGAAAGGCCTGATTTTTTCGACTGTCACTGGAGAATTCAATGCGAGGACTGCAAGGCAAGACCGCCATCGTCACCGGCGCCGGCAGCGGCATCGGCCGCGCCATCGCCACCCGCCTGGGCGCCGAGGGCATCACTGTCGGCGTGTTCGACATCAATGCCGACGGCGCCGGCCAGACCGTGGCCGCCATCGAGGCGGCCGGCGGCAAGGCCGTCGCCGTCAGCTGCGACATCACCGACTACGGCGCCGTCACCGCGGCCGTGGCCAGCTTCGAGCAGCAGACCGGCCAGGGTACCGACATCCTGGTCAACAACGCCGGCTGGGACACCCCCATGCCCTTCCTCAAGACCGACGAGGCCTTCTGGAAGAAGGTCACCTCGATCAACTGGTTCGGCCCCTTGCACATGACGCACGCCGTCGCCCAGGGCATGGCCCAGCGCAAGTCCGGCCGCATCATCAACATCGCCTCCGACGCGGGCCGGGTCGGCTCCAGCGGCGAGGTGGTGTATTCGGGCTGCAAGGGCGCGACCATCGCCTTCGCCAAGGCGCTGGCCCGCGAGGTGGCGCGCTCGAACGTGACTGTCAACACGGTGTGTCCCGGCCCCACCGACACGCCCGCCATGACCGCTTTTGTGGGCACCGGCGAGCAGGGCGCCAAGATCCGCGACGCCATGGTGCGCGGCGTGCCGCTGGGCCGCATCGGCGTGCCCGACGACTACCCGGGCCTGGTGGCCTTCCTGGCCAGCGACGACGCCGCCTTCATGACCGGCCAGACCATCAGCGTCTCCGGCGGCCTGTCGATGCACGGCTGACCCCACGTCATTTCACTCGAACCTATTTGGAGCTCAACATGGCCAAGGAATACAAGGACATCCTCTATGAAGTGCGCGACGGCGTCGTGCGCATCACCATCAACCGGCCGGAGGTGTACAACGCCTTCCGTCTGCAGACGCTGGAGGAGATGATCGACGCGCTGCACCGCGCCGACGAGGAAAAAAGCGCCAACGTGATGGTGCTCTCGGGCGCCGGCGACAAGGCTTTTTGCACCGGCGGCGACCAGAAGGTGCACCTGTCGGAAGACGGCCTGTACGGTCCGCGCGGCACGGTGGGCATGCCCATCGAAGAGATGCAGACCGCCCTGCGCGACCTGCGCAAGGTGTCGATCGCCAAGGTGCAGGGCTTCGCGATTGGCGGCGGCAACGTGTTCGCCACCATCTGCGACCTGACCATCGCCAGCGAGAAGGCCACCTTCGGCCAGGTCGGCCCCAAGGTCGGCTCGGCCGATCCGGGTTGGGGCACCGCCTACCTCGCCCGCATCGTCGGCGAGAAGAAGGCCCGCGAGATCTGGTTCCGCTGCCTGCGCTACAGCGCCACCGAGGCCGCCGCGATGGGCCTGGTGAACAAGGTCGTGCCGCATGACCAGCTCGACGCCGAAGTGGACGCCTGGTGCAAGGACATCAACGAGATGAGCCCGACCGCGCTGACCATCATCAAGCGCTCGTTCGCCGCCGACAGCGAGAGCATTCGCGGCATCAGCTTCCAGGGCATCCAGACTGTCAAGCACTTCTATCAGACTGAAGAGTCCAAGGAAGGCGTGCGCGCATTCAACGAGCGCCGCAAGCCCGACTTCAAGAAGTTCGCCTGAGCGAAAGAGCGTCGCCGTGAATCCACAAATCCGCACCGAGCTGGATGCCGATGGCGTGCTGCTGGCCACCATCGACATGCCTGGCCGCTCGATGAACGTGTTTTCGGTCGAGCTGATGGACGCGATCGACGCGCTGATGGACCGCGTGGACAGCGACGACGCCGTGCGCAGCTGCGTCATCACCTCCGCCAAGCCGACCTTCCTGGCCGGCGCCGACCTGGTGATGGTGCGCGGCTACACCGACGCCGCGCGCACGAGCACCCACGAACAGATGTTCGAGACCTGCGGCCGGCTGGGCCGCCAGTTCGTGCGGCTGGAAGCCTCGGCCAAACCCTTCGTCGCGGCCTGCAACGGCCTGGCGCTGGGCGGTGGCCTGGAGCTCACCATGGCCTGCCGCGAGCGCGTGGTGGTCGACGATCCCAAGGTGCAGCTGGGCTTGCCCGAGGTGCGATGGGGCCTGCTGCCCGGCGCCGGCGGCACCCAGCGGCTGCCACGCCTGGTGGGCTTCGAGACCGGCATGGACATGCTGCTGACCGGCCGTTCGGTCGATCCGGCCACCGCGCTCAAGCTCGGCCTGGCCACACAATTGGCGCCTGCGGCTTCGCTGGTGGATGCCGCCAAGGCCCTGGCGCGCGGCATGCACCACACACCAGTGGACATGACGCGCAAGTTTGCGCACCTGTCTCTGGACGATGCGCCGTTGCCAGGCCCGGGCGTGGCCGAGGCCGTCGCGGCCCGCCATGGCGTGAGTGCCGACGACTACCGTGACTACCCGGCCTACAGTGCCATCACCGACTGCGTGCTCGAAGGCGCCCGCCTGCCGCTGGCCCAGGGTACCGCGGTGGAGATGAACATCTTCCTGCGGCTGATGTTCGACCCGGTTGCCGGGCACATGGTGCGCACCCTTTTCCTGGAGCGCTTGCGGGCCGATCGCGAACTCGCGCCGCCGTCCGATGCCGGCATTGCACAGCTGCGCGTCGGACCTGACGCCCCGGCCGAGTGGGCCAAGGCCCTGGCCAAGGTCAAGCTGCCTCAGGCGGCCGACGCCGCGCTGCCGGCGGGCACGCTGGAGGCCACCGACACGGCCGGCCGCACCCACCGCGCCACGCTGCGCGTGCTCGATGGCGCCGTGGCCGGCGCCTCGGGCACCCAGCTCGTGTTGGCGCCGGCCGGCCCCTATGGCCGCGTGCTCGAGATCGCCACCGCCGACGATGCAGCCGCCGCCACCTTCGCGGTGCTGGCGACCAAGCTGTGGTCGCTGCCCTGGCGTTCGCCGGGTGATGGCAGCCGCCTGCAGGCGCTGCGCGGCAAGCCGCTGGCCGATCAGGCCCGCATGGCCAGCGCCTGGACCGACATGGATCCTGCCTTCACCGACGTGGCCGCCTGCCTGTCCGGCGTGACCCCTGCCTGGAGCGGCGGCCCGCTGATCTGGTTGGCCGATCAACCCAAGGCCGCATGAAGCGGCTGGTGGACATGCTGGCGCCGGGCCTTCGGGTCTGGGCGCCGGCCATGAGCAACGAATCCACCCTGCTGCACCAGGAGCTGCTGGCCGATCCCGAGCGCGCGCGCGGGGTCACCTTCTCCAGTGTGCAGTTTCCCGGCATCGACCGCACCGATTACCTGGCCATCCATCCCGAGGCGCGGCAACTGGGCTGGTTCATGACGCCGGCGCTGCGCAAGGGCATCGCGCAAGGCCGCGCCGACGTGATCGGGCTCGATTACGTGGGCATCGCGCGCGAGTTGCGTGACGGGCCCGTGTTCGACGTGGCCATCGCCCAGCTCACGCCGCCCGATGCCGACGGCTGGTGCGCGCCGGGCCTGTCGTGCGACTTCGTGCCGCTGGTATGGCAGCGCGCCGGCCGGCGGGTGGCCCACCTCAACCCGGCCCTGCCGCGGCTCGACTCGAGCTTTCGCGTTCACATCTCCGAACTCGACCACATCGTCGAGGCCGAGACGCCGCTCATCGATTTCGCCGACCCGGTGCTGGGCGACACCGAGCGCGCCATCGGTCGCCATGTGGCCGGCCTGGTGCGTGACGGCGACACACTGCAGTTTGGCATCGGCGGGGTGCCGCTGTCGCTGGGCCAGGCGCTGGGCAACCACCGGCGCCTGCGCTTTCATGGCGGCATGCTGCCCTCGGCCCTGCGGACCATGTGGGACGCGGGGGCAATGGACCCCGACGCCCGCATGCTCACCGGCGTCGTGTTGGGCGACGCCGCATTGCGCGAATTCGCCGCGTCCCTGCCGCATCTGTACCTGGCTGACGTCGGCCAGACCCATGACCCCGACCGCGTCGCGGCGACCGAACGCTTCATCGCCGTCAATGGCGGCGTGGAGGTCGACCTGCTGGGCCAGGTCAACGCCGAGCGCACGGCCGGCGTCATCCAGGCCGGTTCGGGCGGCCTGCCCTGCTATTCGCAGGGTGCGCAGCGTTCGCCCGGGGGACGGCTGGTCACTTGCCTGCCTTCCACCGCGCGCGGCGGCAGTGTCTCGCGCATCGTGCCGGCCATCACCGACCAGGCGCTGGTCACGGTGCCGCGCTACCTCACCGATGCGGTGGTCACCGAGCATGGTGTGGCGCAGGTGCGCGGCCTGGGCCTGAATGCCCGCGCCGAGGCCCTGATCGCCATCGCCGACCCGGCCCACCGCCCGGCCCTGGTGGAAGCCTGGGCCCAGATGCGCAAGAAACTATGAGCCAAGTCACGCAAGCACACCCTCCCGTCGACGCCCCCGCCGGATGGACCCAGGTCGACGCGGGCGGCACCTTCGCCACCCACAGCGGTCCGCTGTTCGCCCGTTGGCACGAGGGCGCGCTCGAGTTCGGCTTCCGGGTGCTGCCCCATCATGCCAACCCCGGCGGCGGCTGCCACGGCGGCATGCTGTGCACCTTCGCCGATATCCAGATTTCGACCGCCGCGCAGTACCAGACCGACATCCCGCGCCAGTTCCTGCCGACCATCAGCCTGCAGATGGACTTCGTCGGCCGGGCGCTGCTGGGCAGCTGGGTCCACGGCCGGGCGCAGATCCTGAAGGTCACGAAGAACCTGGTGTTTTCACAAGGGCTGATCTATGCCGATGGCGAGCTGGCCGTGCGCACCAGCGGCGTGTTCCGGCGCGGCCCGCTGCTGCCGGACACAGGCAGCGACCACGCACTGGCGCTGCCGGGCATGCCGCGGCGCTGACCGGCAGCGCCGCTTGTCCTTATGGCATTGGGGTTCTCCCGCTGTTGCGGACGGGGCGCGGTGATACAGTACACATGCGTACCGTGTGCATCTTGTCGTTGATCGCCGAGAAGGTGCCAGACCTCTCCACATCCTATTGATCCGAAGAAAGCGAGCACCACATGCTCCAACGCGAACTGTTCAACGCCGACCATGAAGGCTTTCGCACCATGGTGCGGCGTTTCATCGAAAAGGAAATCGCGCCATTCCACGCCCAGTGGGAGCACGATGGGATCGTGCCGCGCGATCTGTGGCGCAAGGCCGGTGAGGCCGGCCTGCTTTGCTGCACCGTGCCCGAGCAGTACGGCGGCGCCGGCGCCGACTACCTGTTCGACGTGGTCGTGTTCGAGGAAATGGCCCGCTCCGGCTTCACCGGGCCGGGCTTCCTGATCCACTGCGACCTGGTGGCCACTTACGTCGCCAGCTTCGGCACCGAGGAGCAGAAGAAGCACTGGCTGCCCAAGATGGTGGCCGGCGAGGCCATCGGCTCGCTGGGCATGACCGAGCCGCATGCCGGCTCCGACCTCAAGGCCATCCGCACCCGCGCCGTGCGCGACGGCGACGATTTCGTCATCAGCGGCCAGAAGGTGTTCATCTCGAACGGCCAGTTGTGCGACGTGCTGGTGCTGGCCACCAAGACCGACACGCAGGCCGGCGCCAAGGGCGTCACCTTGTTCCTGATCGACACCAGCCTGCCGGGCTTTCGCCGCGGCAAGAACCTGGAAAAGCTGGGCATGAAGGCCCAGGACACCTCCGAGCTGTTCTTCGACGACCTGCGCGTGCCGGCCTCGGCGATGCTGGGCGAGGAGGGCAAGGGCTTCGAGCTGATGATGACCAAGCTGGCGCAGGAGCGCCTGGCCCAGGCCATCCGCTCGGCCACCGTGGCCGAGACCGTGATCGACTACACCGTCGACTACACCGGCAACCGGAAGGCCTTCGGCGGCACCATCGGCGACTTCCAGAACACGCAGTTCAAGCTGGCCGAGCTCAAGACCGAGGCCGCCGTGGGCCGCGTCTTCACCGACCGCTGCATCGCCGCCTTCATGCGCGGCGAGCTCTCACCCATCGACGCCGCCATGGCCAAGATGTGGCTGTCCAACATGCACTGCAAGGTGGTCGACGAGTGCCTGCAGCTGTTCGGCGGCTGGGGCTATATGTGGGAGTACCCGATCTCCCGCGCCTACGCCGACGCCCGCATCGTCAAGATCGCCGGCGGCTCCATCGAGGTCATGAAGCACATCATCGGCCGCGACATGTTCTCGGGCTTTCGCAACAAGAGCAAGACCGGCTGAGCCAGGTCTGACTGCCCCAAGCGACCCGCCCGACCCGACCCGAACCCAGCCCCCTCCGAGGAGAAAAGCATGCAATCGAATCCCCACCGCCCCGACGTCCTGGCCGGCAAGCGCATCCTGATCACCGGCGGCGGTACCGGCCTGGGCAAAGAGCTGGCAAAGCACTTCGTGGCCCACGGCGCGGCCGTCTACATCTGCGGCCGCCGCGAAGCGGTGCTGCAGGAAGCAGTCAAGGACATCGGCGCGCTGGCCAAGAGCGGCGGCACCATCGCCTACCAGATCTGCGACGTGCGCTCGGCCGAAGCCATCGAGGCCATGATGGACAAGATCTGGGCCGACGGACCGCTCACCGGCCTGATCAACAACGCCGCCGCCAACTTCATCTCGCCCTCGCTGGACATCAGCCCGCGCGGCTTCGAGGCGGTCCGCTCCACCGTCATGGACGGCGCGCTGTTCTCCACCCTGGCCTGCGGCCGGCGCTGGATCGCCCAGGGCCTGACCGGCTCGGTGGTGAGCATGCTAGTCACCTGGGTCTGGACCGGCTCCGCCTATGTATTGCCCTCGGTCATGTCCAAGACCGCCATCCACGCCATGACCATGTCGCTGGCGGTCGAATGGGGCAAGCACAACATCCGCGTCAACGCGGTCGCCCCCGGCCCCTTCCCGACCGAAACCGCCTGGGAAAAGCTCGCGCCCACGCCCAAGGCCAATGTCGGCGCCGCCTCCGACGAGGAAGTGCCCATGCAGCGCTTCGGCCGCATGCACGAGCTGTGCAACCTGGTCACCTTCCTGCAGGCCGACGGCTGCGAATACCTCACCGGCCAGAACATCGCCATCGACGGCGGTCACCACCTGGCCGCTCCGAGCACCTTCGCTGCCCTGGGCAAGCTCACCCATGAGGACTGGGCAGAGGCCAAGGCCAAGGTGCGGGCCAGCTCTGATCGCGACAAGGCGCAGCGCAGCACTGGATGAGCTGAAAAGAGGGGCTGTTGTCCCGCTTCAACGGCAGGCATTTCACCCACAATCGGGCCGACCATGAAGCCCATTCACGATCTGCGGCGGCACGCCGCCGCCATGCCCCAGCGACAGGCGGTGGTCTGTGGCACGGACCGCCTGAGTTACGGCGAGCTGGAAGCGCTGGCCAACCGCATGGCGGCGGTCCTGCGGGGCCTTGGCCTTGTGCGAGGCGATCACATCGCCATACTCATGGGCAATCGGCCCGAGGCGCTGGCCATGGCCTGGGCCGCCTGGCGCACCGGCCTGTACTTCTCGCCGATTTCGACCGCCCTGACGCCGGGCGAGATCAAGCAGCTGGTGCAAGACAGCGATGCCCGCGCCGTCGTGGTCGACGCGGCCTTGGCGCATCTGGTGCGCGCGATCGCATGGCCTGAAGCCACCCGATTGCTCGCGCTGCGCGGACCGCTGCCGGGCTTCGTCGAGATGCGTCCCTTGCTGGCCGCCGCATCGCCCGAACCGGTGGCCGACGAACCGCCCGGCGCGCTGATGATGTTCACCTCGGGCACCACCGGCTCGCCCAAGGGCGTGCTGCGGCCGCTGCTGCCGCCTGACTGGCGCGGCACGCCGCCTTTCGCGGCCGACCTGATCGAGCTGTTTGGCATCGGCGGCGCCGATGTGCGCTACCTGTCCACCGCGCCCCTGTACCATGCGGCGCCGCTGCGGGTGGCCTTGGCCGTCACCGCCAGCGGCGGCACCGTGTTTGTCATGGACCGCTTCGACGCCGCCGCGGCACTGGACCTGATCGAGCGCGAGGCTATCACCCACAGCCAGTGGGTGCCCGACATGTTCCGCCGACTGTTGGCGTTGTCCGGTGCCCGCCGCCGGCTTTATCACGCACCGGCACACCGTACGGCCATCCACGGCGCGGCGCCCTGTCCGCCCGAGCTCAAGGCCGCCATGATCGCGTGGTGGGGCCCGATCCTGCTCGAGTACTACTCGGGCAGTGAGGGCGTGGGCCTGACCTTGATCGATTCGCACGAGGCGATCGCGCACCCCGGCTCGGTCGGCCGCGCGCGCAAGGGCCAGCTGCACATCGTCGACGAACAGGGCCATGAAGTGGCGACCGGGGCCACCGGGCTGATCTGCTTTTCGGGCGTTGCGCCCTTCACCTACTACAAAGCCCCCGACAAGCTCGCCCGGCAAGCGCTGCCAGAGGGCCTGCAGACCTTCGGCGACATCGGCCATGTGGACGCGCAGGGCTACCTCTACCTCACGGATCGCCTCGACGACACCATCATCTCCGGCGGCGTGAACATCTACCCCCAGGAGATCGAGGCCGCCTTGCGTGAGGTCGCAGGTGTCTACGACTGTGCCGTGGTCGGCAGACCCGACGAGCGTTTCGGTGAGCGGCCAGTGGCCTATGTCGTGCCGGACCGTGACAGCGATGTCGCGCCCCAGTTGCTGCGCAGTGAACTGGCGCGCCACTGCAAGGAGCGGCTCGGGCGCATCAAGCGGCCCGACGCGATCCATTTCGTCGACACGCTGCCGCGCTCGGCCAGCGGCAAGCTGGAGCGGCGGCGCCTGAGCGACCTGTCAATCACGCACGCTGGGTGACCCGAAGGCCGCCCCGGCAAGCGCGGTGGTCGCATTGCCGCCGGTACCCAGGCGCGCCAAGGCGACAGCCTTGCGTCTCGCCCAGCGCTAGAGTCGGGCCATGGAGATTCACACCACCCGCATTCCGGGCGCCGGCTTGTCGCTGGCCGCCGATGTGGCCGGCCCCGAAGATGGGGTGCCGGTCATCCTCCTGCACGGCGGCGGACAGACTCGCCACGCTTGGTCCGGCGCCTTGACGGCGCTGGCCCGCTCGGGCCACCGGGCGTTCTCGGTGGACCTGCGCGGTCATGGCGACAGCGACTGGGCCGACGACGGCGACTACGACCCGCAGGCGTTCGCCGCCGACGTTCAGGCCATCACCGAATCGCTGCAGCAGCCGCCGGTGCTGGTGGGCGCTTCCCTGGGCGGGGCGGCCTCGCTGCTGGCGATCGGCCAGGCCGCGCGCGACGGGCGCTCGGCCCCGGCGCGGGGGCTGGTGCTGGTGGACGTGGCCCCGCGCCTGGAAAAGGAAGGCGTCGGCCAGATCCGCGACTTCATGACCCGTCATATGGGCGGCTTTGCCTCGCTGGACGAAGCCGCCGCGGCCATTGCCGACTACACGCCCAATCGGCAGCGCGCCACCCGGCCCGAGGGGCTGATGAAGAACCTGCGCCACGGCGACGATGGCCGGCTGTACTGGCACTGGGATCCGCGCTTCATCCTGGGCGTGAACGAAGAAGCACACGATGTCCATGAGGAAGCGATGGGGCAGGCTGCGCACCACGTCAAGGTGCCGGTGATGCTGGTCTGGGGCCGCCAGAGCAATGTGATCTCTTCGGACAGCGTGCGCGACCTGTCCGAGCGCATCCCGCATGCCAACGTGGTGGACATCGCCAGCGCCGGGCACATGGTCGTGGGTGACCGCAACGATGCCTTCAACCACGCGGTGATCGACTTCATCGCGGCGCTGGACGAGGCCGCAGGCGCGAGCAAGCGGGGTGCTCGCGGCAGCCCCCCGCGCGCGGACCTCAGCGAATCGCCGCCAACTTCTCGACCAGCGCCTGGTTGAACCCCGTCAGCCCCTGCAGCACCATCCTGGGCGTGGCCTGGCCGTCGAGGTCGACCTGCATCTCCACCGTCTTGCTGTTGTTGGCGGCCACGCCGGCCATGTTGCTCAGGATCTGCATCGACCGCGCCACGCCGTCCTTGGTGGTGTCGTAGCCGCCCACCTCGCGCATGCGGGCAAAAGCGCCGGGCACCGCCACCGGCTGCGCCAGGCGCAGGCTGCTGGAATCCGCATGCACCTGCGCCACCACTCCGTCGGGCGGCGAGACCACCGCCATCCCCGCGCCGGCGCCCGTGCTGGCGCCATCGCGGTTGAACAGCGACGAGCCCGAGCCCGAGGATTCCAGCGCCGCGATGTTGACCGCGACGCTCACCGACAAACCGTCCATCTGGCCCTTGATGAACTCCATGCGCTTGCCGATATTGCCCGCGCCCAGCCCGGCAAAGCCGCGGGAGTGAAGGGTCATCCCGGTGGGGGCGAACACCATGTATTTGCGCTCGGTGTGCCCCAGGTTCTGTTCGACCGTCACCGGCGCAGCGGCCGTGCTCGCGGGTTCGGTGGCCGCGTAGACCTCGCCGTGCTGTGCCACGAAAGTCGCGCGCGGCTCGATCTTCACGCCAGCGGCCGCGACCCGTTGCTGGAAGTCGGCCCAGGCCCGGTCGGTGATGGCTTGCATCACGGCTACGTCCGGCTGTGCAAGCGCGTAGCGGATCGTCGATCGGGTCGCGCCGTAGTTGGTGCCGCCCAGGTAGGCGGCGCGTGTATTGGCCGACACCCGGCCCCCCACCTCGAACAACACCCGGAACTCAGCGATGTAAAAGCGCCGCCCGGCCAGCTTGAGCTCGCCCTGCAAGGGAAAGGTCGCGGCCAGCGGTGGCACCGGTTCGGCCAGCGCTGTCTGCGTCTGCGCCATCGTCAGGGGCGCCAACGCGGTCGCCGCGCCGGCGGGCCCGGCCCCCAGGCCCGCCACGCGTTGGAACTCCTCGGCCGACAAGGCGTTGCCGGCGAACGAGGGGTCGTCCGCCCGGCAGGCCTTGGCCGCGGCCAAGGCATTGAGAAAACCCTGCCGGTCGCGGGCCAGCCCGGCGCGTTGCTGCGCGGCGGCATCCGGCGCCATGCGCTGCTCGACCTGCTGCTGCGCAATGCTGCCCGTGAGCTTGCTCACCAGCCCGCCGAACGCGCCGAACATGCCCGACTGCGCCACGACGGCGCCCGCGATCTGTCCGCCGACGTTGGCCGTGCCGCCGGCCACCGCCTGTCCGACGGTGCGCGTGGGGTCGCCCGCCGCGATCAGGTCCGCCATCGCCTTGTTCTCGCCCGTGATGGCGGCGCAGTCCATGCCGGCGTCCGCCGGTTTCACCCGTTGCGGCTCGGTGACGGTCTGCGCCGTCGCCACGGCGGCGCCGGCGGCCAGCACCATGCCAAAAAGTCCCACACGCATTCGCGGCTCCATCTGCAATCATTGAAGTTACAAATGATTACAGAAACCGTGTTCCCCGTCCAGGGGAAGGACGTTGTCCGGCTCAGGCGGCTCGACTATTCCGGCTGGAGTCCGGCAGCGCGGATCATGCGGCCCCAGCGCGGGCGTTCGCTGCGCATGAAAGATGCGAACTCCTCGGGTGTGCCCAGGATGACGTCCTGCCCGAGGCTGGCCAGCTGTTGCTGCACGTCCTTGCGTGACAACACCTTCTGCATCTCGGCGTTGAGCCGCCGCACGATGGCCGGGTCGGTGCCGGTGGGCACCGACATCGCAGTCCATCCGATCACCTCGTAGCCGGGCACGCCCGATTCGGCGATCGTGGGCGTGTCGGGCATGAGGGGAGAGCGTTTGGCCGAGGTGACGCCCAGCAGCCGCAGCCGCCCGCCCTGGAGAAAGGCCCGGGCGGATGAATAGTCCACGAACGCGATGTCGACCTGGCCGGTCACCACGTCGTTGAGCGAGGCCGGCGCGCTTTTGTAGGGAACGTGCAGCAATTCGACGCCAGTGGATTGGGCGAAGCTCGAGGCCGCGACACGGCTGGTGGCATTGGCACTGGCGAAGCTCACCTTGCCAGGCCGAGCCTTGGCATAGGCCACGAGATCCTTCACCGACTTGACTGGCAAGCCGGGGTGGACCACCAGCACGAAGGGCAGGGCCGCGATGAGCGAGACCGGCGCGAAGTCGGTGGCCGGTTCGAAGGGCACCGACTTCATCAGGTAGGGGTTGGCCACCAGGCTGGTGGTGCTGCCCATGAACACCGTGTAGCCGTCGGTGCCGGCGCGCAGGGCTTCGAGCCCCGCGACCACGCCGTTGGCGCCCGGCTTGTTGTCGGTGATCACGGGCTGTCCGAGCAGCTCGGCCAGGTGCTTGCCGATCAGGCGCGTGGCCACGTCGGCGGCGCCGCCGGGCGGAGAGGGCGAGACCAGGCGGATTGGCTGTGACGGCCAGGACTGTGCCAGCGCCGGCACGGCGGCGAGCCAGGGGGCGGTCAGGCCCAGGGCGGCGCCCATCAGGCTTCTACGTTGCATGGTGTCTCCTTGCGGGTTGTTGTAAGTGCGCCGGCGTGCTCAGCCCGCCCGGGTTTGCGGCGCAAGCCCCAGTTCGGCCAGGATCTGTGCGCCATGCTCGTTCAGGCGCGGCGGCAGGCTGCGCACCGAGGGGGGTGAGGCCGACATTGCAATCGACGGGGACGGCACGCGCAGTGTGCCTTCGGTCGGGTGCTCGCGCGTCTGCCAGAAGCCGACGCCTTCCAGGTGCGGATCGGTCAGCAGGTCTTCGAGGCTGTTGACGCGGCCGAAGGGCACGTCGGCACGGGTCAGGGCCTCGATCCAGTCGGCCGTGGTGCGGGCCTGCACGCGCCGGCCGACCTCGTTCCAGAAGCCCATCTGGTCGGACTGCCGCGCCGCATGGGTGGCCCAGCGGGCATCGGCGGTCAGTGCCGGGTCGCCCACCACCTCGCAGAAGGCGGCCCAATGCTTGTCGGTGTAGGGCAGCACGCACAGGTAGCCGTCGGCCGTGCGAAAGGGCCGGCGCGCGGCGGTGCTCACCGGCGGATAACCCATGCCGCCCTTGGCCGGCATGAAGGTCTCGCCCCACTGGTGCTCGTGCATGTTGAACGACACCATCGACTCGAACATCGGCACGCACACCTCTTGGCCCTGGCCGGTGCGCAGACGGTGGATCAGCGCCATCGAAATGGCATGCATGGCGTACATCGAGGTGATCTTGTCGGCCAGGCACGAAGGCACATAGCGCGGCTCGCCCGCCACCACCGACTGCAGCGACGCCAGGCCCGACACCGCCTGCGCCACGTCGTCGTAGGCCGGCTTGCCGCCATAGGGGCCGTCGTCGGCGAAGCCCATCACGCGGCACAAGATGATGTCGGGCTTGAGCTGCGCCAGGCGCTCGTACGACAGCCCCAGCCGGCCGGCGGCGTCGGCGCGGATCGAATGGACCACGATATCGCTGCTGCGCACGAGGGCCTCGAACACCGCGCGGCCCTCATCGGTCTTGAGATCGAGTTCGATGCTGCGCTTGTTGCGGTTGCAGCCCAGGTAGAACGAGCCCATGTCGGGTGAGTGCCGCGGGCCGATGCGGCGCATCAGGTCGCCGCCAGGCGCCTCGACCTTGATCACGTCGGCGCCCATGTCGCCCATAGCCTGCGCCGCCATCGGTCCCACCAGCATCGTGGCCAGGTCGAGGACGCGGATGCCGGCCAGCGGCCCTTTCGGTGTGTCGGATTCGTTCACAGCTGTGGGTGGCCCTTCAATCCAGGTTGAGGTTGAGCGGGCGAATCGCGGCCGCCCACTTCTCCTGGTCGCGGTTGATGAACTCCTGGAACTTGGCCGGCGAGTCGAACGACAGGTTGGTCGAGCCGGTCTTGGCCAGCAGCTCCTGGTAGCGCGGCGTGGCCACGGCCGCCTTGATCGCGCGCTCGAGCTTGAGCACCACGTCACTGGGCGTGCCGGCCGGCGCCGCATAGCCCCACCACGGATTGGGCATGCCCTCGATGCCCGATTCGACGAAGGTGGGCACATCGGGCAAGCTGGGCATGCGCGTGGGCGAGCCCACCGCCACCAGGTTGGCCGAGCCGGCGCCCTTGAGCGACAGGCCGTGCGTGGCCGAGGTGAAGAACAGGTGGATGCGGCCGGTGACGAGGTCGGCCGTGGCCTGGGCCGGGTCCTTGTAGCCCACCCCTTCGAGGTTGAGGTTGGCGGTGGTGTTCAGACGCGCGGCCAGCAGGTGCGGGCTGCCGCCGGCGCCCCAGTAGCCATAGAAGACCTTGCCCGGATTGGCCTTGGCATATTTGATGAACTCGGCGCCGGTGGCCACCGGCACGGTGCGCGAGACGGTCATCACCATGGTGGTGAGTCCGCCAGCGGCGATGTTGATGAAGTCGCTGTTCTTGTAGGGCACCTTCTTGTACAGCAGCTCGTTGTTCACCGTCTGGTTGTTCTGCACGTACAAGGTGTAGCCGTCCTTGGGGGCGTTGGCCACCTGCTGCGCGGCGATCATGGTCGAGCCGCCCGGCTTGTTCTCCACGAGCACGGATTGGCCGAGGTCCTTGCTCATGAGGTCCGCCAGAAGGCGCGACGCGACTTCCAGGCCCGCGCCGGGACCGAAGCCCACCACGAGGCGGATCGAGCGGTTGGGAAAGTCGGTGGACTGGGCATGGCCGACAAGGGGGGCCAAGAGTGCGGCGCCGAGGGCGGCGTTGGCCTGGCGGCGGTTGATGCGATCGGTCATGGTGTTCCTTTCAGAGACGAGGGCGGGGTGGTTTCACTGGCGGCCTGGACCACTTGGGTCAGCTTGAGCCGGGCAATCTCGGCTTCATTCAACCCTGCTTCGCGCAGGATGTCATCGGTATGCTCCCCGAGCTCGGGCGCCCGGGTCGCGTTGCGCTTGACCTCGCCATGGATGAAAAAGGGGCTGTTGACGGTCAGCGGTGCGCCGGGCGCGCCTGCGAGCGGCACGACGATGTCGTTGGCCCGCATCTGGGCGTCGTGCAAGGCGTCCTCGGACTTCGCCACGATGCCGGTGCCGGCAAAGCGCTGCTTCCAGTCCGCCGAAGAGCGCCGGGCGAACGCGGCGTCGAGCACCGCGATCAACGGGACGTTGTGCGCCAGGCGGGCCTCGTAGCCCGCGAAGCGCTCGTCGGTGACCAGTTCCGGGCATTCCATCACCTGCGCGAAGCGGGCCCAGTGCAGGGCCTGGTGCTGCGGGTTGATGGTGATCATGAACCAGCGGTCGTCGCTGCAGCGGTAGTGGATGTTCAGCGGGTTCCACATCTGCGAGCGCTTGCGGGCCGGACGAAACTGCGCGCCGTTCAGGCCCGCCTGGATGTACACGGCGTTCTGCCAGGCACCGTTGGCCAGCAGCGAGGAGCCGACATAACCGCCTTTGCCGGTACGCTCGCGGCGGTACAGGGCGCTCACCACGCCGCCAAACAGCGACAGCGCCGACAACTGGTCGCCCGAGGCCGCGGGCGCCTTGGCGGGCGGGCCCTCCGGGTCGGGGCGCATCTGGTCCATCAGGCCCGAGCGCGCCCACCAGGCGGTGGTGTCAAAGCCCGCCTCGTCGCGCTCAGGGCCGGCCTCGCCGTAGCCCGTGAACGACGCATAGACCAGACGCGGATTCAGGGCGGCCAGCGTCGGGGGGTCGATGCCCAGGCCCGCGCGAGCTGGCACCGGCAGGTTGGTCACGAACACGTCGGCGTCGCGGCACAGCGTGTGCAGCAGTTCGCGGCCTTCTTCGGTCTTGAGGTCCATCGCAAGGCTGCGCTTGCCGCGGCCCGTCAGCAGCCACAGGAAGTTGGTGCTGGCCTGGGGCATCTCGGGGCGCTTCCATTGATGGCGCCAGAGATCGCCCAGGCCGGGCTGCTCGATCTTGATCACATCGGCGCCGAAATCGCCCAGGATCGTCGCGCAGGCTGGGGCGGCCACGAAGCTGCCGACCTCGATCACGCGCAGTCCGTCGAACAAGGCAGGGGCGGCGGGCGTCTCGGTCATCGCATGGCTTCCAGGTGGACCGCGGGCGGCTCGCCCATGCGGAAATAGTCGGGCCGGCCCGCGGGCCAGGGCTCACCCCACAGCTGCTGGCCGCCATCGACGGTGACAACCTCGCCGGTGATGAACTTGCCGCTGGAGGTGCTGAGGTACACGCAGGCCTGCGCAATGTCCTGCGCATCGCCCGGCCGCTTCATGGCGTTGGGCTGCTGGTAGTAGGAGGCCAGGCCCTCGGGCGTGTAGTGGGCGAAGCCGCTGGTCTCGATCACGCCGGGTGCGACGCAGTTGACCTGGATGCGGTGCGGCGCCCACTCGACGGCCAGTGACTTGGACAGGAAGACCACGCCGGCGCGCGCCGCGCAGCTGTGCGCCGTGCCGGGCCGGCCGCGCCAGATGTTCGAGACGATGTTGACGATGCGCCCGGGCGTGCCGGCGGCCACCCAGTGCCGCGCGGCGGCTTGCATCATGTACCAGCTGCCGTTGAGGTTGGTGTCGATGACGGCCTGCCAGCCGCGCGGGGAAAAATCCAGCGCCGGTCCGGCGAACTGGCCTCCTGCGTTGTTCACCAGCACGTCCAGCCGGCCAAAGCGCGCCATCACCTGATCGATGAAGCCGGTCACTTGCTGCGGATCGCGGATGGTCATGGCGCAAGTGAGGGTGTCGGCACCCAGCGACCGCAGCAGCTGTGCGCTAGCCTCGAGCTTGTCGCCATTGCGCCCGCAGATGGCCAGGCGTGCGCCCAGGCGGGCGTAGAGCACGGCGATGGCCTTGCCCAGGCCGCTGCCCGCGCCCGACACGGCGACCACCTGGCCGGCGAACAGACCCTCGCGAAACGCGGTCGGCAGGGCAAGCAGCTCCTCGTCGGAAAAACCGTAGGCGCGGGGCGCGTCGTGGGCCATGGTCGTTGCGCTCAGCGCAGGGTGCGCGGCATGTTCAGCCCGCGTGTGGCGACCATCTCGCGCATGACTTCGCCGCTGCCGCCGCCATAGGTGTTGATCTGGATGCGCCGGTACAGCGCCTCGACGTCGCCGGCGATCAGGGCGCATTCGCTGCCATGACGCACCAGGCCGCCCAGGCCGAGCGCCTGCAGCAGGTCGCGGCACACGCTCACCAATGTTTCAACGCCCTGCACTTTCGCGGCGCAGGCGTAGGCCGGATCCGGCTGCGCGCCGTCCAGGCCCCAGGCCAGGCGCAGGTTGAGCAGGCGCAGGGTCTCCAGCCGGGCATACACGCCCGCCAGCAGGTGCTGCACCGCCGGCTCGTCGATCGGCCGGCGGCCGTGGCGCGTCTCGCGTGCCCAGTGCAGGGTGCGCCGGTACAACTCCTCGCCATACACGCCGCGGGCGGCGATGCCGATGCGTTCGTAATTGAGCTGCGATGTGATCAGCTTCCAGCCGCCATGCAGCTCGCCCACCAGCATGTCCCTGGGCACATGCACCTCGTCGTAGTAGGTGACGTTGGTGTGCATGCCGGCGACGGTTTCCATCGGCGTGAGCGAAAAGCCCGTGGCACGCGTGTCCACCAGCAGGATCGAGATGCCCCGGTGCGACTTGGATGCCGGGTCGGTGCGCGCGGCCAGCCAGATGTAGTCGGCGCCCTCGGCATGGCTGGTGTAGATCTTGCTGCCGCTGACGCGAAAGCCATCGTCGTGGACAGTGGCGCGGGTCTTGAGGCTGGCCAGGTCGGTGCCTGCGCCCGGCTCGGTGTAGCCGATGGCGAAGTGCAGCTCGCCGGAGGCGATGCCGGGCAACAGGCGCTCCTTCTGCGCCGGCGAGCCGTGCACCATCAGCGTCGGGCCCAGCGTGCTCAGTGTCACGAAGGGAATCGGCGCGCCGGCGCGCAGCGCCTCCTGCACGAAGATCAGCTGCTCCATCGGCCCGTAGCCGCGGCCGCCGTGCTCACGCGGCCAGCCGACCGCCAGGTAGCCGTCCTTGCCGATCTGGCGGATCACCTGCTTGTAGACCGGCGTGGCCGCGTGCACCCGCAGCGCCTCTTTCAGCTTGGGCGTGATCAGCCGGGCGAAGTAGCCGCGGATCTCGTCGCGCAAGGCCTTCTGGGCTTGTGTGAACTGGCAATGCATCGTCAGTCTTTTCCGAGGATCATCGCGCTGGTGGGCACGCCCGAGCCGGCGGTGACCAGCATGTGCTCGATGCCGCCCAGCTGGTTGACGGCCGTGCCGCGCAGCTGGCGCACCGCCTCGGCGATGCCGTTCATGCCGTGGATGTAGGCCTCGCCGAGCTGGCCGCCGTTGGGATTGATCGGCAGGCTTCCGCCGCGTGCGTGCTGGCCCGAGCGAACGAAGTCCTTGGCCTCGCCGCGCTGGCAGAAGCCGAACTCCTCCAGCTGCTCCAGCACGTAGGGCGTGAAGTGGTCGTACAGGATTGCCGCCTGCATGTCCTGGGGGCCCAGGCCGCTTTGCGCGTACAGCTGGCGCGCCACCAGGCCCATCTCGGGCAGCGAGGTGAGGTCGTCGCGGTAGAAGCTGGTCATGCGCTGCTGGCCGCGCGCGCTGGCCTGGGCCGCCGCGCGCACCACGGCCGGCTTTTGCCGCAGCCCGCGGGCGCGCTCCAGCGAGGTGATGACGATGGCCACCGCGCCGTCGCTTTCCTGGCAGCAGTCGAGCAGGTGCAGCGGCTCGGCGACGAAGCGCGACTGCTGGTGCTCGTCCAGCGTGATCGGCTTGCCGTGGAAGAAGGCCTTGGGGTTGGTCGCGGCGAACGCGCGCGCCGCGACCGAGACCCGGCCGAAATCGGCGCTGGTGGCACCATAGCGTTCCATGTAGGTGCGCGCGGCCATGGCCACATAGCTGGCCGGCGTGCTCAGGCCGGCGGGCAGGTACCAGGCGTAGTGGTTGGCCGCCAGCCAGGTGGGTGACTGCGTCATGGCGGTGCCGGCGCCGAAGCGGTACCAGGAACGCTCGTTCATCGCCCGGTAGCACACCACCACGTTGGCCACGCCAGTGGCGATCGCCATCGCGGCCTGCATCACCGGCGCGCAGGCGCCGCCACCGCCGTAGTCGATGCGCGAGAAGAAGGTGAGCTCGCGCCCGCCGATCTGGTTGTGCACCTCGACCTCCGGGTTGTGGTCCATGGTGAAAGTGCACATGCCATCGACCTCGGCCGGGTCGATGCCGGCGTCGGCCAGCGCGGCCAGCGTCGCCTCGACCGCCAGCCGCATCTCGGTGCGCCCCGACTCCTTGGAGAACTCGGTGGCGCCGATTCCCGCAATCGCCACCTTGCCGCTGAGAAACTCATTCACGGCGCGCCTCCTTGATTTCGACGACGAGGCTGGCGGTGACATGGTCACCGCGCGAATTGCGGCCCACGGCCGCCACCGAGACTTGCCGGGTCGCGGCGTCGATGGCGGTGACCTGTCCGTCCAGCACCAGTTCGTCGCCGGCGTAGTTGGGAACGCCCAGGCGCAGCTTCAGGCTCTTGAGGAACGCGGTCGGGCCGGCCCACTGCAGCACCAGCCGCTCCAGGTAGGCGGCGGTGGTGTGCGTGCTGGTGAACACCGTCTGGCTGCCCAGCGCGCGGGCGCGCTCGAGGTCGTGGTGTACCGGTTGGTAATCGCGCGTTGCGATGGCGGCGGCCGCGACCGAGGTCACGGTGATGGGCACGCGCAGGCTGGGCAGCGGCTGCCCCACCGCCATGCTGGCAAAGCCCGTGGCGCACTCACTCATGCTCGTAGTCCTCGATGTGTTCGCCGGCCAGTGCCTGCCCGATGCGGGCCAGCTGCGCCTGCGCGCCGCCACCGATGTGGGACAGCGCCTGGCTCTTGAGATAGAAGCGGTGAATGGGGTACTGCAGGTCCGCCCCCACGCCGCCATGAAAGTGTTGCGCGGTGTGACCGACGATGTAGCCGGCTTGGCTCGACTGGTGCTTGGCCACCCGCGCCGCGGAGGTGGCCGGCAGGCCTTGGTCCAGGCGCCAGGCCAGCTGCCAGAGCGCCGAGCGCAGCAGCTCGACCTCGATGTAGGCGTCGGCCGCGCGCACCGCCAGCGCCTGGAAGCTGCCCAGCGGGCGGCCGAACTGCTGGCGCTCGCTCACATAGGCCGCCGCGCGGTGCAGGGCCTCTTCGACCACGCCCAGTTGCAGGGCGGCGATGCAGCAGGCCATGCGTGGCATCAACCAGTCGATGGCGGCGGCGCCCAGCATGCTGTCTTGCGCAACGCGTGCGGCGCTGAAGGCAAGATCGCACACTGGCTGCAGGTCGGTCAGCACACCGCTCGTGCGTGTCATGCCGGCCTGGTCGGCGGCCACCAGGAACAGGCGCAGGCCGTCGTCGGTGTGGGCGGGCAGCACCAGCCATGCGTGGCTGGCGTCCAGCAGCACGGCGTGCAGATGACCGTCGAGCGTCCAGCCCTGTGCATCGCGCGTCGCACGCAGGCTGACATGCGCCTCGAACTCGGTGGCCAGGCCCGCGATCTGTGTACCGGCGGCCAGCGCCGGCAAGACGCGCCCCTGCACCGAGGGGCTGCCATGGGTGGCCACCGCCAGCGTCGCCAGCACATGGGTCCACAGCGGCGCGGCGCCCAGGTGGCGGCCCTGTGCCTGCAGCACCAGGGCCAGCTCGAGCATGCCGATGCCGGCGCCGCCCTGTGACTCGGGCAGGGTCAGGCTGGCCAGGCCGGTGTCGTGCAGGGTCTGCCATAGATGCGCGTCGACGGTCTGGCACGCTTCGGCCAGCTGACGCACGTGCTCGTCACTGCCGTGTTCGCGAAACACCTTGCCCGCCAGCTCGGCGATGGCGGCCTGTTCTTCGGTGAGACTGAACTCCATGCTCAGACGCTCCCGGACGGACGGAACAGCGGCAGCCGATGTTCGCCGGGCACGGGCTCGATCACGGCCTCGACCCGCATGCCGGTGCGCCAGTCCCCGCTTGCCAAGCCGGTCAGGGGTGCCACCAGGCGCACCCCTTCGTCGAGTTCGATCAGGCCGACAGGCAGGGGGTAGTCGAAGCCGGGGTCCTTGGGGTGGTGCATCACCACGAACGAGAACAGCTTGCCGCGGCCGGTGGAAGTCACGGTGTCCCAGTCGAGGCTGTGACATTGCGTGCAGGCCGGGCCCGGCGGATGCCGCAGCGCGCCGCAGCCGGCGCAACGCTGGATCAGCAGCTGGCCGGCCTGCAGGCCTTCCCAGAAGAAGGCGGTGTCCTGGTTGATCGCGGGTTGGGGCGGGGGCGGGCGCTTGGGCTCGGCCGCGGGCGCGGCCTGCGGCTTGAAGCGCAGGATGCGCAGCCGCATGGTGCCCACGAGTTGCTGCGCCTCGTCGAAGAACTCCTGCAGGAAGGTGACGAAGAAGCCCGGGCCCATGCGGGTGAGCTTTTCGTCGCTGACCGCGTCAACCGAGTGGACGCACGACAGGCGCTCGCCCATACGCAGGGGGCGCTCATAGGTCTGCTCGCAGTCGGTGCCCAGGATGCCGACATAACCCTCGCGCTCCAGCACCTTCATGATGGCGCGCGGATCGGTGGTGTCCGAGCCGGGCGGACGGGCATTGCGCAGGCCGGGCATCAGCCACACCGGCAGCATGGTGGCCGGCGCCACCAGGCCGCCGTGCACGCCGGCCGCGGCGGCATCGGCATCGACGAAGGGGGCGAAGTCGAAGTCGAACACCTCGCACCACTGGCGCACCATCGGCGCGTTCACCGGGTCCCAGGCGAGCACCGGGCCGCCACGCTGGCCGACGAAGCTTTTCAACTCATGGATCCATGGCGCTTGCGCGGTCGCTGGGCTCATTGGGGTCTAGCAAAAATTTATCTATCGAACGTTCGATATGGCATCATACCGGACGATCGATAGACAGCGCAATGCGGGAAGGCTCTGATGAACACGAATGAAGTAACGGGGCCGCTGGCCGGGGTGAAGGTGGTCGAGCTTGCCGGCATCGGCCCGTCACCGTTTTGCTGCATGCTGCTGGCCGATATGGGCGCCGAAGTCTTGCGGGTCGACCGCACGGCGCCGGCCGACGTGGGGCAGCCCGGCGATCCGGCGCTCGATCTGCTCAATCGGGGCCGCCGCTCGATCGCGGTCGACCTCAAGCAGGACGAGGGCCGCGCCATCGTGAAGGATCTGGCGGCCCAGGCCGATGTGCTGGTGGAGGGCTTTCGCCCTGGCGTCACCGAACGGCTGGGGCTGGGCCCCGCCGACCTGCAGGCGATCAACCCGCGGCTGGTCTACGGCCGCATGACCGGCTGGGGCCAGGACGGGCCGCTGGCCCAGGCGGCGGGGCATGACATCAACTACATCGCGATCACTGGCGCGCTAGACGCCATCGGCCCGCGCGGCGGCGCGCCGGTGCCGCCCCTGAACCTGGTGGGCGACTTCGGCGGCGGCGCACTGTACCTGGCCTTCGGCATCGTGTGCGCACTCCTGGAGGCGCGGCAAAGCGGGCGTGGGCAGGTGGTCGACGGTGCCATCGTCGACGGCACGGCCCACCTCATGACCGCCATCTACGGCCGCCTGGCCGCCGGTTCCTGGTCGCTCGAACGTGGCGACACCGTGCTGTCGGGCGGGCGGCCCTGGTATGGCGTCTATGAAACGCGTGATGGGCGATACATCTCGGTGGGCGCGATCGAAAAGCGCTTCTATGCGGACCTGCTGGAGCGCACCGGGCTGGCGCAGGATCCCGACATCCTCGATCGGGCGGATCCGGCGGGCTGGCCCCTGCTGAAGGAAAAATTGCGCGCCGTGTTTCTCACCCGCACCCGCGACGAGTGGGTGGCGGCCATGGAAGGCTCGGACGCCTGCTTCGCGCCGGTGCTGGACGCGAAAGAAGCGCAGGCCCATCCGCACATGAAGGCCCGGGCCATTCATGTGCAGGCCCACGGCGTTGCGCAGCCCGCGCCGGCCCCGCGCCTGAGCCGCACCCCCGGCGTGTTGCACCGGCCGCCGCCGCTGCCGGGCCAGCACACCCGGGAGGTTCTGCATGAGCAGGGCTACGACGCGGCCAAGATCGAGGCCTGGTTGGGCCGGGGGGTTGTGAAGTGAGCGCCGTGCTTGATGAGCCGGCCAGGCTGCCCAATGCTCGCGACATCATCCTGCGCGAGGCGGCGGTGCTGTTTTCGACCAAGGGCTTCGCCGAGTCCGGCCTGCGCGAGATCGCCGACAAGGCGGGCATCCGATCGTCGACCGTCTACTACTATTTCGCGTCGAAGGAGCGGATCTACGAAGAGATCATCCGCATCGCCGTCGACACCATCTTCGCCGCCGTCTCGGCCGAGATCGCCGCATTGCCCGATGGCGCCTCACCGCGCCTGCGCGTCGAAGCGGCCATCCGCGGCCACCTGCGCGCGCTGCACGGCAACAAGCCCTTCACCTCGACCAATGCGCAGTCGCGCATCAAGCTGCCCGACGAGGTCAACAGCATCATCCGGCCGGTGCGCGACGGCTATAGCGCGTTCTGGCGCAAGCTGCTCGACGAGGCGCAGGCCGCAGGCTGGCTCAAGAAGGACCTGGAGCCGCGCATGCTGCGCCCCCTGATCCTGGGCACGCTCAACCGCACGGTGGGCTGGTTCGACGAACGCGAGGGGCCGGTGCAGGCACTGATCGACACCACGATCACCACCTTCTCGGGCATCTGGAACGAGGCGCCGCCGGCGGGCGCCAGGTCCAGGGCCAAGCCCACGGCGAAGGCGGCCAAGGCAACCGCGTCGCGGCCGCGCAGCCGCTGACGCGGTCACTCAGCCGGCTCAGGCTGCCGGCTGGGTCAGCGCCGCGATCTCCGCCTCGGTAAACCCCGCTTCGCGCAACACCTGCGCCGTGTGCTCGCCGTGCATCGGCGGCGCACGGCGCAGCGGCATGCGCTCGCCGTCGATGCGCAGCGGCTGGGCCACCCCCGACATGGCGCCCAGCACCGGGTGCTGGTAGTCAAAGCGCATGCCGCTGGCCAGGGTGTGCGGGTGCTGGGACAGCTCGCCCAGGGTGTGCTGCGGCGACGCTGGAATGCCGGCCTCATCCAGCGCGGGCAGCCAGGCGTCGCGCGTGCGGGTGCGCAGCACTTGCGCGACCAGCGCCTCGGTCTCCTCGCGATGGCGTACGCGGTCGGCATTGGTGCGAAAGCGCGGATCGTCTCTCAGGTCCTCCAGGCCGGCGAGCTTGCAAAAGCGCGCCCACAGGGTGTCGTTGGCCACGCCCAGGATCAGGGGCGCGTCGGCCGTGTCGAAGGCCTTGTAGGGGCACAGCGACTCATGCCCGGAGCCCGGGCGCTCAGGCTCGGTGCCACGCTCCCAGAAGCTTTGCAGGAAGTAGCCCAGGAAGCCGGTGGCGCTGTCGAACAGCGCGGCCTCCACCAGGCCGCCCTTGCCCGTGCGTTCACGCCGGAACAGGGACGTGAGGATTCCGATCAGGGCGTGCAGGCCGGTGGCCTGGTCGACCGGCGAAAACGGGCTGCGCACCGGCGGGCCGTCGCGCTCGCCGGTGATGGAGATCATGCCGCAGAACGCCTGCAGGATCACGTCGTAGCCCTTGCCCATGCGCATCGGGCCGACGCTGCCAAAGCCGGAGATCTCACAGTAGATCAGGCGCGAATTGAGCGCCAACAGCGTGTCGGGATCGACCCCCAGCTTGGCCGCCACGCCGGGGCCGAAGCTGGCGATCACCACGTCCGACTGGGCCACCAGGCGGTGCACGGCTTGCCGCCCGGCTTCGCTGCCCAAATCGAGCGTGATGCTGCGCTTGTTGCGGTTGACGCTGAGAAACACAGCGCCGGTGCGGGTGCCGGCCGCTTCGCGAAACGGCGGCCAGCCGCGCGTCTCGTCGCCGGCGCCGGGTGTCTCCACCTTGATCACGTCGGCGCCCATGTCGCCCAGGTATTGGGCACACAGCGGGCCGGCCAGCACCTTGGACAAGTCCAGGACGCGCAGGCCTTCCAGCGGCAATGTCTTCATGCGATCACTCTGGCTGGACGTTGGCTTCGCGGGCCAGGCGGATCCACTTGTTCACTTCATTGTCGATGTAGGTCTTGAACTCGTCGTTCGAAAGCCGCATGGGCGCAAAGCCGATGGTGGCGAGCTTCTCGACGATCTCGGGCTTTTGAACGGCCTGCCGGACGGCGGCGTTCATCTTGACGGCCAGGTCACGCGGCATGCCGGCCGGGCCCACCAGGCCCACCCAGGAGGGGAAGTCGAAGCCGGGCAGGGTTTCGGAGATCGCCGGCCAGTCGGGCACCAGCGGGTTGCGCTTGATCGAGGTCACGGCAATGGCGCGCAGGTTGTTGGCCTTGCCATGGTTCATGGCGTTGGCCAGATCGACCATGGTGGCATCGAGGTTGCCGCCGATCACGTCGGTGATGGCCGCTGGAATACCCTTGTACGGAACGGTGAGCAGTTCGACGCCGGCCAGCTTCTCGAGGGTGGCGATCTGCACCTGCACACCGCTGGTGGACGAGCCCACGCTGACCTTGCCTGGCTTTTGCTTGGCCACGGCAATGAATTCGGCCATGGTGCGCGCCGGGTAGGTGGGCTTGACCATGAGCACGTGCATGGTCTCGCCGAAGCCGGCGATGGGCATGAAGTCGCGCCGCGGGTCATAGGCCATGCCTTTGACCAGCGCCATGTTGGCGGCCAGGGGGGAGTTGGAACCCAGCACCAGCGTGCGGCCGTCCGCCGGCGCACGCATCATGTCCAT
>JAZKDA010000120.1:2798-8236 GCA_040387815.1 Pseudomonadota bacterium | reverse complement strand
CGCCGATGGTGCCATTGCCCCCGGGCTTGTTGTCCACGACGATGGTCTCACCCAGGATGGTCGACATGTTCTGCGCCAGTACGCGTGCGGCCAGGTCGGTGGCAGTGCCGGCCGGCAGCGGAACCACCATGCGGATCGGGCGGCCCGACTGGGCCAGCACGCTGCTGGCGGGAAGGGCGGCGAGAAGGCCGAGCGCCTTCAGGAAGGAACGTGTTTTCATGGGCTGATCCTTGGTCTGCGGTGAACGATCAGGCCTCCCCGCCGAAATGGCGCGGGAAGCCGGCGGCTGGAAGCGGCAGTCTAATGGATCGCTTGCATACAGCCCTCTGAGACCCGCCTGCTGTCATGGCCCGACGGCGGCCGCCGCAGGCCCATAGATGTCACGGGCCGCCTGGCGAAACACCTCCAGCGCGAGCTGCACCTGCGGCGACGCCTGCCGGTGGCGCCGGGTGATCACGCCGAAGTTTTCCGAGCGCACGCCCAGCTGGATGTTCAGCACGCTCAGCCAGCCATTGGCGCAGTAGGGGCGGGCAAACTCCTCGGGCAACAGCACCAGCGCATCGCTCATACGGACCGTGCTGAGCATCACTGGCGCCGACAACGTCTCCATCAGGCTGGTGATCAGCGGCAAGCCCTGCTGAATGCACAAGGCATCCATGCGGGCGCGCAGATCGGCGCCGGCGGGCGGCAGGATCCAGGGCTGGTCGATCAGGTCGGCCAGCTTGAGCTTGCGCCTGTGCGCCAGCGGGTGGCCCGACCGCGCGACGACGCAGATCGGCTCGGCCACCACCGGATCGAACATCAGCTCCGGCTCCAGCGAGGCATCCCGCACCCGGGCCACCACCAGGTCGAAGCGCGCCTCCATCAGGCCCTCGACCAGCGCCCGGCTGGTGTCGACATGGACCTTCACCAGGATCTCCGGCGCCACCTTGGCCAGCCGCAGCAGCGCGGTGGGCAAGTAGGTGGAGCTGGGGCTGAGCAGGCTGCCGATGGACAGCGGCACCCGGTTGCCGCGTCGCACGTCTTCCATCTCCTCGGTGGCGCGGGCGATCTCGGCCAGCGCCGCGGCCGCCCTGCGGGTGAGGATCTCGCCATAGGCCGTGGGCACCACGCCGCGTGCATGGCGCACGAACAGCGCCACGCCGACATCGTTCTCCAGGTTGGTCAGCAGCTTGGACGCCGCCGACTGGCTCATCCCGAGGGCCTCGGCGGCATGGACCAAGGATCCGTCCTGCATCAGCTGTGTCAGCAGCTGCAGGTGGCGTGTCTTGATGTGACCGACGGCGATCTTGAGGCTGCGCTCTTGCATGGGCTGGCTCGCTGAAGGTATGAATAAACGGCAAGTCTATGGCGCAAGAAATCACTTCTGCGATGACCTGGCAGCCACTAAATTCTGGCAGGTCCGCAATCGAGACGACACAGACACAAGGAATGGAGACACCATGATCCAAGCGAGCGACGTCGAATACCACACCCCGCCCGGGGCCGACTACCGGTGGGCCGAGACCTACATCTTCCCCATTGCCATTCCAGAGGAGCACATCCTGGTGATGGTGTACGTGGCCGCCCGCCCGACCCTGGGCGTGATGCTCAACGAAATCTACGTTTTCGGCACCTTGACCGACAACCGCGCCGAGCTGCTGTATGTGGACAGCCAGGTGCACCTGCCGGCGCCCAAGCGCTTTTCAGACATCGACTCGCCCTCGGGCCTGAAGATCAAGGCGGTGGTGCCGCCGCGCGAGTTCCGCATCGACTACGTCGGCTTCGACGACACCGAGATCCACGTCGACTGGAACGGGATCATGGATCCGTTCGACGTGCATGACATCAAGCACACCCCCCACGCGGTCGGCACCCATGATGAAAAGATGGCCAAGTCGGGCCTGTCGCGGGCCTGGAACGGCCACTTCGACATGACCGGCCGGGTGCGCGGCACGGTCAAGGTGCGCGGCAAGGAATACCCGGTCGATTCGCTCGAGCGCATGGACCACAGCTGGGGCGAGCGCGGTGAGCACGACCTGCCGGCCATGGATTCGATCTCGGCCCAGTTCGACGAAAACCTGGCTTTCCACCTGATCGTGGCCATCGACATGGAAGCCCCGAGCGGGCGCGACCAGAAGCTGGCGCACGGCTACGTGCTCGAGGACGGCGTGCAGTACGGCGTTGTGTCGATGGACATCACCAGCGTGCGTCTGGGCGTCACGGTGACCTCCATGCACATGACGCTGACCGATGTGCGCGGCAAGACGTTTACGCTCAACGCCACGGCCGATGTGGGCGCGCCCTGGAACATCTACGCCACCACCTGCTACACGGCGCTGATGCGCTGGACGATGGGCGATCGCGTCGGTTACGGCGTGGTGATGGAAGTGTTGCCGATCAAGACGCTCACGCGGCTGCGTGGGCGCAGGGCATCGGCCTGGCCGGCCTCGATCACCACTGGCTGAGCGGGCCGCGACCATGACCGCCGCCGCACAGGGCGACCCCGGGGTCGCTTTTCTGGCCGAAGTCCGGGGTGTCGGGCACGCGCTGCGCGATGCGCCCACGGAAGCTTTCATCGAGACAATGCGCGCCCGGTATCCGACCGAGCGCGAATTCGACGCCCTGCTCACGCGCAAGATGCGTCAGCGCCTGCTGCCGCGCCGCAAGGAGACCACGCTCGCTGATTTCGCGCAGTGCCTGGACCGCTTCCTGCGGGACAATGTGCAAGGCGCCTTCGCGGTCAGCGACCTGCGCTGGATGACCGGTGGCGGATCCAAGATCCAGCTGACCTTCGTGCTCGACTGGCACGACCCCCAACTCGGCGCGCGCACACAGACCAAGCTGGTGATCCGCATGGAGCCGCAGGAGTCGCTCAGTGCCACCAGCCGCACCCGCGAGATGCAGTTGCTGGGCGCCCTGGGCGACACGCTCTCCCTGCCGCGGGTGTACTGGGTGGACACCGAGGGGCGCTGGTTTCCCGAGCCCTCGCTGATCTACTCCTTCGCCTCCGGCGTCACCAAGCCCAGTGCGGTGGAGGGGCGGGTCGGCGGTGTCGGCAGCAAGTTCGGGCCGCGCCTGGAGGCACTGCTGGCGCCGCAGTTCATCGAGCACCTCGCCAAGATCCACACCTTCGATTTTCGCGGCAAGGACCTCAGCGCCTTCGACGTGCCGCGGGTGGGCACCACCGACACCGCCCTGTGGCAGCTCAATCGGGCCCGCCGGATCTGGGAGGAGGACCGTGGCGAAGAGATGCCGCTGATGGAAGTGGCGGCCCACTGGCTCGAGCGCAACCTGCCCGTGCTGGACACGGTGAGCGTGCTGCACGGCGACTACCGCGCCGGCAATTTCCTGTTCGACGAGAACAGCGGCCGGATCACGGCCTGGCTCGACTGGGAGCGCGGCTACCTGGGCGACCGGCACCGCGACCTGGCCTGGATCACCTTGCCGCTGTTCGGTACCTACGCCGAGGACGGCAAGACGCTGATGGTCTCGGGCTTGGTACCGCTGGACGAGTTCTATGAGCAGTACCAGAAGATCTCGGGCCTGACGATCGACCCGCAGCGGCTGCGCTACTACCGCGTCCTCAATGGCTACCAGCTGATCGCCTCGTCCCTGGGCACGGCCTACCGCGTGGCGCGGATGGGGCGCTCGCACCAGGATGTGCTGCTGACGTGGATCGAAGGTGTGGTGTACCAACTGGCCAGCGATCTGCAGGCCATCTTGACGGAGGAGCGCTGATGGCCGATCACAGCCTCAATGCGTTGCGCGCCGCGGCCAAGGCCATGGAGGAAGTGGTGCTGCAAGCCATCGACCCCGCGCACCCGCTGGCCAGGGAGCAGGCCACCTTGGTGGCGAAGTACCTTCGGTTTTTCGAGCAGCGGCTCGATGACGCGCAGCAAAGAAACCGGTTCGAACTGGCGCACTACCTGGAACTCGGCAAGGCCTCGCTGGACGACGCGCGCGCGGTGTCACCGGCTGTGGCGCAGGCGCTTGCCGATGCGGTGCGGCAAGCGCAGGCCCTGGTGGACGATGCCGGCGCCCGGCCGTCCGGCCTGCAACATGCCGCACAGGAGCTGGCCGGCGTCCTCACGGCCTTGCTGCGAACCGCCGCGGTGGTCGACGCGCAGGTGTGCGGGCGCATCGAGTCGCGTGTGCTCCAAGCGTCCACGCGCCTGCTGGACATGCAGCGCGCCTGGTTCCTTCCGCAAGGCTGGGAGCCCGACCCCGCCGCCGTGCCGGACATCGTCAAGGCCCTCGCAGCGTCCTAGAGGCGTTGCGGGATTCGGCCCTTGCCCGCTCAGCCTGCCAGTGTCCACGCCGGCAGCGGCCGCGGCGTGTGCAGCACGTCCTCGGCCAGCCACAGCGCGCTGCGGCGGCCGCGCTCGGCCACCACTTCCAGCGGAAGTTGCTGGTAGTCGTCGTTGAACACCTCGAAGCTGTAGTCGCCCTGGTAGCCCAGGGCCTGCAGCCGCAGCACCAGGTCGGCCAGCGCCTCGCTGTGAACGCCCTCGCCGGGGAACACGCGGAAGGTGCGGGCGGTGGTCATGCGCTCCTCGAAGGTGGGCGTCTCGTGCCACATGAAGTCCGACAGCTGCACCAGGAAGATCCGATCGGGGTCGAGCTCGTCGATGGCGTCCAGCGGTGTCTTGGCCGCGAAGACGTGGAAGGAATCGAGGCCCAGCCCGAGGTTGGGGCAGTCGGCCCGCGTGACCACATCCCAGGCAGTGGTGAACTCGTTGATCGTGCGGCCCCAGGACAGACCCTCGAAGGCCACCTGGATGCCCAGCGGCACCGCCAGCATGGCGAGTTTCTGCAGGTCGCGCGCGATGTCGTCGAAGTCTTGCGAGGCATGGCGCGAGGTGGACGAGCAGGCCAGCAGCACGCGCGAGCCCAGCGCCTCGCACATTTGCAGCATGCTCTTGGCGATGTCCACCTTGTAGCCGTGCAGATGGCCCGACAGGCCCTCGAAATCGCGCAGCACCTGAAAGCCGGTGGGCCGCAGGCCGCTGGCGCGCACGGCCGCCACCGCGGCCTTGACGCCGCCGGGGTGGCCCACCACGTCGCGGGCGCTGAGCATCACCTGCTCGAAGCCGGCCGCGCACATGGCGTCGAGCTTGGCCTCCAGCGGGCCGGCCAGGGTGATGGTGTCCATGCCGAAGCCGGCGATTCGTCTGTCCATGGTGTGCTCCCTCAGGCCTGCGTGTGGACCAGCTCGAAGGCGACAGAGCCCAGTTGCGTGACGGTCAGCGCGCCACGGTCGTCGGGGTGCAACTGGCCCGCGTCGACGAACTGCACGCCGCGTGCCCGCAGCGCCGCCACCGCCGCCGGCACGTCGGGTGCGCCGATGCCCACGCGTTGCAGGCGCTCGCGGTGGTCGTCGGCGTCCAGGCTGGCGGGCTCGACCAGCTGCCACATGACGCGACCGCAGGGGCTTTGCATCAGCTTGCCGGCCGGCA
>JAZKDA010000120.1:0-2788 GCA_040387815.1 Pseudomonadota bacterium | reverse complement strand
CATGACACCGTAGCGTTGTTCGTCGGGAATGTCGGTGAAGCCGAACAGGCGTTCGTAGAACGTCATCCACTCGGCGCTGCGGCCCAGGCCGATGTACTGCACCACGCCGAACCAGTCGGTGCCCGCCATGGCCGGCGGTTGCGCATCGACCGTGGGGATGGGCAGGAAGTCGATGTCGTAGATCGAGAAATCGGTGTAGCGGTCGACGAAGTAGAAGTGCGCGCCGCCCGGCCCCTGGATGCCGGGGATGTTCAGCTCCATGGCCTGGGCATGGGCCGGCGTCTCCCAGGCGCCCAGCTCGACGCAGCGCGCATGCGCCAGGCGCGCGTCGCGCACCCTAAAGGCCACGGCCGAGAGCACCGGGTGGCCGCCCTCGGTGGCGCTGGCACGGGCATCGTCGGGATGGGAGTTGACCACCAGGTTCATGCCGCCCTGGCGGTACAGCGTCACCTCGCGCGAGCGGTGGCGGGCCACCGGCCGAAAGCCCAGGGTCTCCAGCACCTGACCCAGGGCCTGCGGGCGCAGCGTGGCGTATTCGATGTACTCGATGCCGTCCAGGCCCAGCGGGTTGGGCAGCTCGGGCAGGGCTTCTCGGTCTGTGGTCATGGGACTCCTAGGTGCTGGTGACCAGTTGGCGGAAATGCCGCTCCACGCGGACGGGGTCGGCCGGCAGGCCGGTGAACAGCTCGAACGCGCCGATCGCCTGGCCCACCGCCATGGTGCCACCGTCGACGACGCGGCAGCCGATGGCGCGGGCCGCCTGGAGCAGCGCGGTCTCCAGCGGAAAGTACACCACTTCCGAGACCCACAGTGCGGGCCGCAGCAGTGCCGCATCGAGCGGCAGGCCGGGCAGCTTGGACATGCCGGTGGGGGTGGCGTGGATCAGGCCGGTGGCATCTTGCAGCGCGGGCGGGGCGTCGGTGAAGGCCTGCACCTTGCCCGCGCCGTACAAGGCGTTGAGCGAATCGGCCAGGTCCCGTGCGCGCGGTGCGTCGCTGTCGACGATGCGAAGCCGCGCCGCGCCCAGACGCAACACGGCATGGGCGATGGCCGAGCCGGCGCCGCCAGCGCCCAGCAGCGCCACGCAGCGGAGGTCGGCGTCGGGCAGTGTGCGGGTGAAGCCCCGGGCCCAGCCCGAGCCGTCGGTGTTGTGGCCGATCGCGCGGCCGTCCTTGAAGACCACCGTGTTGACCGCGCCCATGGCCTGCGCCTCGTCGGACAGGGCGTCGAGCAGCGGGATCACCGCCTGCTTGCAGGGGTAGGTGATGTTCAGCCCGGCAAAGCCCATGATGCGCGCCGCCTGCAGCAGGAGAGGCAGTTGCTCCACGGTGCTGCGTGTGCGGTCCAGGTCGATCAGCTGGTAGTGCATGCGCAGACCGTGGTGGCGGGCCTCTTCCTCCTGCATGGAGGGCGTGAGCGACAGCCCGATGCCCGAGCCGATCAGGCCCAGCAGCATCTTGCCGGCCGTCGCAGGGGACGAAGGAAAGGCAACAGGCTCGGTCATGTGGGGGGTTACTTCCTCAGCTTGGCCAGCTCGGCCTGGATGTCCTTGACCGTCGTCTCGCCGACGCTGGCGCTGTGCTTGTCGATGACGGGCTTGATCTTGTCGCGCAGCTTGGCCACTTCGGCGGCGGGCAGCTCGGTGACCTGCACGCCGGCCTTCTTCAGCTCGGCCAGTTGGCTGGCGGCGAGCTCACGCGAGACCTGGCGCTGGTACTTGCCGGCCTCGATGGCGGCGTCCTGCACGATCTTTTTCTCAGCGGCGGAGAAGGTGTCCCACACGCGCTTGCTGACGATCACCGACTGCGGGTTGTACTGGTGGTTGGTCAGTGCCATGTGCTTTTGCACTTCGGCGAACTTGTTGGCCAGGATCACGGAGACCGGGTTCTCCTGGCCGTCCACCGCCTTTTGTTCCAGTGCGGCGTACAGCTCGGGGAACGCGAGCGGCGTGGGGTTGGCGCCCAGGGCCTTGACCCAGTCGATGTTGATCGGGTTGGGGATCACGCGCAGCTTCAGGCCCTCGATGTCCTCGACCTTGTTGATCGCACGCTTGCTGTTGGTCAGCTGGCGAAAGCCCAGTTCCCAGTAGGCCAGACCGACGATGTTCTTCTCGGCCAGCTTGGCATGCAGCTTCTGGCCGAAGGGGCCGTCGACCACGGCGTCGGCTTCCTTGGCATTGGCGAACAGGAAGGGGAAGTCGTAGATGGCGAAGTCCTTGACCTGCGAGGCCAGGATGCCAGAGTTCAGGATGGTCATCTCCACGGTGCCGCCCTGCACGGCCGACACGGTCTGCGCATCGCCGCCGAGCACGCCGCCGGGGAACAGGTTGACCTTGATCTTGCCGCCCGACTTGGCCGTCACGATCTCGGCGAACTTCTCGGCCCCGGTCACCAGGGGGTGGCCCTTGGGGTTTTGCAGGCCCACCTTGAGGGTGCGCTCCTTGATGTCCTGGGCCATGGCGCCACCGGCGACGGCGAGGGCGGCGGCGGCCAGGATGGTCTTGATGAAGAGGCGTTTCATGGGGTTGTCTCCTTTGAGGTTTCGGGAAAAGGGGGTGGGGTGAAAGGGTGTCAATTGGCCAGCCAGCGGGCCGGCACCATGACGATCTGGGGGAACAGGACCATCAGGAACATGAGGGCGAACTGGGCGAGCATGAAAGGCATGACGCCGCGGGTGACCTCGTCCATCTTGAGCCGGCCCACGCCGGCCACGGTGTTGAGCACGGTGCCCACAGGCGGCGTGATCAGGCCGATGGCGTTGTTCATGATGAACAGCACGCCGAAGTACA
>JAZKDA010000119.1:6679-7100 GCA_040387815.1 Pseudomonadota bacterium | reverse complement strand
TCAGCGGATAGCGCTGTGAAAAATCCTGCGCCATGCGCACCAGCGCGTCATAGGCGGCCTGGTCGCCGTGCGGATGAAAGCGGCCCAGCACGTCGCCCACCACCCGGGCGCTCTTGACCGGCTTGGCGCCGCCGGTGCCGGAAAAGCCCAGGCCCATGCGCGACATCGAGTACAGGATGCGCCGCTGCACCGGCTTCTGGCCGTCGGCCACGTCGGGCAAGGCCCGGCCCTTGACCACGCTGAGCGCGTATTCGAGGTAGGCGCGCTGGGCATAGGTGCCCAGGTCGAGTTGATCGTCGTCGCCGCCGTCGCCGGCGGCCACGCTGAGAAGGTCCTGATCCATGTCAATCGGTATGGTTGTTCGTGGCGTCCGCGGCCGGCGCGGCGTTCACGGCGACGGCGGCAATGGCGGCGATCGCGC
>JAZKDA010000119.1:0-6669 GCA_040387815.1 Pseudomonadota bacterium | reverse complement strand
CGGCGCGCTCCTTGGCGTCCTCGACGGACTCGCGGGTGAGCCGCGAGGGGAACGGGGTGGCCCGCACGCGCGGCCAGAAGGTGCGACGGATCCAGCGCTGGTCGGACGGCGGCATGTTGCCGCGCCCGATGGCACCGCCGGCGGGAACGCCCGGCAGTTCCATGCGAACGCGCCGGGGCGGCGCACCGGCGCCGAGAGTGGCCGTGCTCGGTGCCGGGGACGCCGCGGCGGTGACAGCCGCAGGTGGCTTGAGCTGCGCGTACAGCTGCAGCACGGTCTTCACATAAGCCTGGGTTTCGCGAAAGTTGGGAATGCGGTTTCCGGCGCGTTGCACCGCGCCCTCGCCCGCGTTGTAAGCCGCCACGGCGAGGTCGAGCTGGCCGGGAAACAGGTCGATCAGGTGGCGCAGGTAGCGCGTGCCGATGCGCAGATTGGTGCGGGTGTCGGTGAGCTTTTTTTCCAGCGGCGTGCGGGCGTCGCCCGCCAGGCCCCAGCGCTGCGCAGTGGCCGGCATCACCTGCATGAGGCCGATGGCGCCCTTGGGCGAGACGGCCTGCGGATCGAAACCCGACTCGGCCGAGATCACGGCCCGCAGCAGGTCGAAGTCGACACCATGGGCGCCAGCGGCTTCGCGCAGCTGGTGGCGCACCTGCTTGTAGCGGGGCGACACCTCGAAGAACAGGTGCAGCTTGCTCGGCTCCGCAGGTGCGGCCTGCACGGCGGGCGGTGCAGTCAACGCGGGCGGCGAGGCTGACGGGGCCGGCATGTCGCGCCGGGTGTCAAAGGCCTGTCCGCCACGAAAGAAGAGCTCATACCGCTCGTCAAGCCGCTCGGCGGCAAAGTGAGCCACGCCACGCGCGTCGACATAGCCCCAGACATCGGCACGCGCGCCCAAGGCCAGTGCTGTCAAGAGCAAGGCGCAGGCGGCGCGGGCGATGGTGGAGCGCTTCATGGGGGTCAGACGTCGATTTCGACGGAGTCGCCGTGCAGTTCCATGAGTTCACGGCGCGCGGCGGCTTCGCCCTTGCCCATCAGCTTGGTGATCAGGCCTTCGGTGCCGGCGAAGTCGAACCTGCCCAGCTTGATCGGCAGTAGGCGGCGGGTGTCGGGGTTGAGCGTGGTCTCCCACAGCTGCTCGGCGCTCATCTCGCCCAGGCCCTTGAAGCGGCTGATGCTCCAGGCGCCCTCGCGCACGCCTTCCTTGCGCAGCTTGTCGAGGATGGCGGTGAGCTCGCCCTCGTCGAGCGCGTAGTTCTTGCTGGCGGGCTTCTTGCCACGGGCCGGCGCGTCGACCCGAAACAGCGGCGGGCGCGCCACATACACATGGCCCGCGTCGATCAGCTTGGGAAAGTGCCGGAAGAACAAGGTGAGCAGCAGCACCTGGATATGCGAGCCGTCGACGTCGGCGTCGGACAGGATGCAGACCTTGCCGTAACGCAGGCCCGACAGGTCGGGCGTGTCGTTGGGGCCGTGCGGGTCGACGCCGATGGCCACGGCGATGTCGTGGATCTCGGTGTTGGCAAACAGCCGGTCGCGCTCGACCTCCCAGGTGTTGAGCACCTTGCCGCGCAAGGGCAGCACGGCCTGGCATTCCTTGTCGCGGCCCATCTTGGCGCTGCCGCCGGCCGAATCGCCCTCGACCAAAAAAACCTCGTTGTGGCTGATGTCCTTGCTTTCGCAATCGGTCAGCTTGCCCGGCAGCACGGCCACGCCCGAGCCTTTGCGCTTTTCCACCTTCTGGCCCGCGCGCTGGCGGGTCTGGGCGGCCTTGATGGCGAGGTCGGCCAGCTTCTTGCCGTATTCGACATGCTGGTTGAGCCACAGCTCGAGCGCCGGGCGCACGAAGCTGGACACCAGGCGCACGGCATCGCGCGAGTTCAGCCGCTCCTTGATCTGGCCCTGGAATTGCGGATCAAGCACCTTGGCCGACAGCACGTAGCTGGCGCGGGCAAACACGTCCTCGGGCAGCAGCTTGACGCCCTTGGGCAGCAGCGAATGGATCTCGATGAAGCTCTTGACGGCATTGAAGAGGCCGTCGCGCAGTCCGCTGTCATGCGTGCCGCCGGCGCTGGTGGGAATGAGGTTGACGTAACTCTCGCGCACCGGCTGGCCGTCTTCGGTGAAGGCCACACACCATTGGGCGCCCTCGCCTTCGGCGAAGTTGTCGTTGTTCTCGGCATAGCCTTCGCCTTCGAACAGCGGGATGACCGGATCGCCCGGCAGGGTCTGCATGAGGTAGTCGCGCAGGCCGCCCTTGTATTGCCAGCTTTGGGTCTCCCGGGTCTTTTCGTTGACCAGGTACACCGCCACGCCGGGCATCAGCACCGCCTTGCTGCGCAGCAGGTGGGCCAACTCGGCCATGGGCAGCTGGCTCGATTCGAAATACTTGGGGTCGGGCCAGGCGCGCACGCTGGTGCCCTGGCGGCGGTCGCCCTCGGCCATCTTGCGCAGTTGCAAGGGCTCGACCACGTCGCCGCCCGAAAACGCCAGCTGGGCCACCTGGCCCTCGCGGTGCGACACCACCTCCAGCCGCTTGGACAGCGCGTTGGTGACCGACACCCCAACACCGTGCAGGCCGCCGGAAAAACTGTAGGCGCCGCCCTTGCCCTTGTCGAACTTGCCGCCGGCGTGCAGGCGGGTGAACACCAGCTCGATGACCGGGGCGCCCTCTTCGGGATGCAGGCCGAAGGGGATGCCGCGGCCGTCGTCCTCGACGCTGACTGAGCCGTCGGTGTGCAGGGTGACCTTGATGCGCTTGCCGTGGCCGGCCAGGGCTTCGTCGGCGGCGTTGTCCAGCACCTCCTGGATGACGTGCAGCGGGTTGTCGGTGCGCGTGTACATGCCCGGCCGCTGCTTGACGGGCTCCAGGCCCTTGAGCACGCGGATCGAACCTTCTGAATACTCGGGTGACGGTTTGATTGCCATGGGAGCGGCGATTGTAGACACAGGACGGCCAGGGGCTGGATGAAATCACAGGATCGGCTTGCGCCGTGGCCACAAACCACCCACACGCCCGCCTTGAACCACAACAGCGCGGTGACCGCCACCCAGTAGCCCATCGCTGGCAGGCAGGGCTGGGGGTGATGCGTTCAGCGCAAGAATCGGCCCGGAAATTTTCAAGGATGGGACACCTGCGCGACGGCGCGGGAAGGGGGCTGTTGGTTACAGTGGATGGATGTCATCGACCGCCCCCCGTCTCTCCATGGTTCAGGTGCTCGTCTGCGGCGCCGCCATCGTCACCTTGTCGATGGGCGTGCGGCACGGCTTCGGCCTGTGGCTGCAGCCGATCACCCAGGCCAACGGCTGGTCGCGCGAGACCTTCTCCTTTGCCATGGCCATCCAGAACCTGGCCTGGGGCTTCTTCGGTATCTTCGCCGGCATGGTGGCCGACCGTTTCGGCGCCTTCCGGGTCATCGTCGGCGGCACCCTGATCTACGCGCTGGGCCTGGCCGGCATGGCCCTGTCCACCAGCGCCCTGATGTTCGCGCTGACGTCCGGCGTGTTGATCGGCGCAGCCCAGGCAGGCACCACCTATGCCGTCATCTACGGCGTGATCGGCCGGCAGATCGATCCGGCCAAACGCTCGTGGGCGATGGGCGTGGCCGGGGCGGCGGGCTCGTTCGGCCAGTTCCTGATGGTCCCGACGGAAGGTTTCCTGATCTCGGTCCTGGGCTGGCAGCAGGCGTTGCTGGTGCTGTCCTTCGTGGTGCTGGCGGTCGCCCCGCTGGCCTGGGGTCTGCGTGAGCCGGGCTTCATCGGCGGCGCCGCACCCAAGCGCGACCAGTCCATCGTGCAGGCCGTGCGTGAGGCCTTCCGCTACCGCAGCTTCCAGCTGCTGACGGCGGGCTACTTCGTGTGCGGATTCCAGGTGGTGTTCATCGGCGTCCACATGCCCAGCTACCTCAAGGACCACGGCCTGGCGCCCCAGGTGGCCAGCTATTCGCTGGCGTTGATCGGCCTGTTCAACGTCGTGGGCACCTACGTCGCCGGCTCGCTGGGCCAGCGGCTGGCCAAGCGCAAGATCCTGGCCTTCATCTACCTGGCCCGCTCGGTGGTCATCGCCCTGTTCCTGATGGCGCCCCTGACGCCGGCCAGCGTGTATGTGTTCTCGGCCGTGATCGGCCTGCTGTGGCTGTCGACCGTGCCGCCGACCAACGCCGTGCTGGCGCAGATCTTCGGCGTGGCCCATATGTCCATGCTCAGCGGCATGGTGTTCTTCAGCCACCAGATGGGCTCGTTCATGGGCGTGTGGCTGGGCGGCCTGCTGTACGACCGCACGGGCAGCTACGACATCGTCTGGTACATCGCCATCGCCCTGGGCGTGTTCGCGGCGCTGGTCAACCTGCCGGTGCGTGAAACTCCCATCCAGCGGCAGCCGCTGGCGCAGGGAGCATGACCGTGGGGGTCGCATGAGCCCGCGTACACGCCAGGCGGCCATCTGGGCGGCTGCGGTCGTGGTGCTGGCGGGCGTGTTCGCCTTGTACACCCGCCCCACCATCCTCGTGGCCGTGTCCGATCTGGTGTGGGCCTGCTTCAACTGAAGCCGCACACCATGCACGGCACCGAAGAGGCCTCCCCCTGGGTGCGCCGCTGGAGCCACCTGGTGCCGGCCGGCCAGCCCGTGCTCGACGTGGCCTGCGGCGCGGGACGGCACCTGCGCTGGTTCGCGTCGCGCGGCCACCCGGTGACGGGCGTCGACCGCGACCCGGCCGCACTCGCCGCCGCGCAGGGCCTGGGCCAGGTGGTGCAGGCCGACATCGAGAACGGGCCCTGGCCGTTCGAGGGGCGGCGCTTCGGCGGCGTGGTCGTCACCAACTACCTGTGGCGCGCCCTGCTGCCGGCGATCGTGTGCAGTGTCGAGCCCGGCGGCGTGTTGATCTATGAAACCTTCGCCGCCGGCAACGAGACGGTGGGCAAGCCGTCACGGCCCGATTTCCTGTTGCGGCCGGGCGAGTTGCTGGACGCCTGTGCCGGGCTGCGCATCGTGGCCTATGAGGATGGTTTTCTGGCCGCGCCCGATCGATTCGTGCAGCGCATTGCGGCGGTACGGACACCGAACGCGCGCGCGGCCACGCGATTTGCGCTGAACGCCTGACTGCGCGTCCTCAGCCGTCGTCATGTGGACGGTACCAGCCCATATCCAGCTCTCTCTTCGCCGCCGAAACCGCGCGAAGCAGGATGTCCGACCGATCCTTGGGCAACTCCGCATAGGTGCAGGTGTCCACATGCTCTCGCAAGGCGTCAAGGTGGTCGAGCGCGAGCCGCCGAAACTCCTTGCGGCTGAGTGTTGCCGCCGGCTCCCCCCGTTCAGGATCTCCCGTCAACGCCCGCAGGAGGCCGCGGGTCAAGACGTCAAACTCCGCCCGTTCCAGCGTCGGTGCAAGTTTGAGCAGTTCGCTGTACACGACCTTTCTGTTGGCGGGCGTGATCAGGACGCCACCCAGATCGGCGGCTAGCCGATCCAGCGCGAAAGGCGCACCGTTTGCGGTCTTCCCATCCGTTCCCACCGCGCGCGCATGGGTTGCCTTTGAGTAAGAGCCAAGTTCGCCGAGTGCACGGGCGCGTACATGCGGACTCACGACGTCCCAGCCGGGAAATTTGCCGCGCATGAGCACATCCGCCGCATACTCATCGATGCGCGCCTGCCCGCCGACGGCCATCACGAGATCGCACAGCAGCGTACCCATCAATTCGCGGTCATGCACTCGCGAATTGAGGTTGAAGGCCATCGCGCTGTTGTGAATAAAGGCGGGCGGAAACATGATGCGCAGCACAAACTCGAGTGCCTCGGCGACGCGCGAGCCGCCAACGACCAGGCATTGAACCAGACGGGCACCCGCCTTCACCTTCTGTTCGGGAGACCAGCCGACATCGGGCGCATCGATCGACCGAAAGAAGTTGTTGTCGACTTCGTCCGGCAACAGCCGGCCCGTTGATTGCAGCGAGGGCAGGATGCACTTGGCAACCCGCTGCGCGGCGATGCGCGGATCGCACCCCTGCGTCAGCACCGATCTCCAAGAATAGGTTGCCGGTCGGATGGGTGGCGCCGAGATCTCCCGAGGCTCCACCACCCATGTCCTGATCACTTCTAGCGACATTCGCTCGGAATCCGAATGCTTGTCATCCGACGAACTCACATGCTTGCGATCCCGGTCGGTACGCGCCACTTGGCTGGCGTCCGCGATGGCCACGCCCCGGGACAACAAGGGGCGGCCACGGCAGGCGGCCACGCCGCAGGCCAAGACATCCAGCACATGCAGGGGCGTACCGACGAGGCCCAGAAACATGACGCCGGCCTTTTCAAGCTTGCCGTCCGCCTTGTCCCACAAACGGGAGATTTCGAGGCGCGGGGTGTATGCGGTGGGGCCTTGCATGATCGAGCTGGCTCAATAGTGGAATTGGCTTCGTTCGTGGCGCGCGTGCTCGCGGCGTTCCACCCGGCGGCCGCCGCGCAAGCTTGCCATCAGCCTGGGCCGGGCTGCGGCGGCTGGGTAGAATGGTTGTTTTCCGATCGCCTACCCTTTCCATGACCCCCATTTCCGGCAGCATCGTGGCCCTGGCCACCCCCATGCAAGACGACGGCAGCGTGGACTATGCGGGCCTGCGAAAACTGATCGACTGGCACATCGCCGAAGGCACCGACTGCATTGGCGTGGTCGGCACCACCGG
>JAZKDA010000118.1:0-2821 GCA_040387815.1 Pseudomonadota bacterium | reverse complement strand
TGGCGAAGCAAAAGAAAGTAAGTCCGCCGCCGGGCGGAACTCCCGGCCTCGGGAAAAAAGAGAAAGCACCGCCCTCATTCCCCACCCCCAAGAAACAGCGCGTCGAACTGCACATCCCGAGGCAGCCCCGTAGCCAACATCCGAACCCCGCCTTCCACCCCAGGCGTCTCCATCCAAAGCGAAGCCCCCGCCAGCGGCAACTCCAGCGACCGGTCATCAACGGAAGGCTCATCAGCAGCACTGACGAACAGCCGCCCGAGCGCCGCATCAAACCGCAACGCATCCAGATCACTCTCAAGCCCTTCCAACACAGCCCGCGTCCCCAACGCCCACCACCGCAACGCAGCAGCAAGCGCCTCCCCACTCAGAACACCAGAAGCAACGCCTTCATCCAATTCAACAGCCAGAGTGAACGGAAAGTACCGCCCCACCCCATCCACCGAAGGCATCAACACCCCCATCCACGCCCGCTCCCCCACCACCTGCGCCCCCAGCGCAAAGCACCACACAGGCGCCTCCAGGTAGTGAGCAGTCCAATCCGCATGCCGATCCCGCAACCGAGCGAGCCCGCGCTGCAACCACGGGTCCCACACCGAGCGAAACGACTCCGGCAACCGCCGATGCGCAAAGTCCCCCATCCCCGGCAACTTCCCGAACCATCCAGGAAGTTCATCGGAAACAAAGAGAGAGGATGAAGAAGAGGCCAAGCTCACAACCCCTCCGGACAAGAAAACTCCCGCAACTCCTTCAACCGAATCGGATGCTGCACGCTGTTCGTCGTCACCTCGAACCGCGTCTTCCGCGCCCCCACCTGGAAGGTGATAAAAAACTTCTCCGGCGCGTCGCCAGCTTCCAGCTGCCCGTCATCCAGCGTGCGGAACAAAGCCCAAGGCCCATCCATCGCCGACCCCGAACTCCCGGTGGTCGACGGCGGACTCACTTGAACGCGCACCTGATTGCTCCCCTTCGGCCCCGGCCACTGCACCGCCATCGGCACCACCGGCCCGTGCGCGTACTTCACAAGCTGCCCGTCCACATCGAGGATGAACTGCGTGATGCCCGCGTCCATCTCCACCGGCTTGAAGTCCAGCCGCATCGACGGCCCGCGCCCGCCGCCGCGGAAGAAGATGTCCTTGATGCGCGCCGCGCGTTCGAACTGAGCCAGCGCCTGCGTGGTGACGGCGCCGCGCTCGGCCACGGGCTTGTAGCGCCACGGCCGCGTGCTGGTGTCGACCAGCGCGGCCAGGCGCTTCTGGAAGAAGTCGTCCATCAGGCCGCCGGCGCCGAACATCTGGCCGAAGTCTTCGGGCAGCACGTCGCGCTTGCTGCTTTGCACGAACGGGTAGCGGCCCGCGATGGCGCGACTGCAGAACTCGGTCACGGGGCGCAGGTCCTGGCTCAGGTTGCCGCGCTCGGCCACCTGCGCCTGGGTGGCGCCGGTTTGGCTCAGGTTCTCGATCATGCTGCGCACCGGCTCGGGCAGACGGCCCGCGTCCGATTTGAGCTTGCCGGCCACGTCGCCGGGCGGCGGCGAGGTGCGGCCCTTCACGGCCGTGTCGACGGCGTTGAGGTACACGTACACCTCGTTGAAAAGCTTGAGCGCATCGTCGATCGGCGCGGGCTGGTTCGGGCCGCCCGCGGTGACAAGGCGGCGCAGCGATTCAAAGCGATCGTCCACGATGCTCTCGATGCGCTTGCCCGGCGCCACCTGCTTGCCGGGGTCGCTGCCGAACAGGTCTTCCAATCCCTTGCGCGTGTTGCGCACGGTCTCGGTGGCCTTGCTGACGACGTCCTTGTTGGCATCGGCCGCGGGGATCAGCGTGGTCTGCTTGACCACTGCACGCAGGAAATTCGCGAGCGGCGAATCGACGCCCGACAAGATGCGCGCGGTCTCGATGTTCTTCTCCAGGCCGCTGACACGGATCAACCGCACGTCGGCCAACAGCGCCTCCCACTGCTTGACGTACTCCTCGAGGTAGAGGCGCCGCACGCGGTCGGTGAGCGCGCCGAGTGCCGCGACATCGCGCAGGCGCTCGCTGGCGTTGCGGTCCTGGCCGAGCACCCACGGGTCTTCGGCGGCCAACAGGCCGGTGAGCACCACGACCTCGTTCTGGAAGCGCTTGTGGTACCCGTCATAAGTGAACATGCCCGGCACGCCCTCGCTCAGCGGCTTGCCGCTGATGCGCTCGAACACCAGCGGGCCCGACGGGCCGGTGGCCTGCGCGACGCTGAAGCCCGGAATGTCCTTGGTGGCGCGCTGGCGCTTGAGGCGGCTGAACACGCGCTGCTCCAGCGGGTAGCTCGCGAGCACGGCGCGCACGCTGCGCACCAGGTTCTCGTCCATCTTCAGCGGCGAGCGCGGCGGTCCCTGGGCGATGAGCACGTCGAGCTGGTCTTCGAGCGCCTTGCGCTGGTCTTCGGGAATGCCGCGGTCGAGGTTGCGCGCCCAGTCGAGCGTGATCCAGGCCTTCAGCGCCTCGGGATCGAAGCGATCGGGCTGGTAGAGCATCAAGTAGCTCTTCAGGGCCTCGTACGTGAACTCGAGGTTGTCCTTCTGCGCGGTGCGCAGCTGGTCCTCGATGCGCTTGGCGATCTGCGGCAGGAAGGCGTCGTTGAGCGCGCGCTGGTGCGTGAGCATGGCGGCGGCATCGAGCTTGTCGCCCTGGTACAGGCCCAGCGTCATCGACAGCGGCTCGTCGCCTTGGCGGTTGTCGGGCGTCTTCCAGATGTCGCGCAGGCCCTGCAGCACGGGCGCGACCTCGACCAGGTTCTGCACGCGCGTCGGCAGCGCGGCCAGGGTTTTCTGCGCGGGCTGCGGCGC
>JAZKDA010000117.1:0-3472 GCA_040387815.1 Pseudomonadota bacterium | reverse complement strand
AGTTCCTGGCCGAGAACCCCGAGAAGTTCGACGCCCGCGAGTGGCTCAAGCCCGCGCGCGAGGCCGCCAGGCAGATCTGCAAGCAGCGCTACATCGAGTTCGGCTGCGAAGGCCAGGGCGCCAGGATCAAGGGCCAGAGCCTGCAGGTGGTGGCCCAGAAGTACGCCAAGGGCGAGCTGGCGCAAGTGGTGCAGTGAACACCGCCCTGCACACCTCCTCGCTGACGTCGCTGCCGCTGCTCGCGCGCGGCAAGGTGCGCGACAACTACGCCGTCGGCAACGACCGCATCCTGATGGTCGCCTCCGACCGGCTGTCCGCCTTCGACGTGATCATGGGCGAACCCATTCCCGGCAAGGGCGTGCTTCTGACGCAGATGGCGCTGTTCTGGTTCGGCAAGCTCGGCCACCTGTGTCCCAACCACCTGACCGGCGAACTGGCCGAAAGCGTGGTGACTTCGGCCGAGGTGGCGCAGGTGGCGGGCCGCTCCATGCTGGTCAAGCGGCTCAAGCCGATCATGGTCGAGGCGGTGGTGCGTGGTTATCTGGCCGGCAGCGGCTGGAAGGAGTACCAGCAAAGCCAGTCGGTCTGCGGCGTCAAGCTGCCGCCGGGCCTGCGCAACTCCGCGCGCCTGCCCGAGCCGATCTACACCCCGGCGGCCAAGGCGGCCGCCGGCGAGCACGACGAGAACATCAGCTTCGAGCGCACGGCCCTGATGATCGGGCCCGAGCTGGCCGGCAAGATCCGCGACATCAGCCTGGCGCTGTACCGCGAGGCAGCCGCCATCGCGCTGACCAAGGGCCTGATCATCGCCGACACCAAATTCGAGTTCGGCCTGGACGAGCGCGGCGAGCTGGTGCTGATGGACGAGGTGCTCACGCCCGATTCGTCGCGCTACTGGCCGGTCGAGGGCTACGAGGAGGCGGCCAGCCGGGGCGAGAACCCGCCCAGCTACGACAAGCAGTTCGTGCGCGACTGGCTCGAGCAGGTGCGCATCAACGGCCAGCCCTGGGACAAGACGCCACCTGCGCCGCGCCTGCCGCAGGACGTCATCCTGAAGACGGCGGCCAAGTACCGTGAGGCCTTGGAACGCCTCACGGGCTGATCAGGCCGATCAGCTGAGCACCACGCTCGACAGCCGGCGGCGGTAGGTGGCCACCAGCGGGTCGTCCGGCGGGATCTGCCCGTCGGCCACCTTGGGCTTGGCCGGCTCGATCAGGTCCAGGATGGCGATGTAGGTCTTGCGCGCCAGGTCCTGGTTCCAGGCCTTGTCGCGCATCAGGATTTCCAGCAGCTCGTCCATCGCCTCGGTCCACTTCTGGTGGGCCAGCAGCAGGCGCGCGCGGTCGAAGCGGGCCTCGAAGTCGCGCTTGTTGGCGCCGATGCGCGAATCCAGCTGGACCAGCGCTTCCAGGCCCTTGGGGTGGGTCTGCGCGAAGTCGATCGCCTCGATCAGGCGGGCCAGCGAGTCGAAGCGGCGCACCAGGGTGGTCTTGTTGATGACCGGTGCGAAGGCCACCTTGGCGTCGTCGATGCGGCCGTCCAGCAGCAAGGCCTTGACAAAGCTGAAGCGGGCATCGTCGTTGGCCGGGTCGGCCGCCACAGCGTGCTCGAGCTGCTTGAAATGCTCGTCGCTGCCGGCTGCGGGCGGCGGCGGCTCATCGGCCTCCACTTCCTGTGGCGCCTCCTCGGCCGGCGGCAGGTGCTTGTCGAGGAACTCCCGCAGTTTGCCCTCGGGCAGCGCGCCCATGAAGCCGTCCACCGGCTGGCCGTTCTTGAGCAGGATGCAGGTGGGAATGCTGCGGATGCCGAAGGCGCTGGCCAGCTGCTGCTCCTGGTCGGAGTCGATCTTGACCAGCTTGAAGCGGCCCTCGTAGGCCAGCTCCAGTTTTTCCAGCAGCGGTCCGATCACCTTGCAGGGCCCGCACCAGGGGGCCCAGAAGTCCACCAGCACGGGGATTTCCATGGAGGCGGCGATGACCTCGGTCTCAAAGTTTTCCAGGGTAACGTCGATCATTCGGGCTCGTTCGGGGTTGCAACTTAAAATTCATACCTTTTGGGCGCAGGCATGAGCATGGTTCAGGTTGGCGTGGTGATGGGTTCCGGCAGCGACTGGGACACGATGCAACACGCAGTCGCGATTCTCCAGGAATTCGGCGTCGCACATGAAGCCCGCGTGGTCTCGGCCCACCGGATGCCCGACGACATGTTCGCCTATGCCGAGGCCGCCGCCGGGCGGGGCCTGCTGGCCATCATCGCCGGTGCCGGCGGCGCGGCCCACCTGCCGGGCATGCTGGCGGCCAAGACCACCGTGCCGGTGCTGGGCGTGCCAGTGGCCAGCAAGCACCTGTCAGGGGTCGATTCGCTGCACAGCATCGTGCAGATGCCCAAAGGCATCCCGGTGGCCACCTTCGCCATTGGCCCCGCCGGCGCAGCCAATGCCGCCCTGTTCGCCGTCGCCATGCTCGCCACCGCCGATGCGGCCCTGCGGGCGCGGCTGGACGCCTTCCGCGCCCGGCAGACCGAGGCGGCCCGCGCCACCACGTTGCCGCCCGCCGCATGAGTGTTTCATCCCGCCCCGTATTGCTGCCTGGCGCGACCCTGGGCGTTCTGGGCGGCGGCCAGCTGGGCCGCATGTTCGTGCACGCCGCCCAATGCATGGGTTATTCCACCGCCGTGCTCGACCCGGATTCCGCCAGCCCCGCCGGACGGGTGAGCCATCGGCACATCCATGCCGACTACCTCGACACCAAGGGCCTGGCCGAGCTGGCGCGGGTGGCCGACGCCATCACCACCGAGTTCGAGAACGTGCCGGCGCAGGCGCTCGACCAGTTGGCCGTGCACCGGCCAGTGGCGCCCAGCGGCGAGGCCGTGGCCATCGCCCAGGACCGCATCCGCGAAAAGGCCCACTTCACCCGCTGCGGCGTGCCCTGCGCGCCCCATGCGGTGATCGAGACGCCCGAGCAGCTGCGGGCCGTGCCCGCCTCGCTCTTCCCGGGCATCCTCAAGACCGCGCGTCTGGGCTACGACGGCAAGGGCCAGGCCACCGTGCACAGCGCCGCCGAGCTGGCCGCCGCCTGGGAGGGCATGAGCCGCGTGCCCTGCGTGCTTGAGCAGCGCCTGCCGCTCGCCTTCGAATGCTCGGTGGTGTTGGCGCGCGGCGCGGACGGCCACATGGTCGAGCTGCCACCCCAGCGCAACCTGCACCGCGCCGGCATTCTGGCGGTCACCCAAGTGTTCGATGGCGTGCTGCCGCCCGAGCGCGCCGCCCAGGCCACCGAGGCCGCCCGCGCCATCGCGCAAGGCCTGGGTTACGTGGGCGTGCTGTGCGTCGAATTTTTCGTGCTGCAAGACGGCTCGCTGGTGGTCAATGAGATGGCGCCACGCCCGCACAACAGCGGCCACTGGAGCCTGGACGCCAGCGACATCTCGCAATTCGAGCTGCAGGTGCGCACCCTGGCCGGCCTGCCGCTGG
>JAZKDA010000116.1:74536-75577 GCA_040387815.1 Pseudomonadota bacterium | reverse complement strand
TCGAGACCAACCTGGGCGTGATCGTGGTGGCCGCCACCAACCGCCCCGACATCCTGGACGCCGCCCTGCTGCGCCCGGGCCGCTTCGACCGCCAGGTGTATGTGCAGCTGCCCGACATCCGCGGCCGCGAGCAGATTCTCAACGTGCACATGCGCAAGATCCCGATCGGCACCGACGTCAACCCGAGCATCATCGCCCGTGGCACGCCCGGCATGTCCGGCGCCGACCTGGCCAACCTGTGCAACGAGGCCGCGCTGATGGCTGCGCGCCGCAGCGCCCGCGTGGTCGAGATGCAGGACTTCGAGAAGGCCAAGGACAAGATCTTCATGGGCCCCGAGCGCAAGAGCATGGTCATGCCCGAGGAAGAGCGCCGCAACACGGCCTACCACGAGTCCGGCCACGCCCTCATCGGCAAGCTGCTGCCCAAGTGCGACCCGGTGCACAAGGTCACCATCATCCCGCGCGGCCGCGCCCTGGGCGTGACCATGAGCCTGCCGGCGCAAGACCGCTACAGCTACGACCGCGAGTACATGCTCAACCAGATCAGCATGCTGTTCGGTGGCCGCATTGCCGAAGAAGTGTTCATGAACCAGATGACCACCGGCGCCAGCAACGACTTCGAGCGTGCCACGTCCATCGCTCGCGATATGGTCACCCGCTACGGCATGACGGATGCGCTGGGCCCGATGGTCTACGCCGAGAACGAGGGTGAAGTGTTCCTGGGCCGCTCGGTCACCAAGACCACCAACATGAGCGAGCAGACCATGCAGAAGGTCGACGCCGAGGTGCGCCGCATCATCGACGACCAGTACAACCTGGCACGCAAGCTGATCGAGGAAAACCAGGACAAGATGCACGCGATGGCCAAGGCCCTGCTCGAATGGGAAACCATCGACTCCGAGCAACTCGACGACATCATGGCTGGCAAGGCCCCGCGTCCGCCCAAGGACTTCACGCCGCGCACACCGCCCTCGGGTGGCGACTCCTCCGGCGGTGCGCCGGTGGTCAACCCGGCACCGCAGGGCGCCTGAACGGGTCCCC